>NZ_JALQDN010000046.1:0-52599 GCF_023631205.1 Caballeronia sp. NCF2 | reverse complement strand
GGCTGAGTCCTGTGATGTACAGAACTCAGCCCTTAGCGGCCTAGCCCAAAACTGTCCAACTTTGCGGGGTCAGTTCATTTCGTGCCGAGGCTTTTTGCCGTTTAGAACGTCCTGCCGATCATTGTGCCGACGTCACTTGCACCGCCGTCGCCGACACGTACACCGCGTGGATCGTGTCGCCCTTCTTCAGCTTCTCGGCAGCCATGCCCGGCGTGAGGTCGAGCGTCTCGGTGCGCCATGCGCCGCGCAGCGTGATCTTGCGCTTCTTCACGTCGACGCTTTCGACGGTCGCGATCGTCTCGATGCGGCGCGTCGCATCGAAACCCGTCACGCCGTCGGCACCCACGGTCGGCTGATAGGTCGTCGTATCGATGCGCGTACGGTCGCCCTTGGCCGCGCCCGTCACTTTCTCGGCGCTGACGAGCAACGCGGCCTTGTAGGTGACGTCGATCTGGTCGCCGACTTTCAATTGCTCGAAGCCTTTGACTTCCTTGCCCACCTGGACGGTCGAATCACCGTTCGCGCCGCGCACCATCAGCGCGCGATTCGCGCGATCGATGCCGAGATCTGCGCCCGGATATGAACCGGCTGCTCCTGGCTCACGACTTGTTCCGCGGTCGCCGCCAGCGTTCTGTCTTGCGCGAGCGCCGTGCCCGTCGAAGCGACGATTGCGGACAGGGAAAGGATTGCAGCGGCACACAGTTTCAGATTCATTGAATGGACTCCTCGAATAAAAACGCGATGCGGAAATTCCGCCGTGCGACTGTCGCAACGACAGTCGAGGCGGCGTATTTATAACGTCCGCGCCGCGTGCGCCGAGCCATTCGAACGATATATTACGATTCGCCATCTTCTCCGCGACGCGCGTCGACAAAGGCGCGCCCGGCGTCTAACCGGTAGAATCGGCCCCATATCCGCCACGGGCGCGCGCCGCCCGTCTCCTTGCCGCTTCCCCGATCTCTCCAGGAGCGCTATGCGACGCTCGGCATTCTTTCTCCGCTTCATCGGCATCGGCGTTCTGTTTCATATCTATGTGGGCGTCCGGCTCATCCCGGATGCGCCCGTCGGCCTGCCGCTCAAGGTGCTGGCGGCGCTGTTGCTTGCGGCATCGGTCATCACGATTCCGCTCGGCATGGCGGCCCGGCAGATCGAACCGCAGTCGCTTGCGGATCGCCTCGCCTGGTTCGGGCTGACGGCGCTCGGTTTTTTCTCGTCGCTGCTCTTGCTGACCTTCGCGCGCGACGTGATGCTCCTCTTCGTGCATCTCGCCGACTGGCTGCGCGGCGCGCCCGTCGGTTCGCCGATGCTCGTCGGCTATAGCGCGCTCGCCGTGCCGCTCCTCGCCGTGCTCTTCTCCGCGATCGGTTTCTACAACGCGCGGCGGCGCGCGCCGGTCGTGAGCGTGGATGTGCCCATCGACAATCTCCCGGCCGCGCTCCAGGGTTTCACGATTGCGCAGATCAGCGACATCCACGTCGGCCCGACGATCAAGCGGCACTATGTGGAACGCATCGTCGCCGCCGTGAACGGGCTCGAACCTGATCTCATCGCCGTGACAGGCGATGTCGTCGACGGCAGCGTGCCGAATCTCGCCGATCACACACGCCCGCTCGCGGGCCTCAGCGCGCGGCATGGCGCGTTTCTCGTCACCGGGAATCACGAATATTACTCAGGCGCGGACAAGTGGATCGCCGAATTTCGGCGTCTCGGCCTGACCGTGCTGCTCAATCAGCATGTCGTGCTGAATCATGACGGCGCTCAAGCCGTGGTCGCGGGCGTCACGGATTTCAGCGCGGGCAGTTTCGATCCGGCGCATCGCAGCGATCCCGCGAAGGCGATCAGCGGCGCACCCGACGACGCCATCGTGCGCGTGCTGCTCGCGCACCAGCCGCGCAGCGCCACGGCCGCCGCCGAAGCGGGCTTCACGCTACAGCTCTCGGGGCACACGCATGGCGGTCAATTCCTGCCGTGGAATTTCTTCGTGCGGCTGCAACAGCCGTTCGTCGCCGGACTCGTTAAGTTCAACGGACTGTGGGTCTATACGAGCCGTGGAACCGGCTATTGGGGACCGCCCAAGCGGCTGGGCGCGCCTTCAGAGATCACGCTGGTTCGACTGGTTGCGGCTACGGCCGCATAAAAAAAGGGACGCGCGCCGTAGGGTGCGGCGCGCGTCCAGCGCTCGGGGACAAGCGCTACTCCCGATCACGGTGATGAACGGGCAACTCGATTGACGGGCGGGGCCCCGCCAGCGAGTAAGTGAAAAATAGGCGAACAGAAAAACCGAGGACATAAGAAATCTCCTAAACAATGAAACGCAGTTCGATTGTCACGGAGTCCGAATCTCCACTCACGCTTTCGCCGACATCGCCGCGGGCGTCGTCGCATAGACGCTTCTGTGCGGGGCGGTGCCCTCGCGCGGCCAGTGGGAGCGGGCGTCGAAGAACCATTCCGCGCGCTCGCGTCCCTTGCGCATCAACGCATGAATCAGCGCCGGATTGCGATCGAGCTTGGATGCATAGTCGAGCGGCCCGGGATAATCCTTCGCGTCGAGATGCATCTCCACGACGCGAACCTTGATCGGCTTGTAGCGCTTTTCGAGCGACGCATCGGCTGCAAGCAGTTCGTTCACGCGCGTCGTGAAGTAAAGCTCCTGCCCGAGCGCGAGATTGCCGGACAACTCGTTGCGACGGTCGATGATCTCGTTCATCGATTCAGGCAACTCGCGCCGATACTGCGGATTGATCTGCACGACCCAGATTTCGTCGGGCCGCGAATCGAGCGCGAAGTCGGTGAATTCGCGCACCGGCGGATTGCTGCTGAAGAGGCCGTCCCAGCACATGCGCCCATCGGCCGCGACCGCGCGATACAGCGGCGGCACCGCAGCCGAGGCGACCAATTGGTCCTGATCGAGCCTGTCGCCGGGAAAGATCACGCGGTCGCCCGAACGCACGTCCGTTGCGCCGACGAGAAGCGTCGGCTTCGCGCGCAGTTGCGGATCGGCGGGAAGCGACGCGAAAGGCAGATGCTTGGCGAGCAGTTCGCGCAGGCGTTCTTCGGCTATCGGCGGATACAGATACGGACTGATCTCCGCATTGACGGGCAAGCGTGCGTACCACGTACCGACCGCGTTGACGACGATATCCGGCCCGTCGCGCGCCTCCAGATCCTTCCAGAACGCGGCGAGACGCCGCCTGGCGTCGGGCGGGCCGCCGAGCAGCAGTCCGCACCACGCGAGCGCGCTGCACATCGCGCCGCCCGACGTGCCGGACAGCGCCACCAGTTCGAAGCGGTTGACGAACTCGCCGCTCAGCAGCCGGTCGAGCACGCCCGCGGCGAATGCCGCATGGCTGCCGCCGCCCTGACACGCGATCGCTACTTTGGGAATGGCCGCCATCGCCGCACCTCTCGCGTCCGTCGATATCGGACGTACGCTACAGGATAGGCGACACGCGCCGCTATGCCAGCGCGGCGAGCACCTGCTGCGTCGAACGAATACGCCCGATGCGCGGAAAGATGTAGCGGCAGGTCGATTCGTGCGTGTCGGCGTTGAGATCGCTCATCGCGTCCTCGACAAACACTTGCTGATAACCGCGCTCGTGCGCGCCGCGCGCCGTCGAATCGACGCCGATCGCCGTCGCGATGCCGCCCAGCACGATCGTGCCGATGCCGCGCCGGCGCAGATGCGAGTCGAGGTCGGTATTGTAGAACGCGCCCCACTGCCGCTTCGTGACGACGATATCGGTTGCTTGCACGTCCAGTTCCGCGCACAGGTCGCTCCAGCCCGCCGGCTCCGGCGCTTCCTGCGCCTGACCTGCGTCGGTGATCGGCCGCAAGCCGCCGGGGGCGTTCGGAAACGCGACCTTGACGAACACGACCGGCGCGCCGAGCGCACGAAAGCGGTCGGCGAGCGCGCGCGCATTGGCGAGCACGCTCGCGGCGGAGTGAGGTTGCACGGGCAAGGCGGCGATGCCCGCCTGCAAATCGATCAGCACGAGCGCGGTCTTCGCGGCATCGAGCTTGAGTTCAGGTGCGTTCATGGCGAGTCGGCTAGAAATGGATGGATGACTGCGCGATGTCAGGCTTCGTCGTGCAGGAATTCAAGCGCCGCGCCGTTCATGCAATAGCGCAGGCCGGTAGGTTTCGGACCGTCGTCGAAAACGTGGCCGAGATGCCCGCCACAGCGCCGGCAATGGACCTCGTTGCGCATGTGGCCGGTCGCGTCCGCGTGCGTCGCGACTGCGCCATCGACCGGTTTCCAGAAGCTCGGCCAGCCGGTGCCGCTATCGAATTTCGTCGCCGACGAAAACAGCGCGGATCCGCATCCCGCGCACGCGTATGTGCCGTCGCGGCGTTCCTTGAGCAGCGGGCTCGAGAACGGCGGCTCGGTGCCGCCGCGCCTCAGCACGCGGAATTGTTCCGACGACAGACGGCGCCGCCAGTCCGCGCTGGTGTGATCGATTTCGTACGATCTGGCGGGCGCCGAGGGAAACCCGCCCGTGAAGGCGGCCGCCATCGCACCGAGAAAATTGCGCTTCGTGCGCCTCATGATCTTCATACGATGAACGCCCTCATGCCTTGGTTGACAGCCGGCGCCGCGCTACGTCTTGAACCGGTATCCCGTCTTGAAGATCCACGCGACGATCGCGATAAACACCGCAAGAAACACCAGCGTCATGCCGAAACTCACGCCGACGTGGACATCGGCGAGTCCGTAAAAGCTCCACCGAAAGCCGCTGATCAGATAGACGACCGGATTGAACAACGCGACCGCCTTCCAGAACGGCGGCAGGATATTGATCGAATAGAAGCTGCCGCCGAGGAACGTGAGCGGCGTGACGATCAGCAGCGGAATGATCTGCAGCTTCTCGAAGCCGTCGGCCCAGATGCCGATGATGAACCCGAGCAGGCTGAACGTTACCGACGTGAGTAGCAGAAAGACGATCATCCACACCGGATGATCGATTCTGAGCGGCACAAATAACCGCGCGGTCAGAAGAATGATGAGCCCGAGAATGACGGACTTCGTCGCCGCCGCGCCGACATAGCTCACGACGAGCTCGAAGTACGACACCGGCGCGGACAGCAATTCGTAGATGGTGCCCGTGAACTTCGGGAAATAGATGCCGAACGACGCATTGGCGATGCTTTGCGTCAGCAGCGACAGCATCACGAGGCCGGGCACGATGAACGCGCCGTAGCTGATGCCGTCGACTTCCGGAATGCGCGAGCCGATGGCCGCGCCGAAGACGACGAAATAAAGCGATGTGGAAATGACCGGCGACACGATGCTTTGCATCAGCGTGCGCCCGGCGCGCGCCATCTCGAAACGGTAGATCGCGCGAACGGCGTATAGATTCATTTGGCTTCCCTGACGAGGCTCACGAAAATATCTTCAAGCGAGCTTTGCGTCGTTTGCAGATCCTTGAAACGCACGCCGGCTTCGTCGACGTGACGAAGCAGCGCAATAATGCGGCCCGGCTCGTCCTGCGCGTCATATGTGTACGTGAGTTCGCCGCCGTCCGCCGAACGCGCGAGGCCGTAGGGCTGAAGCTGCGTCGGAATTTCGGCGAGCGGATGTTCGAGTTGCAGCGTGAGCTTCTTCTGCCCGAGCTTGCGCATCAGCTCGCGCTTTTCCTCGACGAGCACGATTTCGCCGCGATTGATGACGCCGATGCGATCCGCCATCTCCTCCGCTTCCTCGATGTAGTGCGTCGTCAGGATGATGGTCACGCCGTTGCCCTGCAGCTCTCGCACAAGGTTCCACATGTCGCGGCGCAATTCGACGTCGACGCCCGCGGTCGGCTCGTCGAGAAACAGAATCTCCGGTTCGTGCGCGAGCGCCTTCGCTATCAGCACGCGCCGCTTCATGCCGCCCGAGAGCGTCATGATCTTGTTGTCCTTTTTCGCCCAGAGCGACAGCGATTTCAGCACCTTCTCAACGTAAGCCGGATTCTTCGGCCGCCCGAAAAGCCCGCGGCTGAACGACACGGTCGCCCAGACGGTTTCGAAGGCGTCGGTGGTGAGCTCCTGCGGCACGAGACCGATCATCGCGCGCGCGGCGCGATAGTCGGTGACGATATCGTGACCGGCGACGGTCACTTTGCCCTCGCTCGGATTGACGATGCCGCAGACGGTGCTGATGAGCGTCGTTTTGCCCGCCCCGTTCGGGCCGAGCAGCGCAAAAATCTCGCCGCGACGGATTTCGAGGTTGATGTCCCTGAGCGCGCGAAAGCCCGACCCGTAGGTCTTGGACAGATTGGAAACGGTGATGATGGTCGACATGGCGTGGACGATAGCAGATACCGCGCCTTCCGGCTTGAATGAAGGGGTCGGCCATTCGGCCAATGTTCGACGCGCGCGGCAGTGCATAAAATGGCCGTTCCCGAAAGGAGCCACATCATGCTGTTCGAACAGATCCAGACCTCGTGCCTCAACGACGCCGACCTGCCGTGGGTGCCGTTCACGCCGTACAGCGAGCGCGTGCTCGTCAAGTATTTCAAGCTCGACCCGGTTCGCGGCGAAGTCATCGCGATGATGAAGGCGCCGGCGAAAGGCGAGATGCCCCGCCATCGTCATACGGGAACCGTGATCGTCTATACGGTGCAGGGGCGCTGGAAATATCGCGAGCACGAGTGGATCGCGGAGCCGGGCAGCATCGTGTACGAGACGGCGGGTTCGAGCCACACGCCCGAGGCGCTGCCACCGGATTCGGGGGGCGCGGACATCGTCACGCTCAATATCATTCAGGGCGAACTGCTGTTCGTGAACGACAAGGGCCACGTCCTCGCCGCCGAAAACTGGAAAAGCGGACTCGACCGATACCTTGCGTTTTGCGACGCAAACGGCATCGCGCCAAAAGATCTGACCGCCTTTTCCGCTGGTTAGAATCGATGCCAGGACGCGCCTCGCGCGCTTTCGACCATTTCCGGTTTGCCGGCCGCACGCGCCGGCGCAGATCAAGGAGGAGCAAAAGCATGAAGATTCAGACCGTCGGCATCGTCGGCGCAGGAACCATGGGCAACGGCATCGCGCAGGTCGCCGCCGTCGCGGGCCTCAAGGTCGTGATGATCGACGTCACCGACGCCGCGCTCGCAAAAGGCATCAAAACGCTGACGGGCAGCCTCGAGCGGCTCGTGTCGAAGGACAAGCTGGAGGCATCGGCGCGCGACGCGGCGTTGACGCGCATCGAAACGTCGACCGATTACGGACGTCTCGCCGCAGCGGACATCGTCATCGAAGCCGCGACCGAGAACGCGGAGCTCAAGAACCGCATTCTGAAGCAGATCGAAGACGCCGCGCGCGCCGATGCGATCATCGCGTCGAACACGTCGTCGATTTCGATCACCGCGCTCGCCGCGACGCTCGCCACGCCCGAGCGCTTCATCGGCATGCACTTTTTCAATCCGGTGCCGCTCCTGCAACTCGTCGAAGTGATTCGCGGCGTGCAGACGAGCGATGAAACCGCGTCCGCCGTGCGCGAACTCACCGAGAAGCTCGACAAATCGCCGATCGGCGTGCGCAATTCGCCGGGCTTCGTCGTCAACCGCATTCTCGTGCCGATGATCAACGAAGCGTTCTTCGTGCTGTACGAAGGCGTCGCGAGCGCGGAGGAAATCGACGCCGGCATGAAGCTCGGCGCGAATCATCCGATCGGACCGCTCGCGCTCGCGGACCTGATCGGCCTCGACGTGTGCCTCTCGGTGATGGACGTGTTCCTCAAGGACTTCGGCGATTCCAAGTACCGCGCCTGCCCGCTGTTGCGCGAGCTCGTGTCGGCGGGACGCCTCGGTCGCAAGACGAAGCGCGGCGTGTATCAGTACGATTGAGAAGCGACGAAATCGAGCACCGGTCCGGCGGGCACGATGCCCGTCGGATTGATCGTCCGATGGCTCTCGTAGTAATGCCGCTTGATGTGCTCGAAGTTCACGGTCGCGGCGATGCCCGGCATCGCGTAAACGTCGCGCACGAACTTTGACAGATTCGGATAATCCGCGATGCGCCGCAGATTGCACTTGAAGTGGCCGAAGTACACGGCGTCGAAACGCACGAGCGTCGTGAAGAGGCGAATGTCGGCTTCGGTGAACCGGTCTCCTGCGATATGGCGGTGCGTGCCGAGGCGTTCTTCGAGAAAATCGAGCGTCTCGAAGAGCGGCATCACCGCTTCCTCGTAGGCGGCTTGCGTCGTCGCGAAACCCGCCTTGTAGACGCCATTGTTGACCGTGTCGTAAATGCGCGCGTTGAGCGTGTCGATCTCTTCGCGCAACTCGCGCGGATAGTAATCGCCCGGCTTCGCGCCGATGCCGTCGAACGCCGAATTCAGCATCCGAATGATTTCCGACGACTCGTTATTGACGATCGTCCCGCGCTGTTTGTCCCACAGAATCGGCACCGTGACGCGACCGGTGTAATGCGGATCGGCGGCGGTGTACACCTGATGCAGATAGCGCGCGCCGTTGATCGAATCGGGCACGACGCCCGGCGCGTCGTCGAAGGTCCAGCCGTTTTGGAGCATCAGCCAGTTGACGACCGATACGTCGATCATCGCTTCCAGCCCCTTGAGCGCGCGCATGATGAGCGTGCGATGCGCCCAAGGGCACGCGAGACTCACATACAGGTGATAACGCCCTGCCTCGGCCTTGAAGCCGGTATCGCCGTCCGCCGTGACCCAGTTGCGAAACGCCGCGTCCTTGCGCACGAAGCGTCCGCCCGTGGATGACGTGTCGTACCACTTGTCCTGCCATTTTCCGTCGACGAGCAGTCCCATTTCGATTCTCCTTGCGTGGGGTGGCGCAATCGGCGCGCCACGGCATTCATATCAATCAGTCTTGCTCGATGAAGCGCACGAGTTGCGCCATCGTCGCGTCCGGCGCTTCTTCCATCAGCCAGTGGCCCGCGCCCGGCACGACCACGCCTTGCACGTTCGTCGCGACGAGCTTCGCCTGATCGATCAGAAACGTGCCCGACGCGCGCTCGCCGGTGAGGACGAGCATCCGCATCGGAAGCGGCGTCTTCGCGAACGCGGCAAAATCGTCCGCGTCTTGCGGGAACCCATGAAAGTATTCGAAACCCGCGCGCATGCGGCCGTTGCGCGCGTATTGCGCCGAATAATAGCGGCGATCGGCTTCGCTCACCGAATGCGCGGGATCGGCGGCGAAGTCGTTCCAGAAGTGCTCGAAGAAAACGCGCTCGCGTCCGCGAACCAGCTTTTCGGGCGTGTCGCCGTAGAAATTGAAGTGCCATTTATCGCGCAACAGCCAGACTTTCTGCCAGTCGCCGACGCCCGGCAGAAACGCGTCCATCAGCACGATGCTTTCGACTTCGTCGGGATATTGCGCGGCGTACGCATACGCGACCATCAGCCCGATGTCATGCCCGACCAGCTTCACCTTGCGATAGCCCAGCGCTTGCACCATCGCGTGAATGTCTTGCGCGAGCGTCTTCTTGTCGTAGCCGGAAGCGGGCATCGCGGAGCCGCCCGCGCCCGGCAGATCCGGCGCGATTACGACGCGCTCACCGCCAAGACGCGTCATCAGCGGTTGCCACATGCGGCTCGTTTCCGTGTAGCCATGCAGGAGGACGACGGGCGTCGCGTCGCCGTGTCCAACTTGCAAATAGTGCAGTTCGACGCCGTTCGCATCGATCGTGCGGGAGTGGATCGCGCTCGCGGCGGCGACCGGTTGCGGCGGGCGCGGCGCGTTCGTGGCATACGCGGACGGTTGCAGCGCAGCGGCGGCGACAAGCATGCCAACGGCGCGGCGAATCGTGTACAGGAAGGTTTTCATCGTTCAGCTCCATCGAAGGTTCGGTTATCCGATGACGCTCAGGTTGGACCCCCGCCGCGCTTTTGCCGTACGATCCGGACGATGAACTCGTTCGATGGAGTCGAACATGTTGTCAGAGGAAGAACTCTCGCTGCTCGATGCGATTCGTGAAACCGGCAGCTTGTCGCGCGCGGCGGCGCGGCTCGGCAAGGCGCCGTCCACCGTGTCGCACGCGGCGCGGCAACTGGAAACACGTTTCGACGCGCTGCTCTTCGACCGGCGGCGTTATCGGCTGCAACTGACGCCCGCCGGACATCTTCTCGCCGATGAAGCCTCGCGCCTGATGCTCGACGTGTCGCGGCTCACGCAACGCGTGAAGCAGGTCGCGAGCGGCTGGGAAGACCGGCTGTGGCTCGTCTGCGATGAAATCCTCGAATTCGAGACGCTGCTGCCGGTCGTGCAGGCGTTCGACGCGCTCGGTTCCGGCGTGGCGCTGCGCATCACGCACGAAGTGCTCTCCGGCACCTGGGAAGCGTTGCGCGACGGCCGCGCGGATCTGATCGTCGGCGCGACCAACGAGCCGCCCGCGATTCCCGGTCTGCGCTGGTTCGAGCTCGGCGTGATGCAGTGGGTGTTCGCCGTGTCGCCGCGTCATCCGCTCGCGAGCGTCAGCGGGCCGCTCAAGCGCGAGCAGATCGCGGCGCATCGTGCGGTTGTCGTCGCGGATTCGTCGCGTTCGGCGGGACGCGCTTACGGCGTGCTCGGCGGTCAGGCCGCGCTCGCCGTGCCGACGATGCGCGCAAAAATTCTCGCCCAGCGGCAAGGCCTGGGCACGGGCTGGGTGCCGCGCTATCGCGTGCAGGCGTTGTTTGCGCGCGGCGAACTCGTCGAAAAGGAAACCGCCGATCCGCGCGAGCCGAACGTGTTGTATGTGGGCTGGCGCGGCGATCACGAAGGCCGCGCGCTGCAATGGTGGATCGAGCAGTTGCGGCAACCGCGTCTCGCGCAACGTCTCGTCGATGGCATCGACGCGTTCGCGTGACGCGGCCGCGTGTTCGCGAAACGGCCGAGGCCAGCGATTTGCAGCGCGTCGGCGCGCAACGCTCCCCGGCCGATTAACCCTTCGACAGCAACTCGACGACGCGCATCGAATGCGTCTGCTCGGCGATGTCCTTCGCTGTCAGGCCGCGATCGTCGCGCAGATCGCGTTTCGCGCCGCGCGCGAGCAACATCGACGCGGTTTCGTCGCGATCGTAGCCTGCCGCCCACATCAGCGCGGTCAGATGATTGCGATACGCCGCGTTCACATCGACACCGGCATCGAGCAGACGCTGCACGATCGCCGTGCGCCCCTGCCCCGCCGCGTATTCGATCGCCGTCTTGCCGACGCGATCCGTCGCGGCGACATCCGCGTGACGCGCGATCAACAGCGCGGCGATTTCGTCGTTGCCGTCGAAGGCCGCGGCCATCAGCGGCGTGATGCCCTGCACGTTGGCCTGGCTGACGTTCGCGCCGCGCTCGATCAGCATGCGCGCCATCGGCGCGAGGCCCTTCTTGCACGCGCTGATGAGCGGCGTGTCGCCGATGCGATTGCGCGAATCGATCGCCGCGCCTTCATCGAGCAAGCGCGCGACGGACGCCTGATCGCCTTCGCGCGTCGCGGAAAGCAGGCGTTCGTTGAGCGTGTAGGCGTCCTGTTGCGCGTAAGCGATCGCGCATGTCATCGACAGGAAAATGGTCAGCAAGCGTAGGCGTTTTGTCATGCGTCATTGCAGATTCGCGATGTAGTTCGCCAGATTCTCGATGTCGGCGTCGGTCAGATTCTTCGACACGCTCGTCATGTTGCCCGCGTCGTTGGTGCGCTTCCGGTCGCGGAAGTCCTGCAACTGCTTCACGATGTACGGATACTGCTGTCCCGCCACGCGCGGGATCTCGTTCTGCCCGGAGAAGCCGCCGAGATGGCACATCGTGCACAGAATCTCTTCGGACTTCTTCCTGCCCGCTTCCACTTTCACCGGGTCCGCCTTGAAATCGGCGGCGATGGGCTTTTGCGCGGCGAAGTAATCGGCGAGCACGTGCATGTCGTCGGGCGTGAGATTCGCGGCCATCGGCGACATCCGCGGATCGCTGCGGCGGCCCGCCTTGAAGTCGCGCAATTGCACATAAATGTAGCGCGACGTTTGCCCCGCGAGCGACGGATAATCGCCCGTCGTCGAATTGCCGTTGATGCCGTGGCACGATGTGCAGATGGCGGCCTTCGTCGCGGCAGCCGTCTGCGCGTCCGCGGCGCGCGAGAGCGACGGCAGCGACAACAGCAGACACGCGACGAGCCACAGCGCGTAGACGAGCCAGACACGCACGCGTTTCGATCGCTTCGAAGGCGTCATCATCAAGGCAGCGCGAACACGAGCAGGCTGTTGCCGCGCTTGAAGTCGAGCTGCGTGTTGCCGCCCGCCGCGACCGCGATGTACTGCTTGCCGTTCACCATGTACGACACCGCCGGCGCGTTGACCCCCGCGCCGCACTGGAACTCCCAGAGCTTGCGGCCGGTGGCGGCGTCGAAGGCGCGGAACAGGCCGTTGCCTTCGCCGTTGAAGACGAGCCCGCCCGCCGTCGCGAGTACGCCGCCGATCAACGGCTGATCCGTCTTGAAGCCCCACGCGATCTTGCCGGTATCGACGTTCACCGCAACGAGCCTGCCCCATTGCTGCTCGGAAGGAATCACCTTGAACGCGCCGCCGAGCCACAGCTTGCCGCCGGGGTACGCGACTTCCTCGACCTGATACGTCATCGGCTGATGCAGGTTCGCCGCATACGCCATGCGCGTCTTCGGGCTGAAGGCCATCGGCGACCATTCGACGCCGCCGTTCGCGCCCGGCAGCATCCGCGCGCCGGTGGGCGTCGGCAGTGTCCACACGCCTTCCTGCGGAATCATCGCTTCGGAGACGCGAATCAGCTTGCTGTCGCGGCGATCGTGCACATAGACGAAGCCCGTCTTGCCGCCGTGGATGATGCCCGGAATCATCTGCCCGTTCTTGTCCTTCACGTCGATGAGAATCGGCGGGCTCGCCGCGTCGAGATCCCATACGTCGTGCGCGATGTACTGGAAGTGCCACTTGTACTTGCCGCTGTCGAGATCGACGGCGACGAGCGAATCGGTATAGAGATTGTCGCCGGGACGAATCGCGCCGTAGAGGTCCGGCGACGGATTGCCGACCACGAAGTACACCGTGCGCGTCTTGCGATCGATCGCGGGCGCCATCCACACGCCGCCGCCGAGCGTCTTGTTGAAGTCGCCGCCCTTCTCCGCGAGCGTCTTCTTTTCCGCCGCGATGTCGCGCTTCATGTTGCGGCCGACGGCGTCGTTCTCGGCCCAGACGCCTTCGCTGCCGGTATCGGGAATCGTGTAGAACGTCCACAGCAACTGGCCGGAGTTCGCGTCGAACGCCTTCACGAAGCCGCGTATGCCGTACTCGCCGCCGTTCGTGCCGATCAGCACCTTGTCTTCGACGACGACGGGCGCCATCGTCTCCGAATAGCCTTCTTCGGGATCGGCGATCTGCGTCGACCAGAGCACGTTGCCGGTCTTCGCATCGAGCGCGACGAGCTTCGAATCGAGCGTGCCCATGAAGAGCCGGTCGCCCGAGATCGCCACGCCGCGATTGTTCGGACCGCAGCAGAACGTCGTGACCGGACCCATCTTGTGCTTGTAATGCCAGAACTCCTTGCCCGTGACCGCGTCGATCGCGTAGACGTGGTTGTAGGACGTGGTCAGGAACATCACACCGTTCGAGACGATCGGCGCGGTTTCCATCGACTCCATCACGGCGGTCTGGAAGATGAACGCCGGTTTGAGCTTGGCGACGTTCGACGTGTTGATCTGCGTCGCGGGCGCGTAGCGCGTTTCGGCATACGATCCGTTCGAATGCAGCCACGACGCGCTGTCGCCCGCGGCGCCGTCGAGCTGCTGCTGCGAGATGGATCGCAGCGAGCTCGGGACTGGCGAGGCTTGCGTCGTGTTGGCGTTCTGGATTTCGTCGGCGGCTTCGATTCCGGGCGATGTCACGATCCCGAAAGCACCGACGGCAACAATGAGCGCAACGAGCGAGGTACGGGAAAAACCGGCCATGTCAGTCTCCCAAATCGTTCTTGTGTGGGCCTCGTTATGCGCGGCGGAACATTGCGTGCCCTCTTCTGCGCCCGCAAAAAAGAATAGGCAATTTAAAAATGCATTTCCAGATTTCGTTAAAGGCGCGCGTTCGTTTCGGCACGCGCTGCACGAAGGGTATTTCAGGGGAAGACGGGCGCCGATTTTTAGTAGTATGGATTGGCGTGCCGTTATGATTGCGCCCGTCGATGCCGGGAGCGGCTTGCCGGATCGCCGGCTTTCGCTTATCGCTCGTTCATCCTCGTCACGCGCGTGGCCTTTGCGCGGGCGCCGCTTCGATCATCACCTTTATCCGGACGCATCATGCCCATCCTATCCAACGGACAGCCGAATCCGAATCCCCGCCAGCCGGTGGACATCGCGCGCATTCTGCTCGTCATCACGATCCTGACCGCGCTCACGGTCGGCAGTCTCTACGTGCTGCGCCCGTTCCTGCCGGGACTCATCTGGGCGACGACGATCGTCGTCGCGACCTGGCCGCTCATGCTCGCCGTGCAGCGCCGCTGCGGCAATCGCCGCTGGATCGCGACCACCGTCATGCTGCTGATGCTGCTGGTCGTCATCGTGCTGCCGCTCTATTCGGCGATCTCGACGCTCGCGGAGCACGGCGGCGAGATCATGGCCGCCGTCAAGAGTCTGCCGAGCTACGCGCTGCCGCCGCCGCCGGGCTGGATCCATGACGTGCCGCTCGTCGGCGCGCGCGTATCGAAGGAATGGCAGATGCTCTCCGACGCCGGCCCCGGCGGCCTGCTCGCGAAGCTCGAACCCTACGTGACGATCGTCGCGCGCTGGATGCTTTCGCATGCGGCCGTGGTCGGCGTGTTCGTCATGCACATGGTGATCACCGTCATCATCTCCGGCATTCTGTACACGAACGGCGAGGCGGCCGGCCGCTTCGTCACGCGCTTCGCGACGCGCATCGCCGTGCAGCGCGGCGCCGAAGCCGTCAAGCTCGCCGGCCTCGCGATCCGCGCGGTCGCGCTCGGCATCGTCGTGACGGCGGTCACGCAATCGGCGCTCGGCGGCATCGGGCTTGCGGTTGCGGGCGTGCCCGCCGCGGGCATCATCACCGCGGTCATGCTGATGCTCTGCCTCGCGCAGATCGGCCCGCTCCTGCCGCTGCTCGGCGGCGTTGCATGGCTCTTCTGGAACGGATCGACCGTCGTCGCTTCGATGCTGCTCGTGTGGTCGATCATGATCGCGATGCTCGATAACTTCCTGCGCCCCATTCTCATCAAGCGCGGCGTGAATCTCTCGATGCTGCTGATTCTCTCCGGCGTGCTCGGCGGGATGTTTGCATTCGGAATAGTCGGATTGTTCATCGGTCCGGTGATTCTCGCCGTGACGTCGACGATTCTGAACGCGTGGATCAACGAGCAACCGCCGCTGCCGCAAGTCGAAGCGATGAGTAACGAGGAAATCGCGGACACCCCGTCGGCGCGGGGTCTCGCGGATACATCGGGAAGACAGAGTTAATTGATAAAGATATTCTCGATTTGTCGCATTTTTTATCGACAATCGGAATGCGCTTAAATCGAGAATTCGGACTCTTACGAAAATGAGATTTTGTGCCGGTTAACACGGTGTTTCACGGTTTTTGGGCGATGCATATCCGTTACAATGCAATCCTTCGTTATTTGCCCGATTGAGGGCGCAGGGGATTGACCATGTCTTTGCGTGACGTGGACGACATCGATTACATCGGAGTGAATATTCTCTTCAAGCGCGTATATGTCGGGCTCTTCGACGATCTGGACTGGCGCGATGAAGAGAAGCATCAGGATTTGCTCACAAAGAAGATCGACCGCTACATCCGTTATATTCGTTCAGGCAAATTGCTGTTGAATTATCCGAAAGTTCGCGGCTATGAGATCGTGGTCGAATACGTGTCGATGCATCCCATGACGCCGTCGGGACTCGAATTCTGGAAATCGCGCGAACGCGTCGTGACCGACGCGGGTTACAAGGTGCATATCCGTGGCGTCGACGTGCGTCATTCGCTCGGCATTTCCGTCGATAAACCGGAGCGCGTCGCAGCCGAACCGGTCGAGCCGCCCGCGCTGGAAGTGCTCGATCCCGACCCGCGCATGCAGCAACTCGCCGACGTCGCCGACGTTTCGTATCTTCCGCCCTCGATGCCCAAATCGGGCCTGCCGCAGGCGCTGCCCCTGCTCAGGCGTCTCGCGATGCGTCAGGCGGCAAGCTACTGAACCAACTCCCGCGATCGAAAAAAGCGGCGTGGCTCGCATGAGCCCCGCCGCTTTTCCTTTGCGCGCGTGATCGCCGCTTCACATCGCGTTACTGCGCGCCGCTCAGCGCCGCTGTCGCGATCGACGGCACCGAAATGCCATTGGTCTTCGCGTACTGCACCGCTTGCGAGAGCGTCTGCATGAGCGACTGCAACTGCCCCGGCGCCGATTGCGCCACATAGCTCGCCGCCTGCACGGTCGACGGATTCGAACCCGCCTCCAGCAGCGACGACATGTTCATCGAATTCGTCACCGAGCCGAGATTCGATTGCAGGCCGGCGTACTGCTTTACGCCCTGCCCGAGCGACGCGAGGCCGTCGCTGAAGGTCTTCTTGCTGGCGGCTGTCGGCGGCGTCGCGGAGCCGTTCGTGAATGCCTGCATCAGCGATTGGGACACGCTCTGCTGCGTGCCGCCGAGTTGCGACAATACGCTCGTGCTCGGAACGGCGTTCCCGCCCGATGCGCCGGAGAGCAACCCCGCCGCCGATTGCGCCTGGCTCGCGACGCTCGACATGCCCATCGCCGAGGCGAGGGTCGACTGCCCGGTCAGCACTTGCTGGTTCGCGCCGACATAGCTTTGCAGAAGCGAATTCAGCGCCGAAGGCTGCGTCGCGCCGTTCGCGCCCGACGTCACGTCAGACTTGCCGCTCCCGAAGCCGAACTGTTGAAGATTGAGTTGTGCGTACGATGCCCCCGGCGCGATTACCGCAAATGCGATCCCAGCCGAAAGAAGCGCCGTTCGATACGTACGGTTCGCCATGTTCGGTTCCTCCTCAGAATTGTCCGATGTTCGATAAGCCCGATTCGACCATCGGTCATCTGGACGGTTCGCTGCAGAAACATTTGCTTGCGAATTCCGTCGAGAGGTCCCGCCTACAGATCGGCGAGCGGATGCATTTCCCTGCGCCACGGCGATGACAGGAAGTGCTGCACGCGCTCGGCGCGCACTTGCGCGAGCGTCGTCGGCGCGAAACGCGGCCGCTCGTCCTTGTCGATGATGAGCGCCCGCACGCCTTCGACGAAATCGCCGTCATCGATCGCGCGGTACACGACGCCGAGTTCCATGCGAAAGCAGTCCGCGAGCGACATCTGACGGCCACGCAAAAGCGCGTGATACGTGACTTCGAGCATCGTCGGCGAATGGCTTTCGAGCAGCGCGAGCGTCGCGCGCGCCCAGTCGGATTCATCCGTTGCGAGCGATGCGACGATGCGTTCCACGCCGCCCGTCGCGCACACGGCGAAATGGCGTTTGATTTGCGCGCGCATATCGTCGAGCGGCGCGTGCCGTTCGATATTCGCGCTCGGCACGAACACGCGCGCCACTTGCGTCATCGTGTCCTGCGCATCGTCCCAGCGGATAGCTTCGAGACGCTCGACGAAACTGCGCAGCCACGTCGACGGCACGCATTCGTCCGCGAGACCGACACGCCGCGCATCCGCGCCCGACAGACGCGCGCCCGTCAACCCGACGTAAAGCGCGAGATCGCGCGGCAGCACGCGCAGGAAATGCGTCGCGCCGACATCGGGCAACAGGCCGATGCGCGTCTCCGGCATCGCCATGCGCGTGCGCTCGGTCGCGATGCGCAACGCCGCGCCTTGCGCGAGGCCCATGCCGCCGCCCATCACGATGCCGTCCATCAGCGCGATAACCGGCTTCGCAAAGCGATGCACCGTGAAATCGAGCCGATATTCATCGATGAAAAACTTGAGCCACGGCGTCTCGTGATGCGGATCGTTGCGCGCCGCGTGATAGAGCTTGCGCACGTCGCCGCCCGCGCAAAACGCCTTCTCTCCCGCGCCGCGCAAGACGACCGCGGCGATCGAATCGTCCGCGGCGCATTGCGCGAAACGTTCGGCGAGATGCGCGATCATGCCGTGCGAGAGCGCGTTCAAGGCATGCGGACGGTCGAGTGTGACGATCGCCACGCGGTTCACGACCTCGAAGGCGACTTCGGGCGCGTCGCGTGAAAGTTCAAGCGTGCTCATGAATTCCTTTAGTCGGCCTTGCTGGTCTGGCGCAGCTCCGGGAAATCTTCCTCCCAGAACTCGAACTCGCCGCGCGCGCCGTCCTGCGTGCGCGCGATTTCCTGCCGGCGCAAATCGACGCGGCGAATCTTGCCGGAGATGGTCTTCGGCAATTCCGCGAATTCGAGCCGGCGGATGCGCTTGTACGGCGCGAGCCGTTCGCGCGAGAACGCGAACACGCTTTTCGCGAGTTCGGGTCCGATCGAATAGCCGTGACGCAGCGTGACGAACGCCTTCGGCACCGAAAGACGCAGCGGATCGGGACTCGGCACGACAGCCGCCTCGGCGATCGCTTCGTGCTCGATCAGCACGCTTTCCAGCTCGAACGGGCTCAAGCGGTAATCCGACGACTTGAACACGTCATCCGCGCGGCCGACGTAGACGAAGTAGCCGTCCGCGCCACGCGCGGCGACATCGGATGTGCGATAGAAGCCGCCTCGCATCGCGTTTTCGGTGGCCTTGGGGTTATCGGCGTAACCGGTCATCAGGCCGAGCGGCGGCGGATCGAGCGCGAGCGCGATTTCGCCTTCTTCGGCAGGATTGCCATCCGGATCGAGCAAGGCCACGCGATAACCCGGCAGCGGACGGCCCATCGAGCCCGGCACGAGCCGCTGGCCCGGCGTGTTGGCAATCTGCGCGGTGGTTTCGGTCTGGCCGTAGCCGTCGCGGATCGGCAATCCCCACGCATGCTGCACGCGCTCGATGATCTCCGGATTCAGCGGCTCGCCCGCCCCGACGATCTCGCGCAGCTTCACCTCGTACGACGCGAGTGGCTCCTGCACGAGCATGCGCCACACGGTCGGCGGCGCGCACAGCGTCGTGACTTCGTGCTTCACGAGCACATCGAGCGCGCGGGCGGCATCGAAACGGCTGAAGTTGTAGATGAACACGCACGCCTGCGCGTTCCACGGCGCGAAGAAGCAGCTCCACGCGTGTTTCGCCCAGCCGGGCGAGCTGATGTTCCAGTGGACGTCGCCGGGTTGCAGGCCGATCCAGTACATCGTCGAGAGATGCCCGACCGGATAACTCTGATGCGTATGCGCGACGAGCTTCGGCTTCGACGTCGTGCCGGACGTGAAGTACAGCAGATACGGATCGTTCGCGGACGTTTCGCCGTCCTTGGCGAATTCCGCCGATGCGTCGTACGCGGCTTCATACGCGAGCCAGCCGTCCTGCGCGCCGTCCACCGCGATGCGCAAGCCCGGTACGTCGATGACATCGAATTTCCTCGTTTCGGCTGCATCGACGATCACATGCTGCACGCCGCCTAGCGCGATGCGGTCGCGCAAATCCGCGCTCGCAAGCTGCGTCGTCGCGGGCAGGACGATCGCGCCCAGCTTCATCGCGGCGAGCATCGTGTCCCATAGCTCGACGCGATTCGGCAGCATCAGCAGAATGCGCTCGCCGCGTTTCACGTTCAGCCCCCGCAAATGATTCGCGACGCGCGCGGAACGCTCGCTCATCTGCGCAAACGAAAGCCGTGTCTCGTCGCCGCTTTCGCCGACGATCTGCAACGCAGGCGCGTCGTTGCCGCGCGCCATCGGATCGAAATAATCGAGCGCCCAGTTGAAGCGATCGAGCGACGGCCATCTGAAGTCGCGATACGCGGTGTCGTAGTCCGTGCGATGAGCAAACAGGAAGTCTCGTGCTTCGATGAATGCCTGGGCTTCGTTCATTGCGTCTCCAAGATTTATACGTTGCGCGCGATCACCATCCGCTGCACTTCGCTGGTGCCTTCGTAAATCTGCGTGATGCGTGCATCGCGATAATGACGCTCCACCGGATAATCCTGCAGATAGCCGTATCCGCCGTGAATCTGGATCGCGTCCGAACACACGCGCTCCGCCATTTCCGACGCATACAGCTTCGCCTGCGACGCCTCCGACAGACACGGCACGCCTTCGGTACGCATGCGCGCCGCGTGATGAATCAAGAGGCGCGCGGCGTTGATCTGCGTTTGCATGTCGGCGAGCATGTTGGCCACCGACTGATGTTCCTGAATCGGCTTGCCGAACTGCACGCGCTCCTTCGCATAGGCGCGCGCCGCATCGAATGCCGCGCGCGCGATGCCGAGCGCCTGCGCCGCAATGCCGATGCGCCCGCCTTCCAGATTCGACAGCGCGATCTTCAAGCCCTCGCCGCGCTTGCCGAGCAGATTCGCGGCGGGAATCGCGCAATCGTCGAAGTTGATCGGACACGTATCCGACGCGCGGATGCCGAGCTTGTGCTCCGGCGCGCCGACGTTGAAGCCGGGCGTGTCCGTCGGCACGATGAACGCAGAGAGGCCGCGCTTGCCCTGATCGGGATCGGTCACGGCGAAAACGATCGCCACGCCCGCGCGCTTGCCGTTCGTCACGAACTGCTTGCTGCCGGAAATGACCCACTTGCCGTCTTTCTCGACGGCGCGCACGCGCAGGTTGTTCGCTTCGGAGCCCGCCTGCGGCTCCGTCAGGCAGAACGCGCCGATAACCTCGCCGCTCGCGAGCTTCGGCAGCCATTCGGCCTTCTGCGCGTCGGTGCCGTACGCGAGGATCGGCCCGCAGCCGACCGAGTTGTGCACGCTCATCATCGTCGCGCAGGACGCGCAGCCGGCGGCGATCTCTTCCATCGCGAGTGCGTAGGCGGTGTAGTCGCTGAAGGTGCCGCCGAGTTCGGCGGGCACGATCATCCCGAGCAGGCCGAGTTCGCCCAGTTGCCGCACGACTGCGTCGGGGATCGCGCCGTCCTTGTCCCACTGGCCCGCGTTCGGCGCGAGCGCTTCGGTTGCGAACTGGCGAGCCGCGTCGCGGATCATGCGTTGCTCTTCGGTGAGAAATGCGTCGATCATGTTCTGAATTCGGTGATGGGGGCTTGCGCGGCGAGGCTCGCCGCATCGATCGTTTAAACTTTCTGGCCGCCGCTCGCCCGGTCGATGATGGGCGGCTGGGCCGTCTGAGCACGAGTCTAGGCAATCGCCTAACGTTAGCCGATGCCCAAAACGATCACGCTAACTGAGCGCTTTGGCCACCTAGTGACAACCCCAAGTACCAAAAAAAAGATCGAGCGCGACTCGATTTCCGTGAGCCTCGTCGAAGCCGCATTGCGATGCGCCGAATCGCGCGGCGTCGCGCGCGGGCATTTGCTGGCCGCGGCGGGCATCGCGCCGGCGACGCTCGATTCGCCGCGCGCGCGGGTGTCGCCGGTCCAGTACGGCAAGCTGTGGAACGCCACCGCCGACGCGCTCGACGACGAGTTCTTCGGCCAGGACGCCCATCCGATGCGGCGCGGCAGCTTCGTGCTGCTATGCCACGCGGCGCTTTCCTCGCGCGACGGCGCGCAGGCGCTCGGGCGCATCGCGACTTTCATGCGGCTCGTGCTCGACGATCTGAGCTTCGAGCCGGACATCAACGACAAGCGCGTGCGAATCTGGCTCGCCGACAAAGCCGGACCGAAGTCGATGTTCGCCTACGCGACGGGCTTCATCCTCGTGTATGGGCTCTTGTGCTGGCTGGTCGGGCGGCGCATTCCGGTGCTCGCGGCGCACATGCGCTGCCCCGAGCCCGCCGACAGCGACGAATATCGCCTCATGTTCTGCAACGACCTGCGTTTCGACGCGACGCGCTCGTTCGTCGACCTGTCGGCCGAATGCGCGGCGCTGCCGATCGTGCAGACGTCCGCCACGCTCAAGCGCTTCCTGCGCGATGCGCCGGCGAATTTCATCGTGAAGTATCGCAATCCGGATTCGCTCGCGGCGCGCATCCGGACGCGTCTTCGGCAAACCGCGCCGACGGACTGGCCGGAAGCCGAAAGCATCGCGGCCGCGCTGCATATGGCCGAAGCCACGCTGCGGCGGCGTCTGAAGCAGGAAGGGCTGACCTATCAGACGATCAAGGACGCATTGCGGCGCGATCTGGCCATCGCGCGTCTTGCGCATACGCAGGAGACGATTCCGCAAATCGCCGATGCGCTCGGCTTCGCGGAACCGAGCGCGTTCCGGCGCGCATTCAGGAAGTGGACGGGCGTGCGCCCCGCGGATTACCGGCGGGAGAGCTGAAGCGCGCGAACATCGAGGCTGCTATATTGAATCGTCCATGATTTCGCACCTTGGAGCGCACCATGACCAAAGCCAGCCGGGATGAACGTTCGAAGCAGGAACAACCGAAGAAGGAAACCGAAGAGGATTTGCTCGACGAGGCGCTGGAAGAGACCTTCCCCGCAAGCGATCCGATCGCGGTGCATCCGGAGCCGGAATCGCCTGAAGACCGGAAAACAAGTAGTCGTTCGGTTATTCGCCCGAGTCGGGCTCATCCGGACTCGAGAGCAGCACCACGAGCTTCTCGACGTGCTGATGTAACAGCTTGACGTGCTTGTCGATCTGTTCGAGACGCCCGGTCAGATCGGCCTTCGCCGACTCGCTCATGCGATCGGACGCGATGAGTTCATCGACCTTCGGCTGCATCGATTCGACCTGCAGCAAGCCGAGCTGGCGCTCCAGGCGGCGTAAGTCCTGCGACAGCAGCTCGCGATTCTTCCGAAAAACCAGATCGCGGCGGTTGGCTTCGGCCTGTTGCTGGGCCTGATCGGCGACACGGCGCGTCGCTTCGGTCTGGGAAAGCAGCGGTTCCGGGCCGCGCAACACGGAACGCTTCGGCGCGGGATGGGCCGTGCCGCGGAACACGGCCATCGGCGTTTCCTCGTCGATCGCGCGCAGGACGTCGGGCGGAATCTCGTCCAGCGTGCGGCGCTCGTCCATCCAGTGCGGCGGCAGGCCGGTCACGAGCTCGATGCCGCGTACGAATTCCTCGTTGAAATCGCGCTGACCGCCGACGATCAGCTTCATGAACGTCGGCGAGAAGTTCATCATGCGCGCGAGGCGGCCAGCGCCGCCCGGCGAGCCGACCAGGACATTGAGGTTGGCTCGCCAGACTATGAACAGCGTTTCGTCGAAATCTTCCATGAACAGGCTCCAGGCAGTCCGACGCGCCCGAACGTGCACATCGGATTTGCGCGCGGCGGCGCTGCGCGCATGCGTATCCGGTTCCCGCGCTTTCCGATCAACATCGTGCACCGTGGCCGGTGCGTCGTCTACATACCGCATAAAACACCATACTACCTTCATCGGCAAGCCGGGCGGACAACGGCGTCCGCGCCGATGCGGGCGTGCGACACGACGCGCACGCCGCCGGCCGGCTTACGGTTCGTTGCGCAGATACCCTTCCTTGCTCGGATCGAGCATGCGCCAGGAGACGATGAGCGAAATGGCGCACATCGCCGTGACATACCAGAAGAACGTCGATTCGCTGCCCGCCGATTTCAGCCACAGCGCCACATACTCCGCCGAGCCGCCGAACACCGCGTTGGCGACCGCGTACGACAGGCCGACGCCCAGCGCGCGCACTTCCGGCGGGAACATTTCCGCCTTGATGAGACCGCTGATCGACGTGTAGAAGCTCACGATCGCGAGCGCGATCACGACCAGCACGAACGCCATGACCGGGCTCGTCACCGTGGAGAGCGCGTGCAGCAGCGGCACCGTGCAAATGGTCGCGAGCGCGCCGAAGCAAAGCATCGAGGCGCGGCGGCCAATGCGGTCCGACAGCGCGCCGAACAGCGGCTGCAGCAGCATGTAGACGAAGAGCGCGGCGGTCATCACGTTGCTGGCGGTCTTCGCGTGCATGCCCGCCGTGTTGACCAGATACTTCTGCATGTAGGTCGTGAACGTGTAGAAGATGAGCGAGCCGCCCGCCGTGAAGCCGACGACTGTCATGAACGCGGCCTTGTGCTGCATCAGGCCGGCGAGCGTGCCCGCTTCCTTGCGATCGCGCGTCTCGGCGGTCGACGTTTCGTCGAGCGAACGGCGCAGGTACAGCGAGATCAGCGCCGCGCACGCGCCGATGAAAAACGGAATGCGCCAGCCCCACGCCTTCAGCTCTTCCGTCGACAGGAACAGTTGCAGGATCACGAGCACGAGCAGCGCGGCGAGCTGGCCGCCGATCAGCGTCACGTACTGGAACGACGCGAAGAAGCCGCGCCGGCCGCGCAGCGCGACTTCACTCATGTACGTCGCGCTGGTGCCGTATTCGCCGCCCACCGACAAGCCCTGGAACAGGCGCGCGATCAGCAGCAGGAACGGCGCCCACGCGCCGATCGACGCGTACGTCGGCAGGAAGGTGATGACGAGCGAGCCGCCGCACATCATCAGGACGGAGATCATCATCGCGTTGCGGCGGCCGTGCTTGTCGGCGATGCGGCCGAAGAGCCACCCGCCGATCGGGCGCATCAGGAAGCCCGCCGCGAACACGCCCGCCGTGTTCAGCAACTGAACCGTCGGATTGCCGCCGGGAAAGAACGCCGCCGAAAAGTACAGCGCGAGGAACGAGTAGATATAGAAGTCGAACCATTCGACGAGGTTGCCCGACGAGGCGCCGACGATGGCGAAAACGCGGCGCCGGGTGTCCTCTGCGGTGTAAGCGGGAAGGTCGGTCATGTTGTTTCTGATCTCTTGGTCACTGTCTGGATGGCGTATGTCGGGGTTTCATCCCCGATCCGGGCGCTCTTGGCGGCGTTCGGGCGCAAGTTTATACGCGGTTTCGCAACCGGCGCGCGATCGTGGCGCGCGAAACACGGCCGGACGGAGTAGGAAAATTCGCGCAAGGACGCGCCCGCATCGCGTTCACCGATGACCGCCCCAACCGCTCAGGCTTGCCGCAAAAGCATTTGCCGCCCTTGCGACGGCATCGTTCAACGCTTTCGACATAAATCGTCTTTGCCTCGATCGTTCGTACTAGGTAATTACCCTGATTAAAGATTTTGACGATTATTTATCGATAAAGTCTCGGGATCACGATTCACATCGACGAGGACTGCATGAGTCAGCATCAACCGATCATTCTCGACGCCGCGCTCGCGTCGACATTCGCGCAAGTCGCGCTCGGCCACCTGACGCGCGAATATCCCAACAAGCTCGATCACGTCATGGCAAGCGTTGCCGACGTGCAAAGCCCGCGCGCGCTGCATCCGATTTTCTACGGCAGCTTCGACTGGCATTCGTGCGTGCACGGTTACTGGCTGATCGCTCGGCTGATCGACCGCTTTCCGGATCTGCCGGACGCGCCGCGCATTCGCGCCGTGATCGACGAGCATGTCACCGAGGCTAACGTCGCCGCTGAAGTCGCTTATCTGCAGCGTCCCGCCGCGCGCGGCTTCGAGCGGCCTTATGGCTGGGCGTGGCTGCTCGCGCTCGCAGGCCAGCTGCGCTCGATGCGTTCCGACGACGGCGCGCGCTGGGCCCGCACGCTCCAGCCGCTCGCGGACGCATTCGTCGCACGCTTCGAGGAATTCCTGCCGAAATCGACGTATCCGCTTCGCGTCGGCACGCACTTCAACATGGCGTTCGCCTTGACGCTTTCGATCGGTTACGCGCGCGTCGCGCAGAACGCCGATTTTGAGCATCTGCTGAAGGAAACCGCCCTGCGCTGGTTCGAGAAGGACGAAGGCTGTCAGGCGTGGGAACCGGCGGGCGACGAGTTCCTGTCGCCGTCGCTGATGGAAGCCGTGCTGATGCGTCATGTGCTGCCGGGCGAGCGCTTCGTCGGCTGGTTCGACCGGTTTCTGCCGCGCATCGCCGAGCGAGAACCCGCGACGCTCTTCGCGCCGGCCACCGTCACCGATCGCAGCGACGGCAAGCTCGCGCATCTCGACGGCCTGAACCTCTCGCGCGCGTGGTGTCAGCGCACGATCGCACGCGCGCTGCCGGCGGGCGATGCGCGTATCGCCGTGCTCGAGACGGCGGCGCACGAACATCTGGCGTCGGGCATTGCGCATGTCGCGGGCGATTACATGGGCGAGCACTGGCTCGCGACGTTCGCGCTGCTGGCGCTGGAAGCCTGAGCGGTTCTAGACGCGCGGCTGGAACGCGATCACGCCCATGCCGATGAGCGCGATCGCCGCGCCCGCGACATCCCACGCCGTCGGCCGGATGCGCTCGACGGCCCATAGCCACGCGATCGCCACGCCGATATACACGCCGCCATACGCCGCGTAGACGCGCCCCGCCGCCGCGGCGTGCAGCGTGAGCAGCCACGCGAACAGCGCGAGCGACAGCGCGCCGGGCACGACGAGCCACGGCGAGCCGCCCTCCTTGAGCCATCGATGAGGGAAATAGCAGCCGGCGATCTCGGCGATGGCGGTGACGACATAGAGCGCGAACGTTTTCATGAGGCGCATTATCGGCGTTCGCGAGACGTTGCGTGGTCCGCGTCCGCTGCGGACAATGACGCCCTTGCTCGAAACTTCAGGCCGCCGACCTTGCAGACCGATTCAACCGATGCCGCCGCGCTGCCCGTGCACTGGCACAAGCGCGTGCTGATGCTGGCCTTTCCCATCGTTCTCGCGAATCTCACGCAGCCGATTCTCGGCGCCGTCGACACGGCTGTCGCCGGGCATCTCGACGGGCCGCAGTATCTCGGCGGCGTCGCGCTCGGCGGGCTCGTCTTCAGCTTCGTGTTCTGGGGCTTCGGCTTTCTGCGCATGGGTACGACGGGACTCGTGGCGCAGGCGTTCGGCGCGCGTGACGACGACGCCTTGCGCAAGAGCGTGCTGCGCGCGTTGCTGCTCGGACTCGCGATCGGCGCGGCGGTGCTGGTGCTGCAAGTGCCGATCATTCGTTACGCGCTCGTCGCGCTGGGCGGCAGCGCCGCCGTGCAGGACACCGCGAGCGCGTACTGTCACGCGCGCATCTGGGCCGCGCCGTTCGCGCTCGGCAATTACGTCGTGTTGGGTTATCTGCTCGGCTGCCAGCGCGTGAGGCTCGCGCTCGTCACGCAGATCTTCATCAATCTGGTGAACATCATCGCGGTGCTGCTTTTCGTGTATCGCTTCGATTGGGGCATCGCGGGCATCGGCGCGGCAACGGCGTTCGCGGATTTCTGCGGCTTTGCGCTCGGACTCGCGATTCTTTGGCATCTGCGTCCGCGCGGCCTCCCGCCGCTCGTCCCGCGCTCGCTCTTCGACGCGCACGCGTTGAGGCGGGTCGTCGCGATCAACCGCGACATCTTCATCCGCACGATCTGCCTGCTCGGTTCGTATGGCTGGTTCGCGCATCTCGGCGCGCGTCAGGGGGATGCGATCCTCGCCGCGAACGCCGTCCTGCTGAACTTCCAGACCTTCATGTCCTTCGGTCTCGACGGCTTCGCGCACGCGGCCGAAGCGCTCGTCGGCGCGGCGGCGGGCGCGCGCGACCGGTACGCGTTCCGTCAGGCCGTGAAGGTGACGATGTTCTGGTCGGCAATCGGCGCGGCGGGCTTTTCCATCGTCTTCTGGTTTAGCGGCGAATGGATCATCGGCAAGCTCACGGATCAGGCGGTCGTGAAGGCGGCGGCGGTGCGCTATCTGCCGTGGGCGTCGGTTCTGCCGCTCGCGTCGGTCGCGGGCTTTCAGCTCGACGGCGTGTTCATCGGCGCGACGCGCACGCACGAGTTGATGAAGGCGATGGCCGTCTCGCTTGCTGTCTTTCTGCTTGCTGCGTGGGCGCTCGCGGGATCGCTCGGGAATCACGGGCTGTGGCTGGCGCTCACTGTTTTCATGGTGGCGAGAGGTATTACGTTGGCGATTCAGGTGCCGGCGATCGAGCGGGCTTCGTGTGCGACTTTGGGAAGGTGAGGTATGGTGCGTCGGGTTCCAGCGCGGATGGCAAGTCTGCCCTCGCTTCGTCCAACGATTTTCTTGGAGGTCGGCACAGTCAGCATCGACAAGAGAAGACCTGCAAATAACGTGCGCCAGATAATGGCCGCCCTGCGTCGGCGTGGCACGATCATGGTCACGTTGAGCGAAATCGCAATGCAGAACAGCCAACGAAACTTTGCGAGCGAATCGAAGCTATTGCCCCGCCAGCCCCTCCAGCAGCGCCTTATGAAACGCGGCCGGATCCTGCATCTGCGGCGCGTGCCCAAGCGCCGGAAACTCGACCAGCTTCGCGCCTTCGATACGCTCCTTCGCCAGCTTCGCGAGATCCGGATATCGCCCGAGCATCGGCCGAATCTCCGGCGGCGCGAAGTCCTTGCCGATCGCGGTCGTATCCTTGTCGCCGATAAGCAATAGCGTCGGCGTCTTCAACTGATCGAATTCGTAGACGACGGGCTGCGTGTAAATCATGTCGTACAGCAACGCCGAGTTCCACGCGACGATGTCCTTGCCCGGTCCGCGATACATGCCCGCCAGCATCTGCACCCACGGTTCGTAGTCGTCGCGCCACTGGCCCGAGTAGTACGTGCTCGTCTCATAGCGGCGGATGCCGTCGGCGCTCGTCTTGAGCTCGCGCGCATACCAGTCGTCGATGGAAATCGACGGCACGCCCTTCGCCTTCCAGTCTTCGAGCCCGATCGGATTCACGAGCACGAGCTGCTCCGTCTCGCGCGGATACATGAGCGCGTAGCGCACCGCGAGCATGCCGCCCGTCGAATGCGCGATGAGCGTCGCCTTCGACACGCCGAGCGCGGTCAGCAGCGCATGCGTGTTGCGGGCAAGTTGCTGGAAACTGTATTGATAGCGCGCGGGCTTCGTCGATTTGCAAAAGCCGATCTGATCCGGCGCGATCACGCGATAGCCCGCATCGCTCAAGGTCTGGATCGTCTGCTTCCACGTCGCCGAACAAAAATTCTTGCCGTGCAGAAGTACCGCGGTGCGTCCATTCGGATGCGCCGGATGCACATCCATATACGCCATGCGCACGACCTGGCGCTGCGACGTAAGCGCGAAGCGCGCGACCGGATACGGATAGTCGAAGCCCTGCAACTCGGGGCCGTATGCGGGGCCGTCATTGCCGGCCGCTTGCGTGGCTTCGTCGGCATGTGCTTGTAAAGCGAAGGACATCGCGAGACACAACATCAAGGATCGAAGGACGGACGGCTTGCTGCGCGCTGGTTTCATTTTTTGATCTGAAGATGACGTCGGCCGACGCATTCTAGCGCGGCTGAATTTCGCACGCGCCCGTATGCTGTATTCAGCGCTTATACTTTGCGACCCCGATCGTCGTCAGGATCATTCCAAGCATGCAATTCCGCATCAAGGCATTCGCCGCCGCGCTCCTCGCATTCGCGTGCATCAGCGCATCCGCGAGCGACTGTCCGCAGTTCAGCCCGAACGGCCGCGCGCCGGTCGTCGTCAATTCGAAGATGCGCGCGTCGACGCAGGAAGTCTGCTATTCCGACTTCGCGCTGCTGCACTCCGGCATCACGAAAGGGCCGCTGTGGTCGGCGGAACATCTGACCGCGAGCAGTGTCGACCAGGCGAAGAACAACACGCGCACGAATCGCTTCTTCGTCGACAAACGTCTGCCGCCCGACGAGGCCGCGCAACTGTCCGACTACAAGAGGAGCGGTTACGACCGCGGCCACATGAGTCCCGCGGGCGATCGCGCAAGCAAGAAAGGCATGGCCGAATCGTTCTCGCTCGCGAACATCGTCCCGCAGGATCCGTCGAACAACCGGCGCATCTGGTCGCGCATCGAGCAAGCGGTGCGCAGGCTCACGGAGGAATCGGGCGAAGCGTATGTCGTCACCGGGCCGCTCTTCTCGGGACGTCAGTTGCAGACGATCGGCGAATCGCGCGTGTTCGTGCCCACGCAACTGTATAAAGTAGTCTATTTGCCGCAGCGTCAGATCGCGTTCGCGGTCGTGATCGAAAATACGCCGACGAACACGTACACGATGAAAACCGTGCACGAACTGGAAGCGATGAGCGGACTCGCGTTTCCCGGCATCCCGGACGGACTGAAGGACAAGCGAATTGGAGGATTGCGCGGTGTTTAAGCCATTTGCAAACGATACGGATGTGATGAACATCGCGGGCGACGCGATCAACATCGAGAACGGCGTGAAGCGCCTCACGATCAGCGGCAATTTGACGATCGCCCGCGACAAGGCCGGACTCGCGAACGCGCTGGCGCTTCAGAAGGCGATCGGTGCGATCGTCGAAGCGTTGCAAAGCGATGCGTCGCTGCCCGCGAAGCTGCCCGACGAGCCGGATGCGCCGTCAGGCACCGCCGATAATCCGTTCATCTGAAGCGGCCGTCGCCGAAGACAGCCGCGCGGAGAATCGAAGTGATCGAATGCCATGTCGGCCCGAGCCCGCTCGGGCACATTTTGTATCGCGCCGAAGACGAATGTCTGACGGGTCTCTTCTTCATCGGACAGAAGTATTTTCCCGATAGTCTGCACGCGCCGACGCTGTCGGAGACAGCGCCGAGATCCCGCGTGATTGCCGATGCGCGCGAGCAGGTCGGCGAATACTTCGCGGGTACGCGTCGGAAGTTTTCGATTGCGGTGCAGTTTCGCGGAACACCCTTTCAGCGACAAGTCTGGGACGCGCTTTGCCAGATCCCTTTCGGCGACGCGTGGACGTACAGCGATCTCGCGCGCCGGCTCGGCTTGCCCGCGGGCGCATCGCGGGCCGTCGGCGGCGCGAACGGACGCAATCCGGTCGCGATCATCGTGCCGTGTCATCGCGTGATCGGCGTCGACGGGGAATTGACCGGCTATGCGGGCGGCGTCGAACGCAAACGCCATTTGCTCACGCTGGAGGGCGGTCCGGGGCGCGAACAACTCGCGCTCTTCTGAAGCAGCGCACAGTCGGCGACAAAACAAAAACCCCCGCGAACCATCGGTTCGCGGGGGTTTTTTTTCGACATCGTCCGATGATGAATTACGGCGTAAGCATCACTTCCACACGACGATTTTCCGCACGCCCGACGCTCGTTGCGTTCGACGCAATCGGATTGGCCTTGCCGAAACCCTTCATCGCGAAGTTCTCGGCGCTCAGGCCATGTCCCTTCAGGTAGTCGAGCACGGCCTGCGCGCGACGCTGGGACAGACCGAGGTTGTAGGCATCCGGGCCCATCGAATCCGTGTAGCCCTCGACCGTGACGGACGCGAAATTCGCACCCTTCGAGTCGGCGACGAGCTTATCCAGAATGCTCCTGGCCTTCGGCGTCAACGCGGCGCTGTCGAAGGCGAAGTTCGTCTTTTCGTCGAGCGAAATCTTGCGCGGCACGACAGCCGGGGCCTTCGCTGGCGCCGGTTCCGGCGTTGCAACGACCGGCTGAGGCGGCGTCACGCAGTTGAAGATTACGTTGCGCGGATCGCTCGGCGTCTTCGTTCCGGCGAGCGTCTGAAGCACGTTCACCTTTTGATCGCCGCACATCTTTTGAGCCGCGGTCATGCAGGCGCTGCCGTTTTCGAACAGACCGTAGCATTCGGCGCGAAAAGCCTTCTGGCCATCCGACGTTTGAATTTCGCTGATATTGAAGGCCGGTCCCGACGTGGACGAACAGCCCGCAAGTACGGCAGCGGCGATAAGACTAACAGCAAGGGTTTTCGTGAGCATCTTGGTGGTCATGCAAGTCAATTTCAAAGTGCGAGCCGCTGAGCGCGCACCTCGATTCCGGGCCGGGGAACAACCCAAAGGTGACGTGAAAAATGATGGATCGATTTCGGGTGCGCCAAACGTTCGATAAGCAATCCGAAAGCTGCGCGATTGTAGCGTGACAATTCGTGCGATTTAAGCGGACAACTCCCAAATACAAGGCCGGCGGCACTCGTATCGAAAGCCCTATTTGGACGGGACCGGAAGGTCGCCGTCGGATTGCTTCTGAAGCTCCTGCACGCGGATCTGCAGCGCGCGAAGTTGCGCCTGCGCCGCTGCCTGCTCCGTGCGAAGTTCGCGGATCGCATTCTGCTGCTCCACTTGATAACTCGTCACCTGATTTTGCTGCGCGCGTGCAATATCGAGATCGGCTTGCAGCCGGTTCGCGCGCGCCTGCTGGGCGGCGATCTGCCGGTCCGCATATGCCTTCTCCGCTTCGAGCTTGATGCGCTTTATTTCCGCATCGGCGAGCGTGTTCGACGTCTTGGCGAAATCCGCATAGACCGTTTCGGCCCGCGCGTCATTTTGCGTTTTGAACACGCGCCAGATATTGCTTTGCTGAAACAGCGCGGCGTAATAGATCATCTCGTCGGGATAATACGAGAGACTCGCGCCATAACTGCCATTCAACGTCCTGCGTAACGCCGTGATTTTCCCGGCGGCAAGCAGATTCTCGAGTTCCGCGACATCGCCATTGCTCGCAATAGCCGCTTCGGGCCTCATCGGCGATGAATCAGCGGCCCGCGCCAACGGACCGGACAAACCGGCGGCAATCAGCACGATTTCCGCAATTACCCAGCGCTTCATTGCGATTTTCCGTAACGGCAACGCGCGTCGCCCGGAAAGAATTATGGCGCGGCAAGGCAATCGATTCCAGACGACTCAATACTTCATTCGAACGCCGTTAATCCGTGCGTCTTTAAATGGTCGATGTGCGCTTGAAACTTACTTGCGACAAACGCGGCTCGCTCAGGTTGCGGATCGTTTCGACCGGCATGAAGATGCGCGAATCGGACGGCTCCACGGACATGCGCGAAAAAATATGGCGGTCGCCGTGGAAAACGAAAGGCGCGGCCGAGAGAATGCGCGCGTCGGGCAGGCTTTCGGTGGCGTGCGGCGCGGCGGCCGAAGCTGTCGCGGCAAAAAGAACAAAAAAGCTGGCGGCGAGCGCAAGAGCGCCCGGAATCGAGTGCGAACGGTGCATGGCGAGATGAAGGCAATGAAGGCGCGCGAGCGCCGGAGTGAAGCGGCGGGAGAAAACACGGCGCCCCTGTAAGACGTTCGTCATTTCATCACCCGCTGCTCCGAGTGCCCATGAGACAGTTCTCAAAGAATTCCTGTTGGCGGGCAATCGCTCCCATCCGCAAAACGCTCGGGCGCAGAAAATGCGTGCATGATGCATTCGCCCGCGCGCGGCCCCGGCGGGCTCGCTTCAAAAGGCCGCAGCGACGACGCAAAGGCGCGTGGCCGCCCAAAACCGCGCACGCAAAGGCGCGACGGCGGGCATGAGCGGTATGGCTTCCAGCACGGCTTGCCAATAGTCAGCCATAATTCGCCTTCTCAAAAAAGCCGGTACGCCGAGTAAAAAAGAAAATCCCATGAACCAAGACGACAAGCACTCCACCGCTCAACCCCGGCAACACGCGGCCAACGACGGCAACGTGACGACGGGCGTCGCGGGCCTGGATGACATCCTGGGCGGCGGGTTCGTCGAGGGCGGCCTGTATCTGATCGAAGGCATGGCGGGCGCGGGCAAGACGATTCTTTCATCGCAGATCGGCTTTCATCGCGTCGCGCAGGGCGACATGGTCCTGTACATCACGCTGATCGCCGAATCGCACACCAAGCTTTTGTCTCATCTTCGCGGACTGTCGTTCTACAACGCCGACGCCATCTCCGACCGGATGCTCTTCGTCTCCGGTTATCACGAACTGATGCGCGACGGCCTGTCCGGCTTTCTCGCGCTGATTGCGGCGACGATCAAGACGAGCCGGCCGCGTTTCATGGTCATCGACGGCTTTCGCAGCGCGCGCGAATTCAGCTCGACGGAACTCGAACTCTCGCAGTTCATCCACGAGCTTTCGGCGTTCGTGAGCGCCGCGCGCTGCACGACGCTGATCCTCGCGCCGCTTTCGGGCAACGAGCCGCATCCGGAGCACACGCTCGTCGACGGGCTCATCGAACTGAACCGCTACAACACCGGCATGCGGCGTGCCCGCGAAATCGAAGTCCACAAGCTGCGCGCCCGCGATCATCTGCTCGGCAAGCACTTCTTCAAGATCACGGAGAACGGTCTCGTGACCTTTCCGCGCATCGAGGCGTCGCCCGCGAACGATGACGGCGCGCCGGACTTCAAGAACAAGTTGAGCTTCGGCTTTCCCGATTTCGACCAGATGCTCGGCGGCGGCATCGTGCGCGGCTCGACGACGACGCTCGTCGGGCCATCGGGCATCGGCAAGACGCTGCTGTCGCTCAAGTTCCTGCAGGCGGGCGTCGAACGCGGCGAGCGCTGCGTCTACTTCGGCCTCTACGAATCGCCCGAGCGGCTTCTCGCCAAAGCGTTGTCGGTCGGCATCGATCTCGCGCCGGCCGTGCAGGACGGACGTCTCGCGATCCGCTGGCATCCGGCTGTCGAACTCGCAATCGACGAGCTCGCCGTCGAACTGATGACCGCGGTGCGGAACACGAATGCGTCGCGGCTCGTGGTCGACGGCATCGACGGCTTTTTTCAGTCCGCGAACCGCACGGAGCGTTTCGGCCTCTTCCTCAACGCGCTCACGCACCGTCTGCGCGACGCGGGCGTGACGACGCTGCTCACCGAGGAAATGCCGCTCTACGGCGATTCGGTGCAGCCCACGACGTTGCGCGCGTCCGCGATGACCGAGAACATCGTGCTCATGCGTTATGTCGAGGCGAATTCCTCGCTGTATCGCATGGTGTCGATCGTCAAGCAGCGCGAAGGCCCGCACGATTCGGCGATCCGCCGTCTCACGATCGACTCGCGCGGCCTGCATATCAGCGAAGGCTTCATTGGCTCGACGGGTATCTTGTCCGGACACCCGTCGATCGCCGCGCCCGCGCTGTCTGTGTCGGACCCCGGCGCGCGCGCATGAAGAAGATCCTCGTCGTCGACGATGAATTCGACATTCTGACCACGTGGCGCCTCGTGCTCGAAATGGAGGGCTACGAAGTTTCGACCGCGTCCAACGGACGGACCGCGCTCGACGCGGCGCGCTCGAATCCGCCCGCGCTCGTCATCACCGACTGGATGATGCCGCACATGGACGGCGTCGAACTGATCCGTCAACTGGCCGCGAGCGACGCCCTCGCACGCGTGCCGGTGATCCTCATGAGCGCGGCGGCGCATGCGCCGGCGCTCGAGCATCCGCATGCGCAGTTTCGCCGCAAGCCGCTTTCTATCGACGATTTGATCGACGCCGTGAAGGGACTGATCGGTTCGGCCTGAATTGGCCCGGGCACGCTGCGTGCTGCTGATGAGCGTTCCGGCGAATCCGGATTTACGAGAAACCGCTCAACCGAAGGGAGGCACCATGGTGCAGGATCAAGTGGAAGGCGCGGCACAGAAGGTCGTCGGCAAAGTGCAGGACGCAGTCGGCGCACTGACGGGCGATGAAGGCACGCAAGCCGAAGGCAAGGTGCGGCAGGCTTACGGCAACTTGCAGCAAAGTTATGGTCAGACCGTCGACAACGTGCGTCTCGCGGTCGCGAGCCAGCCGATTCAGGGCGTGCTGATCGCGGCGGCCGTCGGCTTCGTGCTCGGCGCGTTGTGGAATCGCGATCGCTGATGTGTCTCGGGCATCGCGATGCAAAGCCGGCGCGAAGGTTGCGCCGGCTTTGTCGTTTCATGGCGTCTCGCGCACGATGCCGACGAGCGTCGCCGACCGCGTGCAGCCGACGGCGATCGCGACTGCCGCCACGACGAGCGCGCCATGCGAACCGCCGATCGCTGCCGCGAGCGCAAGTCCGCCAGCCGCCGCCGCGCTCATCGCGTATGCGACCGGCGTGGCCGCGTTGCCGCCCATCGCGAGCGACAAGTGCGCGCCGATGAGCGCGAGCATCGCGATGACGGAAATCACGTCCGACTGAACGCCGAGCACATAGGCGAACGCCGCGCATGCGCCTGCGCAGGCGAGATGCATCGATTGAAGGTTCGCGCTTGCTCCGTTCGTGTGCCGGCGAACGACGACGCAAGCCAATGCCGCCAGCGCGCCGCCCGCCAGCACCGCATACGCGCTGTCCGGGCCCGGCAGCGCCCACGCGACGAACGCCATCGTCGCGAAGAGCGATTGCGCCGATACACCCGGCGTCGCACGCGCGGATCGATACCCGATGAATCCCGCGACCAGCGCAAGCACGAGCGCGGTTCCGCCCGATGCGCCGCTCGCGAAGCACGCGGCGGCAAGCAGCGCGCCCGTTTCCCGCCTTCCGCGCGACGCACGCATCGACGAACCCGCCGACAGCGCCGCGAGCACGCAGAGCGCGCCCGCGAGTCCATCCGCGATCATGCTTCGAGCACGTTCGACAGCGTGCCGATTCCGGCGATCGACACATCCACGCGCGCGCCGTCCTTGATCGAGCCGACGCCGATAGACGTGCCGCACGCGATCACGTCGCCGGGAACGAGCGTCATGTCTTGCGACAGCATGCTCACTTGCTCGGCGGGCGAGAAAATCATGTCGTCGAGCGGATAGTTCTGGCGCTCGACGCCTTCGAGTGTCGTGACGACGCTCGCCGTGCGCCAGTCGAAGCCGTTGCCCGTCGTGACGATCGCCGGCCCGAGGCAGGTGAACGTGTCGAAGCCCTTCGAGCGGCACCATTGCGCGAAGTTGGGATCTTCCTGCAGCAGCTCGATCGCGGTGACGTCGTTCACGCACGTATAGCCGAAGATCGCGCTTTCGGCTTCCTCCACGGACGCCCCGCTCACCGTCTTGCCGATCACGATGCCGAGTTCGCCCTCGTACGCGATCTTGCCGTGATAGCTCTTCGGCCGGCGGATCGACTCGCCCGGCCCGATCACCGACATCGGCGGCTTGATGAGAAAGAGCGGATGCTGCGGCGGCGCCTTGTCGAGCTTCTGCGACAGCGCGTAATAGTTGTTCCACAGCGCGATGACCTTGCTCGGCTGACAGGGCGCGAGCAGCGTCAGGTCGTCGACGGCGAACGACATGTCGGTCGGGCGCGGATTGTCGAACATCGCGCCGTCGTGCTGCACGACGCGGCCAGAATGCTGATCGAGCGTACCGAAACCGATGCTGCCGCCGGCATCCCGAAAACGAATCCAGTGTGTCAAGTGTGTCTCCCTTATAAAGGGCGCGGACATACGTGGTCCGCGCCCCTGTCCCCTCCTCCAAACCTCAGATCAAACCTGCGCCGCGCGCCCACTTGTACTTCGCGCCGAGCACGGCAACGGGCAGTTCCGTCGAATAAGCGTAGGCCGGCACGCCATGCTCGTACAGGTATTCCGCGGCCTCTTCCACTTGCACGTCGCCCGCGAGCGACGCCACGATCGGCTTCTCGATGCCGAGCGCCTTCATCTCCTCCTTCACTTCGATGACGAGTTTCGCGAAGACCATCGGCGGCGTGATGATCGTGTGCCAGTAGCCGAGGATGATCGAATGGATGCGATCGTCCTCGAGCCCGAGGCGGATCGTGTTCTTGTACGTCGACGGCGGCTCGCCCCCGGTGATGTCGACGGGATTTCCGGCCGCGCCGAACGGCGGGATGAACTTGCGGAACGCGGCATCGAGATCGTCGGGCATCGCCATCAGCGAGAGGCCGTTGTCGACGCATGCGTCCGACAACAGCACGCCCGAGCCGCCCGCGCCCGTGATGATGACCGTGTTCTCCCCTTTGGGCGTCGGCAGCTTCGGAATGCCGCGCGCGAACTCGAGCAGATCGCGCAGCGACCGCGCGCGGATCACGCCGCATTGCTCGAAGACGTCTTCGTAGATCTTGTCGTTGCCCGCGAGCGCGCCCGTATGCGAGCTGGCCGCGCGCGCGCCGAGGCTCGTGCGCCCCGCTTTCAGCACGACGACCGGCTTCTTCTTCGACACGCGCTTTGCGGCTTCGGCGAACGCACGGCCGTCCTTCAGATCCTCGCAATGCTGCGCGATGATTTCGGTGTTGTCGTCCTGCTCGAAGAACGTGAGCAGATCGTCTTCGTCGATATCGCTCTTGTTGCCGAGACCGACGATCGCGGAAACGCCCATCTTCGCCGAACGCGAGAACCCGATGATGGCCATGCCGATGCCGCCCGACTGCGACGACAGCGCCGCCTTGCCTTTCACGTCGTACGGCGTGCAGAACGTCGCGCAAAGATTCTTCGGCGTGTAGTAAAAGCCGTAGATGTTCGGGCCCATCATGCGGATGTCGTATTGCCGCGCGATTTTGACGATCTCTTCCTGACCTTCGTGATTGCCCGTTTCCGCGAAGCCCGACGGAATCAGCACCGCGCCCGGAATCTTCTTCTCGCCGACTTCGACGAGCGCCTGAGCCACGAACTTCGCGGGAATCGCGAACACGGCGACATCGATCACGCCGGGCACGTCCTTCACGCTCTTGTACGCCTTGCGGCCCATGATCTCGTCGGCTTTCGGGTGAATCGGATAGATCGTGCCCTGATAGCCGCCGTTGATGAGGTTCTTCATCACCGAATTGCCGATCTTGCCGTCCTCGTTCGACGCGCCGATCACCGCGACCGCATCCGGCTTCATGATGCGGTTCATCTGCGCGACGATCTGCTCTTGCGTCGGCCGATAGCGCGGTTCGGCGGGCGCGAAATCCATCACGATGCGCACGTCCGCCGCGACCGCGCCGTTCGGGCTCGCGAACACCGGATTCAGGTCCATCTCGGAGATTTGCGGGAAATCGTCGACGAGACGGGACACGCGCTCGATCAGGGTAATCAGCGCCTCGCGATGTACCGGTTCGGCGCCGCGCACGCCGCGCAGCACTTCTGCGGCCTGAATGCCGTCGAGCATCGATGCGGCTTCTTCGCGCGTGACGGGCGCGAGCCGGAACGTCACGTCCTTCAGCACTTCGACAAGCACGCCGCCGAGACCGAACGCGATCAGCTTGCCGAACGACGGGTCCGTCACCGCGCCGATGATGACTTCCTGCCCCGCGCCGACCATCTGCTGAACCTGCACGCCGACAAGCGTCGCCTTCGGGTCGTACTTCTTCGCGTTCGAGATGATCGTGTCGAAACCGGCACGCACATCGGCTTCATTCTTCAGGTTGACGAGCACGCCGCCCGCTTCGGTCTTGTGCAGGATTTCCGGCGAAACGATCTTCAGCACCACCGGAAAGCCGATGAACGACGCGAGCTTCGCGGCATCGTCTGCCGATTTCGCGACGCCTTCCTGCGGCACCGCGATGCCGTATGCATCGCAGACGAGTTTGCCTTCCGGCGCGGTCAGCGACGTGCGGCCTTCCGCCTTCACTCGGGCGAACACTTCCGCGACGCGGCGTTTCGCGTCGGGCGCGTGGAGCGGAACGACCGCCGCCGCGTGCGTGGATGAATTGGCTGCTTCGCCGCGGTCCTGGGCAACCGTGCTGTTCATTTGGTGCGTCTCCGTTATAGGGGCGTGCAGGGGCCTGCGCCGCCCTCTTTCGAAGGCGGACGTCAGTGCAAGGCAATGTGCTCAGATCGCGCCGAGGCTCTTCAGCGTGGCGATCTGATCCGGCGTGTAGCCGAGTTCGGCCATGACTTCGTCGGTGTGTTCGCCGAGCAGCGGCGAGCGCACGACTTCGGTCGGACTGTCGGACAATTTGATCGGATTGCCGACCGTCAGATACTTCCCTCGCACCGGATGATCGACTTCGACGACCGTTCCCGTCTTTCGCAGCGACGGCTCTTCGGCGATTTCCTTCATCGACAGGATCGGGCCGCACGGTATGTCGTGCTTGTTGAGGATTTCCATCGCCTGGAACTTGGTCTTCGACATCGTCCAGCGCTCGATTTCCTCGAAAATCTGCTTCAGATGCGGCAGGCGCGCGTTCGGCGTCTTGTAATCCGGATGATCGATCCATTCCTCCTTGCCGATCACCTTGCAGATTTCACCCCAGACCGGCGCCTGCGTGATGAAGTAGATGTACGCGTTCGGATCGGTCTCCCAGCCCTTGCACTTGAGAATCCAGCCCGGCTGGCCGCCGCCCGATGCGTTGCCCGCGCGCGGCACGGCTTCGCCGAACGTGCCGTTCGGATATTGCGGGTACTCCTTCATCACGCCAGTGCGTTCGAGGCGCTGCTGGTCGCGCAATTTCACGCGGCAGAGATTGAGCACGCCATCCTGCATCGCGGCGAGCACTTTCTGGCCACGTCCGCTCGTGTTGCGCTGATACAGCGCCGTGACGATGCCGAGCGCCAGATGCAGGCCCGTGCCCGAATCGCCGATCTGCGCGCCGGTGACGGTCGGCGGACCGTCTTCGAAACCGGTCGTCGACGCCGCGCCGCCCGCGCACTGCGCGACGTTCTCATACACCTTGCAATCTTCGTACGGTCCCGGGCCGAAGCCCTTCACCGACGCGACGATCATCCGCGGATTCAGTTCCTGGATGCGCTCCCACGTGAAGCCCATGCGATCGAGCGCGCCCGGGGCGAAGTTCTCGACGAGCACGTCGCACTTCTTCACGAGCGTCTCGAGCACCTTCTTGCCTTCCGGATTCTTCGTGTCGATGGTGATCGAGCGCTTGTTGTGGTTGAGCATCGTGAAGTAGAGGCTGTCGGCGTCGGGGATATCGCGCAACTGCTCCCGCGTGATGTCGCCCGAACCCGCGCGCTCGACCTTGATGACGTCGGCGCCGAACCACGCGAGCAACTGCGTGCAGGTCGGTCCCGACTGAACGTGCGTGAAGTCCAGGATTCGCACGCCGTCCAGCGCCTTGCCAGATGTGTTCACCGTCATGGCTTTGTCTCCCACTCTCTTTCGACGTTTATAGATTCACAATTATTTGTACATCGTCCCGCGCCGTCGTGCCCGGAGCGCGTAGACCGTCGGACCGCAAAGCGACCCGTCTCCTGTGATATACAATATTCCACACACAGTATTAGTCAACCGTCCGCCGGTCGATGAAAACCCTGTGATGCAGCGCACGATCCCTTGAACGCCGCTGTGAGCAACGCTCGACCGATTTTTAATTCTGCAGTGCATCAATCACCGTCGTCTGCCTCGGCCCGTTAAGCACTCGTTTAACGCTGCAAAAGCCCGCAAACGAAAGTTTTTGCGCGTCGTGAAATCTGATATACAGTATTTCAGCGCGCCGACGATCCTGTTGCTCGGCTCGCTCATTCCCATCAGAGGACATCAGGAGACGAGATGAACATCCACGAATATCAGGCGAAGGCGCTGCTGCGAAAGTACGGCGTCGCGGTTCCGGAGGGCCGCGTCGCCTTTTCCGCGACGGAGGCCGCCGATGCGGCGCGCGCGCTGCCCGGACCCGTCTGGGTCGTGAAGTCGCAGATTCACGCGGGCGGCCGCGGCGCCGGGCGCTTCGCCAACGATCCGGACGGAAAAGGCGGCGTGCGCGTGGTGAAGTCGGTCGACGAAGTGCGCGAGAACGCGCAGAAGATGCTCGCGTCCGTGCTCGTGACCAAGCAGACGGGGCCGGCGGGCAAGGAAGTGAAGCGGCTCTACGTCGAAGAAGGCTGCGATATCGCGCGCGAGCTGTATCTCGGCATGCTGGTCGACCGCGCCAACTCGCGCATCACGATCATGGCGTCGACGGAAGGCGGCATGGAGATCGAGGAAGTCGCGCATCGCACGCCGGAAAAAATTCTCAAGGTCGCGATCGATCCGGCGACCGGGCTTCAGCCCTTTCACACGCGCCAGATCGCGTTCGGACTCGGGCTCACCGGCAATCAGATCAAGGCTGCGTCGAAGTTCATCACGGCGCTGTATCAGGCGTTCGTCGATCTGGATGCGTCGATCGTGGAAGTGAATCCGCTCGTCGTGACCGGCTCCGGCGACGTGATGGCGCTCGACGCGAAGCTCAATTTCGACGACAACGCGCTGTATCGCCATCCCGACATCGAGAAACTGCGCGACGAGGACGAGGAAGATCCCGCCGAAATCGAAGCGGCGAAGCACGGTCTGAACTACGTCAAGCTCGACGGCAATATCGGCTGCATGGTGAACGGCGCGGGCCTCGCGATGGCCACGATGGACATCATCAAGCTCTACGGCGGCGAGCCGGCGAACTTTCTCGACGTCGGCGGCGGCGCGACCCAGGAGCGCGTCGCGACCGCGTTCAAGCTGATCCTGCGCGACCCGAAGGTGCAGGGCATTCTCGTCAACATCTTCGGCGGCATCATGCGCTGCGACGTGATCGCGCAAGGCGTCGTCGCGGCCGCGCGCGAGATCGATCTGAGCGTGCCGCTCGTCGTGCGCCTCGCAGGCACGAATGTCGATGCGGGCCGCGAGATTCTGCGCACGTCCGGTCTCACCATCATCCCCGCCGAAAATCTCGCCGATGCCGCCGACAAGATCGTCAGCGCCGTCGCTCAAGGAGTGGCCCAATGAGCGTTCTCATCAATAAAGATACGAAGGTCATCTGCCAGGGCTTCACCGGCGCGCAAGGCACGTTTCATTCCGAACAGGCGATCGCGTACGGCACGCGCATGGTCGGCGGCGTGACGCCGGGCAAAGGCGGCACGACGCATCTGGACTTGCCCGTGTTCGACACCGTCGCCGATGCCGTCGCGAAAACGGGCGCCGACGCCTCCGTCATCTATGTGCCGCCGCCCTTCGCCGCCGATGCGATTCTCGAAGCCATCGACGCGCAGGTGCCGTTCATCGTCTGCATCACGGAAGGCATTCCGGTGCTCGACATGCTGCGCGTGAAGCGCGCGTTGAGCGGTTCGTCGAGCCGGCTCGTCGGGCCGAACTGTCCGGGCGTCATCACGCCGGGGCAGTGCAAGATCGGCATCATGCCGGGGCATATTCACCGGCCGGGGAAGATCGGCGTCGTATCGCGTTCGGGCACGCTGACCTATGAGGCCGTCGCGCAGACGACCGCGGCCGGCCTCGGGCAGACGACGTGCATCGGTATCGGCGGCGATCCGGTGAACGGGACGAACTTCATCGATTGCCTGTCGCTCTTTCTGGAGGACGATGCGACCGAGGGCATCATCATGATCGGCGAGATCGGCGGATCGGCGGAGGAAGAAGCCGCGCAGTTTCTCAAGGACGCGAAGACGACGAAGCCAGTGGTCGGTTTCATCGCCGGAACGACCGCGCCGCCGGGACGCCGCATGGGTCACGCGGGCGCGATCATCTCGGGCGGATCGGGCACGGCCAGCGCGAAGATCGACGCGATGAAATCGGCGGGCATTCACGTCGCCGATTCGCCGGCCGCGCTCGGCGAAACGATGCTGCACGCGATGCGTTAGTCACGCGGGCAACCGGCGCGGGCCGCGCAACGGCGCGCGCTATTGCTGAGAAAGGGCAGCATCGATAGACTTGCGCCTTTTTTCCGCGCCATGTTCGTCTACCTCGACTCTGCGATGGCGGTGGCCTTGCGCATCGGCCAGGTCACTGCCCTGTCGTTCGCGACATCGCAAGCCGTCGCGCCGTCTCCGAGTCATGCGCCCGGCTTCGTGCCCGTCGAGACGCGCGGCGCGCTGCCGAGCGACGACTATCCGCTTCGCGCATCACCGTTTCGATCGACGACGAAATAAAAAAACCGCACGGCGAACACCATGCGGTTTTTTGCTTTCCAACTCAATCCGTCATCAGTCCAGAAAGTCGCAATTCGCCTCGACGAACGCCGCCAGATCGAGCGAATGCTGCTTCACGAGCCGCTCGACCAGCTCCGTGTCGCGCTTCTCCAGCGCCTCGATGATCCGCATGTGATCGACGATCGAGCGCGACGCCCGATCGCTCTGCGAGATCGTCATCTTACGGATCGCGCGGACGTGCACGAAGATGTTCTTGATCGTGTCGAAGATGATTTCCGACTTCGACAGCCGCACGATCGCCGAATGGAACGCGATATTCGCTTCCGAATACTCGTCGATATGCTCGGCGGGCGTCGAGTCGCGGAAATTGTCGAACATGTGGCGCAGATGGGCGATTTCCTCGTCCGTCGCGCGCTGCGTCGCGAGGCGCGCCGCCATGCTTTCCAGCGCCGCCCACATGTGAATCATCTCGACGATCTCGCGCTTGGTCTTGCGCAAGATATAGACGCCGCGGCGCGGCACCGTGCGCAGAAAACCTTCCTGCTCGAGCAGCGTCATGGCCTCGCGAATCGGCGTGCGGGACACGCCGAGCGCTTCGGTCAGTTCTTTCTCGTCGAGACGGATTTCTTCCCGCGAACGATAGATGTCCGCCTCGGCGATCGCCTGCCGCAGCTTCGCGTACGCCTGATCGCGCAGCGAAACCGTGGCATTGATCGGCTCCAGCGAAAGCGTCAGCCCGGGCGGACGTACATCGGGGCGAACTTCCGGACTATCTACGGATTGAGTATCAGATGGCATTGATGGCTTGATTTCCCAAGTGCGGACGGCGAGCGTCGACACGCTTGCCCGAACCGCCGTTCTGGTCATCCGCCGCGAGACCGGCGAAGCGACCGTGATCCTGTGCGCGCTGCAGCATGCTTTGCGGCACGGCCGACGCAATCATAAACGTAACACCTACACCAACGGCAACCAGCGCGAATCCGACAACAACCAGCAGGGCGATGCTCATTTCAGGCTCCAGTTGAATCACTCAAGAGCCCTCAGTATATGCTGCATCGCAACAGCACGCAAGTATTTTGAATCTTGTATATCAGAAACAACGCTGGTCCCTTCGTCTGCAGTTTAGGCGGCTTTTTGAGATTGCGGGAGCGGCAGCGGCTTCGCCGTGCCCTGATTCACGCCTTCGCGCAGCTTGATCAATGCGAGAACGGCATCGAGCATCGGCGTTTCGACGTGCACGAGGCGGCCGATTTCCTGCACGACGGTCATCAGCGGATCGATTTCCATCGGGCGTCCGGCCTCGCAGTCCATCAGCATCGACGTCTTGTGCGCGCCGACCGCGCCCGCGCCGTTGATGCGCCGCTCAACGTCGACGCGGAAATTCACGCCGATCCTGTCGCCGATCGCCTTCGCCTCCAGCATCATCGCCTTCGAGAGCGCGCGCGTGCCGGGATCGCTCGTGAGCACGTCGAGCGTCGCGCCGGTCAACGCGCTGATCGGGTTGAAGCACAGATTGCCCCAGAGCTTCAGCCAGATTTCATCGCGGATGTTGTCGCGCATCGGCGCTTCCATATCCGCCTTCGCCATCATGTCGTGCAGCGCCTGCAGACGCGGCGTGATTTCGCCGCTCGGCTCGCCGATGGGAAATTTCTTGCCGTAGTGATGTTCGATGACGCCCGGCTCCGCGATTTCCGCCGCCGGCAGCAGCACGCAGCCGATCGCGCGTTCCGGACCGAACACGTCCCACTGGCGGCCGCCAGGATCGACGCTCTGCAGTTTCGTGCCTTCGAGCTCGCCGCCGTGTTTGTAGAAATACCAGTAAGGCAGACCGTTGACGGCCGTGACGATCGCGGTTTCCGGGCCGAGCAGCGGCGGAATCAGATCGACGACGCCCGGAATCGAATGCGCCTTCAGCGCGACGATCACGTAATCCTGCGGGCCGAGTTCGGCGGCATTGTTCGTGCAGCGCACCTTGACGGTGTGCTCCTCGCCATCGATCCGGAGCTTGACGCCGTTCGCCTGCATCGCCGCGAGATGCGGCCCGCGCGCGACGAAACTGACGTCCGCACCCGCTCGCGCCAGTTGCGCGCCCATATAGCCGCCGATCGCTCCGGCGCCGTACACGCAGATCTTCATGGTTCGTCTCCTGAGGGTTGTAGCTTTATATCTCTCTGATATACAAGATACTACATTCCGAGTGCAGACAGGACAAGGCGAATCGTGCGCTCGCAGACGAGCGAAAACCCGCATGCGCGAGATGCGCGGCGGGCTTCCTTCAGCGGCAAGAAGTCGGTCAGACCTCGACGGCCTGACCCGAGATGAAAGTATGCGACGAGGATGCGACGATGTGTGACCAGACGTTCGCCGCGCTCGAGCGCAGCGCGCGGCTCTTGCGCCGTACGAGCATGATCGTGCGCGACGTGTCCGGCACGAGCGGGATGATGCGCGTCTGTGCGCAGTCGATGGCAGCGCGCGCGTGCATCGGCAGGATACCGACGCCGAGGCCGGCTTCCGCCATGCGCGCAACCGCGGCAGCTTGCGTGAATTTCTGGCGCACCGCGCCCGCGACGCCGTGCAGCGCGAGCGCAGCCTCGATGGCGCCCAGGCTGCCGGTGTCATCGTCGAGCAGGAGAAGCGGCGTGCCGCGCAACTGCTGCCAGTCGATGCCCGCCGCCGCGCTCAGTCGATGCGACGCGCTGACGACGGCAGCAAGTCCATCGGCGAAAAGAGGCTCGGCGGCGAGTTCGTCGAGATTGTCGGGCGCGATCGCGACGCCCAGTTCCGCCTCGCCCGAACGCACGAGTTGCAGCACGGCGTTTTGCGGCCGATCCATCACGATGATCGTGACTTCAGGCAGACATTCGCGACACGATGCGAGCATCGCGGGCAAAACGCTCGCCGTGAGAGCGCAACTGCTCGCGAGATTGACGACGCCCGGCTCGCCGCCCTCTTGCGCGCGCGGCCGCAGAGTCGCTTCCAGTTCCTCGACGAGCGGCGCAATGCGGGCGAGCAGCTTGCGTCCGGTTTCGGTGAGCGCGACCTGACGCGTCGTGCGATCGAAGAGCCGCAGCGCGATTTCATCTTCGAGTTCGCGAATGCTGCGGCTCACCGCCGATTGGGTGATGCCGAGATCGTCGCCCGCGCGCGTGAAGCTGCGATGCCGCGCGAGGGTGACGAAAAGCCTCAGTTGATGCAGCGATACGCTCAACGTCGGCGTGCCCTGTTTCATTGAATCGAGCCGGTCCGTAACGACGCGTTGATCGACGATTCGGCCGACGACTCTTCCGTGAGCGTGTTTTCGATCCAGCGCTTTCGCATCGGCGCGAGAACGAATTTCGCGCACAGTCCCGCCGCGATCGACGTCACCGCCGCCGTGATGAACACCGCGTTCCACGATCCGATCGACGCGAGCACCGAAGCCAGCGGCACCAGCATCGACGCCGTGCCTTTCGCGGTGTAGAGCGTGCCCGCGTTGGCGGCGGCGTACTTGCTGCCGAAGGTGTCCGCGCAGGTCGCCGGGAAGATCGAGAAGATTTCGCCCCAGCAGAGGAACGTCATCGCCGCGAACAGCATGAAGAGATACGGATTGTGGCCGAACTCCATCAGCCCGAGCAGCGCGACGCCTTCACCGAGAAAGATGATGAACATCGTGTTTTCGCGGCCGATCTTGTCCGAGATGAAGCCGCACAGCGGACGCGTGAAGCCGTTGCACAGATTGTCGATGGACAGCGTCATCGCGAGCAGCGGCAGCGTTACGCCGAGCAGATTCACCGGCATCTTGGCGAAGCCGTATTCCTTCGCGATCGGCCCGAACTGCGCGGTCGCGATCACGCCGCCCGCCGCGACGAACACGAACATCAGATACAGCACCCAGAAGAGCGGCGAGCGCACCATCTGTCCTGTCGTGTAGTCGATCTTCGTCGACACGATGCGCTTGGCCGGCACGATGCCTTTCGGCGGATTCGGCCGCACGAGCATCAGCGCGAGCACGAAGATGCACGCGCCCTGCAGGATGCCGAAGAACATGAACGCGTGCTCGTAGCCTGAGCTCTGGATCATGTTCGAGATCGGAATCACCGTGACAGCCGCGCCCGCGCCGAAGCCAGCAGCGGTCAGGCCCGCCGCGAGACCGCGCTTGTCCGGGAACCACTTGAGCGCCGTGCCGACGCAGGTGCCATACACGCAACCGGCGCCGATACCTGCGACCACGGCGGCGATGTACAGATGCGTGAGCGTGGTGGCGTGGGCGTCGATCATCCAGCCGATGGCGGCGCAAAGTGCGCCGCCCATCACGACCGGGCGCGGTCCGAATTTATCGACGAGCCAGCCCTCGACGGGCACGAGCCACGTTTCAGTGACGATGAAGATGGTGAAGGCGGTTTGAATCGCCGCTTGACCCCAATGGTGCTTCGCATCCATCGGAACGACGAAAAGAGTCCATGCGTACTGGAGGTTGGCGACCAGCCCCATGCATACGATGCCGACTGCGAGCTGGATCCATCTGTTGTGGTGACGCCCGTGCGATTGCCCGGACACAACCGTGTCTGCGCTTGCCATGTCTGTCTCCGTTATCTGTCTTAGCGCTCGTACGGCGCTTGATGTGCTGCGAGAAGCCGGCGCGGTGCGTCGGCGGCGAGCGGTCGGTCAGGGGAAATGCTCGGTCCAGGCGGCATGGGCGTGAGGCCGCCGGTCACGGGTATTGCGCATGTCGCGCGTTTTGAGGTGGGCGATCGATTCGCACATCCGGCAAACATCCGCTTCAGGCGATCGAAGAATCATTTCAAAGCGATTCCCAATAAAGTCCGGATGGGTTATGCAGCGTTTGCGGGCTTCCATGCTGCGGGTGTGCTCATGTTGCTTTGCGGCAAACTGGCCGATGCCTGGGGTCTGGCGTGGCCCTTCGTTCTTGGCGCACCCGTCCGCCTTACAACTTTCGCGGACGTGAAAGCATCGTGGGGGAGAAAAACGATTAAGGAAAGTTAGAAAAAATTATTGTATAAATTAGTGATCGTTAATGGATGAGGGATTGCTGTGCTGCGCAACGCCACCCTGCGTCAACTCAAGATCTTCGAGACCGTCGCCCGTCGACTGAGTTTCTCGCGCGCCGCTGAAGAGCTCTACCTTACGCAGCCGGCTGTTTCGACGCAGGTGAAGCAACTGGAGGAGCACGCCGGGCTGCCGCTGTTCGAGCAGCTCGGCAAGAAAATCTATCTGACGCCGGCCGGAAATGAAATGCTTCACTACAGCCGCGCGATTCTGGAGCAATTCCGCGAAGCCGACGATGCGATGGCCCGACTCAAAGGCATCGCGGGCGGCACGCTCAACGTCGCGGTGATCAGCGCCGGCGATTACTTTTTCCCCCGCTTGCTCGCCGCGTTCACGCAGCGCAATACCGATGTCCGGCTCAATCTCGCGGTACACAATCGCGAGGAATTGCTGCATCAGCTGTCCGACAATCTCACCGATCTCGCCGTGATGGTCCGCCCCCCGCGCGATATGGACACGGTGAACGTCTCATTCGCGCCCCATCCGTACGTGATCGTCGCGCCGCCGGATCATCCGCTCGTCGGACGGAGGAACTTGCCGCTCGAAGCGCTCGCCGACGAACCGTTCATCGTGCGCGAGCGTGGCTCCGACACCTGGAATTCGATGGAAGAAGGATTCGGCGGACGGCTGCCGAACCTTAACGTCGCGATGGAAATCACCAGCACGGAGACGATCAAGCAGGCGGTGATCGCCGGCATGGGCCTGAGCTTCTTGTCCGCGCACACGATCAGCATGGAATTGCAGGTCGGAAAGCTGGCGGTGCTCGATATCGAGGGCTTTCCCGTGATGCTCAACTGGTTCGTCGTGCATCGGAACAACAAGCGGCTACCGCCGGTAGCGCTTGCGTTCAAGCAGTTTCTGATCGAAGAAGGCGCAGCGCAGATCGAAGCGATCACGCAAATCGTCGCGAAGACGGGCAAACCGAACGCATAATTTTTTCTGAATAGATAAGCGAAAAAACTTTAACTATCGTATATGGATTGACTTTTCTATCCTGCATTCAAGCCCCACGGCCATACAGGAGACGATCATGATCCATGCAACGCACGACGATGACCGCGAACTTCAGGCGCAAGTCTGCGCGTTCAACACGGCTTTCGAAGAACTCGACCTGATGTTCCGCTGGGATGTGCAGACGTATCGCGCGCTGGCATCGGCGGATAGCGATTACGGGAAGATCGCACAGTACATCGCAACCCATTCTCCGCATTTGCTGACGGCCTACAGCGCCGAGTTTCTTTGCCAGGCGATCGTCGAGCGCAAGAATTCGACAATCGAAGCCTGCCGGCAAAACACGGTCCAATATGAAGACAGCACGCAGCGGGCGCGGCTCTGGCGGGCGCGCAACGAGGAAACGGCGCGCGTCTGACGGGTCTTTCCGATCCAAACGGGCGGTTCGATGAGTCGGACCGCCCGTTTCCCTTTCGCCGCGGTTGGCCGCGGCGTTCATTCCGTCAAGGCGTCAGCGCCACCCAGACCGCCTTCGGCTCGGTGAAATTCTCGATGGCGACGTCGCCATGTTCGCGGCCGAAGCCCGAGTCGCCGCCGCCGCCCCACGGCAGGCGCACGTCCGTGAAACCGTAGGTATTGACCCAGACCGTGCCCGCTTTCAATTCCGCGGCCATGCGATGCACGCGGCCGATATCCGCGCTCCAGACGCCCGCTGCGAGACTGTACGCGGTGCCGTTGGCGATGCGCAGCGCGTCGGCTTCGTCGTCGAAGGGGATCACGCTCGCGACCGGCCCGAAAATCTCTTCCTGCGAGATGCGCATCTCGTGCTCGACGTTGGCGAACACCGTCGGCTCCACGAAATAGCCGCGTTCGCCCGCGCGCTTGCCGCCTGTCACGAGCGAGGCGCCCTCGCCCGTGCCGATGTCCACGTAGTCGAGCACGCTCTTCATCTGCTTGGCGGAAATGAGCGGGCCCATGTTGGTTTCGCGTTTGGACGGATCGCCGAGCTTGATCGTCTGCGCGCGCTGGGCGAGGCGCTCGACGACTTCGTCGTAGACGGCGCGCTGCGCGAGAATGCGCGAGCCCGCCGAGCAGACTTGCCCCGCGTTGAAGAAGATGCCCGATGCGGCCGCGCGCACGGCGCCGTCGATGTTCGCATCGGCGAAGATCACGTTGGCGGACTTGCCGCCTAGTTCGAGCGTGACGCGCTTGAAGTTGCCCGCCGCGCCCTGCAGAATGCCGCGCCCGACGGACGGCGAGCCGGTGAACGTCACCTTGTCGACGCCCGGATGCGCGACGAGGGAATCGCCGACGACCGAGCCCTTGCCGGTCACGATGTTGAGCACGCCCGGCGGCACGCCGGCTTCCAGCGCGAGCCGCCCGACCATCAGCGCCGAAAGCGGCGTGATTTCGGCCGGCTTGACGATCAGCGTGCAGCCGCACGCGAGCGCGGGCGCGATCTTCCACATGCCGATCATCAGCGGGAAATTCCACGGCACGATCGCCGCGACGACGCCGATCGGCTCGCGCACGGTGTAGGTCAGCGCGTCGGGGCGTGCGGGCACGACCTGGCCGTTGATCTTGTCGCACCAGCCGGCATAGTAGGCGAGCGTATCGATGGCGGCGGGCACGTCCTGGCGTTGTACACCGGAGATCGGCTTGCCGGCATCGAGACTTTCGAGCGCCGCGAGTTCTTCCTGATTTTCGCGCAGGAGATCGGCAAGCTTCATCAGGATTCGGCCGCGTTCGGCGGCGCGGATCGCATTCCACGGCTTGAGCGCGGCGCGCGCCGCCTGCACCGCGCGGTCGACATCGGCGGATGTGCCTTGCGCGACGTGGGCGATCGGATTCTCGTTCGAAGGATCGAGGTTCGTCGAGTAGTCGCCTCCGCTCGGCGGGACGAACTCGCCATTGATCAGCAATTCATAGCGCTTCAAATCCGCGGTGCTTTCCATGTCTCGCTCCAGTGCTTTTTCGGATCACTTCATGTTGAGGGAGAAGAACCATCTATGAAAGCAAAACATTTTTATTGTTTATATAGGGCGGAATGTATGAGCGGATATAGCGCAGGCCGCGGAATCGACTCTTGTCCCAAATTTCTCTGATTCGTCCGATAGGCCGAGATCCGGCGCGCTCCTACCATCTCAAAACTCGCACTGATTGCAGGGAGATAAGGGTGGTGTCAGTCATCTCGCGCTCGAAAAACGATCTTTACATCGTGATGCGGCGAGGCGCGCTGCGCGCCATCGTTGGTACTGCCTGCTCGGTGGCGGTGCTGGCGCTGGCAGGCGGTCTCGCGCTGGGCCAGTATGACGTTCAGATGCGGCGTGCGCAGGAGCCCGCCGCCGTCCGATACGCCCGAGCCCCTTACAACGCCGATGAGCTCGCGCGTCTGAAGGCGTCGAACGCCGCGCTCGATGCGCGCGTGGAGCGGCTCGCTGCGCAGTTGGACACGCTCAGTGGGTTCGATCAACGCTTGCGCGCAAAACCGCCGCGCGCCACGGCGACCAGCGCAGTGGCCTCGGTGCGCGCGGCCTCCAGCGACGCAGCGGGCGGCCCAGAGCTTCCGCCCCGCCCTTGCCAGGCCGCCGACGCGCGGCCGGAGCCGCGAAACCGAAGCAACGAACTCGACTGCCTGGCGACGACGCTTGACGCGCTCGAACAAGACGCGGCGCAGCACGAGGCGGCGTGGGAAGCCTTTCCGGGGCGTCGTCCGCTCGCGTTCGGACGAACGAGTTCATCGTTCGGAAACCGTCTGGATCCGTTCAATCGTCACCTGAGTTTCCACCCGGGCGTGGATCTGGTCGCCCCGACAGGTACGCCGATTCTCGCGGCCGCCGGCGGCCGCGTGATCCACGCCGGACCGATGCCGGGCTATGGCAATACGGTCGAGATCGATCACGGCAACGGCTTTATCACGCGATACGCTCACGCTTCGAAGATCGAAGTGCGCGTCGGACAGCAGGTCGAGCCGCGCGAGACTATCGCCGAGGTGGGCTCGACGGGTCGATCCACGGGACCGCATCTGCATTTCGAGGTGCGTGTGGGCGGGAAGCCGGTCGACCCGGAAGGATATCTCGCGCTGTTTGCGGGCGACTCGCATGCGTGAGACGAGGTAAGAATTGGTCCGCCGGGTGGACCATTCCGACACGTTCAATTCGAAAGCAACCCGCCGGCGCTCGTCGAGAGCGAACTTGCGCTCGCCTTGGCGCTTGTGAGCGCGTCGGTCGCCGTGTTGACGCTCTGCGCCGCCGCTTTGCTCGCGGCGGCGGCTCCCGAGACACTCGACGCCGCCGACGCGGC
>NZ_JALQDN010000045.1:0-134684 GCF_023631205.1 Caballeronia sp. NCF2 | reverse complement strand
TCGACGTTCATCGACTTGACTTGCGTGGTGAAGAGCCACTCGGCTGCGCTTACCGTGCTGTCCTTCGTGGCCTGCCATGCGCCGCAGCCGGCGAGCGTAAGCGCGCCGATGAAAAAGAGCGCCGAGTTCACGCTTCGGGTCGCGCGGGCGACGAGGCCATCGCCGCGTAATTCGTTCAATCTGTTGTGCCGCATTGCTGGTTATTGTCGATTTCGATTCGGTTTGATGTTTGAAGCCATCGGTCTTTTGTCGCGACCGCCCTTTAGCTACGATGGCGACGACAGACGCTGCCGCACGTCATTTCTTGCCCGCCTTCGCCTTGCTTTCCATATCGAGCTTGCTGTCCGCCAGCGTCAGCTTTACCGGCGCGTCGTCAGGGAGCTTCCTGGCCGCGATGACCTGCTTCCAGCCGCCCGCCTGATCGGCGTTCCGATAGAACGCGGCAATTGCGATGAACGCGGTCTCCTTTTGCATCGGCTGCGACACGCTCGCCGATGCGCCGGGATTGACCACGGCAGACACGCTCGCTTGCAGATCGCGCCCAAGCACGGTGCGGTCGTGGTGGAGAAGCTCGTTGAACGACGCGCTGTCGAAGCGCGCGCGATCCTTCAACTGATAGACGCGCACCGCCACCGGATGCGGATGGCCCGAAGCGTCCGGATTCAGGTCGGCACGGGCGCGCATGTCGACGTCGACCGCTTTCACGCGCCAGTCGGTCATCGCTTGATAAGCGCTCGTGGCTCCGTCGGAGGTCGCCTGCCAGAGGCCGCAGCCTGACAGCCCGAGAATGAGCAACACCGCGCAGGCCATTTGATTCGGTTTCGACATCATTCGGCCTCTCATGCGGCACGCGGTTCGAGGTACGGGTTCGGCTGCGGTGCCGGAAACGCTTCGCAGACGCCCAACTCGACCGTGATCTCGCGTTCCTGCCGAACGGGCAGCACCACCGTCCAGCCCAGACGCGGCGATACGGGCGCACGCGCTTTGCCCACCATTGGCTCGGGCGTGAATCGCGAGGACATCTGCATGCGCAGATGCACGTCCGCCTTCGTGCCGATATAGAGCCGCGCCAGCGCCATCAAATCGCGATGGAGCCACGCACCAGGCAACAAGTCGTGCGCCTGTTGCGCGTTCGTCGGACGCAGCGTCACGCGCACCGCGCGACTGCGGTAATGCACGCGCTTGCCGAGCACGTAGCCGCCGCCCAACCCGCGTGGCTTGCCTTCCATCATCGCTTTCGCGCTTAGCGGCTGGCCTTGTCCCGCGCGCCTCGCCACGGGCCAGAATTCGTCGACGCGCACATCCACGCCCGGCGCACCCAAAGCGATCACGCCCGCCAGCCCTTCCGGCGTGCGCGTGCGCTGAATGAGCAGACCAAGAAGCGCGAGCATGCGGGAGTCGGGCAAGCCCGCACGCGCGGGTTTATTGCCCCAGCCGAAGCCGGCGAGACACAGCAGGTTCCTTGAGTACGGATCGGCGCCGCCGTGCCGGAAGGTCTCCGGGTAGCGGTACTTCTTCCACGCGCGATACAACAGCGTCACGAACCGGTGATTGAACTGGTCCAGAAACGCTTCGACGGCTTCGTGCCCTTCCTCGCGCATGGCGATGTCGTCGAGGTAGTGCGTCGGCATCACCGCGTCTACGCCGTACAGGCCCATGAAGGTCGTGCGGATCGTCGGCGGCAGCGGTTCGCCGTATCCGCCGTCATCGAGGTCATCGAACTCGACGGCAGCGATTTCGCCAGCGGGAAAACCCATGCGCGCGCGCGACCGGAAACGCACCGGCTCGTGCGCGGGCGTATCGCGTTCACCGAAACCGGGACGATCCGGCGCGCTCGCTTCGAACAGCCGGCACAACTGCATGAAGTTCATGCGCGGGGCGCGTGCGAGCAACGCCGCGACCAGCGGCTCGACATTCGGAAAATCGCGCGGCTTCATAGCGGCGCCCGATGCGTCTTGCTGCGCGGCCATTCGATGCGCGCCTTCGATGGCAGCGTCACCAGCGCGAGCTTCGTGAAGAGGTTCACCTCTGCATACAGCTCGAAGAAGCGATGCAGCAGCTCCCCGAACAACATCACATCGCCTTCGCCCGAGAACGCTTGCGAATCCAGCGTGACTTCGACCAGCACGCCGCGCTCGACCGCGCCGCCCGTGATCTCTTCGAGCAATTCCTCCGACACATGCAGGATGCCCGCCAGCCGCCTTCGGTTCAACTCGTCGTTGGTCCAGTCGTAGAGCGCGAGGGCGCCACGCAGCACTTCTGCGTTCATCATCGACAGGAAGTTCGGCGCGAGATGCGAAAGCACGCGCCATTGAAAGCGGTCGCCCGTGGGCGGATAGAGCGGTAATGTGGGCGCCACGAGATTGCGCACGCCACCGACGTTCGGCGTACTCTCGGCGAGTTCGTCCAGACGTGCTTCGCGCAGGCCCTTGCGCGGCAGCAGCCCGTTGGTGCCGGTCACGCGCAGCGACAGGCTTTCCTCGGGCAGATCCGCCATCGACTCCCATGCGTTGCCGCCCAAGATCAGCCACGTTTCATGCAGACCATCCAGCCCCGCGCGCACCCGCGTATGGAAATACCGCTCGGGCGACTCGTGCCGCAGCATCCCGCCGCGATGCCGAAAGGTCGCGAACGGCACGTACTCGTAGCGCTCCGAGGTAAGGTGATCGAACGACTCTACCGCGTCGACGGAATACGTTTCGACGTGCCCGCCCTGATAGCCTGCCGGCACCACGCGATACTCGGTCTCGTGATGATCGATCGTGACGGTTTCCGCGTCGAGTTGAAACAGATTGATGACCGGCGAACAGAACAGGCGCACGTTGTCCTTCGTGAAACGCTGGTCTGCCGGATACGCCTTCTTGAGCACGAACTCCAGTTCGAATTGCGTCGATGCTTCGGGAAGCTGATTGAGATCGAATCCGCAGATATCGACGAAGAGGAACTTCTCGCGGAACGTGAAGTATTCGAGCAGCAGTTGATAGCCGGAAAACGCGGCGTCCGCCTTCGGCCACAGGCGTTCTTCCGGCGAGAAACCCGCTGCTTCGAGTGTGACGCCCGAGAGCGCGCGCGCCTCGCCATCGCGTATTTCCGGCACGCGCCATTCGACCGATTCGACATGGCGGGTAAGCGCCACCTCCGTGCCGTGAATCAACGGCAAGTGATGACCGTAGTCCGCCCCCGCATAAGGCTTGGCCATACGAATAGGACGGCTCGCGCCCCCCGGACTCCACTCGTCCAGATCGAACGGCATCTTGACGACATACCGTCCCTTTTCATCGAGATAGCCATAGTGATAGTTGCCGGGAGAATCCACCCTGGCCGGCCAGATGCCTTCGGCCTTGGGACGCTCGATCACGTCGATGCTCGTGCGCCACTTGCGATCCGCCGGGATCGCCCGAAAAGTGTTCCAGTACGACACCCCCCGGCCGCCGCCGCAACGCATCGACGTAACGAGCAGGCCGTTGGGCGCATCCTTGGGATTCACGTCCAGCCGGATCACCTCGCCCACTTCGAGCGAGAACGGATTGCCCCGAGCGCGATAGCTGATCTGGGTGGCGATGTGCGCTTCATGGCGCAGACGCGCGATCTGGCGACCTTCCTCCAGCGTTTCGTAATGCTCGCCCCACGTCCCATCGACGCCATCGGTGGTCTTGTCCGCGCGCGCGGTGTTCTCCTCGACCAACAGATTGACGTCCGCCTGACGATGGTTGTAGTCGTTCAGTTGCACCGCCTCGGGCACGCGCTGCGTGATCGTCCTGAGCGAACGGATCGATTCGGCGCCCACGCTTTCCAGCCCCGAGTGGCTGCGATACGGAACCACCCGCTGCTTGCGGGCATACGCATCCAGATCATCCCCGAAGATGATGACCGTCCGATCGCTCTTCTGCTCGAAGCGAAACCAGATGCCCGCTTCGGCGCAGAGGCGCTGAATGAACGCGAACGTGGTCTCGTAGAACTGAGTCTCGTATTCGAGCCGCTTATACGTGCCGCGCAGACTCTTGAAATCGAAATCGACACCGAGGCGATAATCGTAGTGGCGCAGCGTATCGGTGATGATCTCGACGACCGATTGCTTCTGAAACAATCGGCATGTGCGGCCTCTCGCCAATTCCGCGATCTTCGGCACGAGGGTGACGCGATACCGGGTTTCATCGGCCGATGTGCCGAGCGTCTCAAACCTGTCAATGACGCCATGCGTGACGCTAGGCTCCGGCGCCTTGCTGAAGTCCTTCCATCGTTCACCGAACATCTGCCGCAGATAAGCTTCTTGAGGATCGATGGGGGCGATGGTCAACACCGCAGACCGCCCAACGACCTGATCCATCGGAATATCGGCGACAGGGCTCGTAAATTCGATATTGAACTTGTAGAGCGCGCTAATTTGCGCCTCGCCATTGAAGCTCAATACTGAGATGGGCGCGGGGTGGGGCTTCAACTGGAGGCCGTAGGCCTGACTTGGCAATACCATTGACATGCGAAAGCACTCTCCCTGATAAGCGCCACCTTCGACGACAACTTAGGTAGACGTTTTAACGTCCCGAGGATTGCATCGCGCAATCGCTTGGCATTCCGAATCGGGACAATTTAGCAGGGGATTGTGACCTAATATTCCGTCGCTCGGAGCGACGTCATTGTCATTTAGGAATGGTCCGAAGACGCTTGCGGCACTGATCGGAGGTGGGGCCGCTCGACATGGAAACTGCACCCAGCCTTTAGCATGTCCAGGTTGAAGCAGCGATCGCAGCGATCGCAGTGACGCGCACCCAAACTGCAATTCTGCACGTTGCTCGTGCTCGCAGAGGCGGTGCGGAGCGGGAGGTCATGACACAACTGGTTGCGCGCATCGGGCTCGACCGCCCGAGCTTCGGTCAAACGATGATCGTTAACGTCCGCTGATGGGCAATCGTCGCGCGTATCGAATATTTGAGAAAACTAAGCCCGATTCTGCATCAACAGCAGCGTCTCCCCGTCCTGCACGACGTTCCCCAGTTGATTCAGCACGCGCAGCTTCAGCGTCGCGATTCCTCGGTCGATGCGCTTCGTCACCCGCTTACCGACGACTTCGATTTCGACCTGAATGCGATCGCCGATATGAAGCGGCGCCCGAAACGACCAGTTCCATCCCAACGTCGCCAGCGCGCTCATGCGCACCGGCGAGCGCGTCTTCAGACCATCGGTGAGCGCGAGGCCGAGCAGTCCGTGCGCGATCCGGCCGGAAAATCCCGCCTGCTGCGCGGCCACATCGTCGAGATGAATGTCGTACATATCGCCCGATACACCCGCGTAATTGACGATATGCGCTTCCGTCAACGTCATGCCCGACGTGACGAAATGATCGCCTATCTCGAGGTCGTTCAGGTCATACATGCCCGGCGCGAGCAAACGCCCGCGCTGTACGGCGGCTTCTTCGTTCTGTAATTGGGTCATGTCTTCCATCTGTCCTTGTAATGTGCCTTCAAGAAAGTCGGCGTTCAAAGTCCGAGCGTCTGCATGACGAGCCGCATTCGCTGAACCGCGAGATCGGGATTGCGCAGCAGGCCGGCCTTATCGGCGAGACGGAACACGTCCGCGAGATAAACCGGCGGACGTGCGCCGTGGTGACCGCCGAGCATGAAGAAATGCGGCTGAAATCCGTTCAGGTAGGCGAGAAAGACGACGCCCGTTTTGTAGTACTGCGTCGGCATGCGAAAGATGTGGCGCGAGAGCGCCACCGTCGGCGCGAAAAACCGCTCGTATCGCGCGAGATCGCCTGCAGCGAGCGCCGCGAGCGCCTGCGATGCAGCCGGCGCGATCGCATCGAAGATGCCGAGCAACGCGTGCGAGTAACCTTCTTCATCGCCCTTGATGAGCGACGGATAGTTGAAATCGTCGCCCGTATACATCCTGACGCCTTCGGGCAGGCGTCGCCGGAAGGCAATCTCGCGGGCATCGTCGAGCAGGGAAATCTTGATGCCGTCGATCTTGCCAGCGTTCTCCGCGATGACCGTCAGGCACGCGTCGGCTGCTTCGTCGAGATTGTCGCTGCCCCAGTATCCCTTCAACTCCGGATCGAACATGTCGCCGAGCCAGTGAAGGATCACGGGCTCGTCGCACATCGCGAGCACTTCGCCATACACACGCAGATAGTCATCGCGACTTCGCGCCACGCGGGTGAGCGCGCGGCTTGCCATCAGGATCACCCGGCTGCCCGTGCGCTGAATCGCTTCGAGCTGCGTCGCATAGGCGCGGATGACGTCATCGCACGACGTGGCCGACTGCGCGGGAAGATGATCCGTGCCGCATCCCGACGCGATCCGCGCACCGGCCATGTCGCGCGTTTCCTGCATCGTCCGCTCGATGAGCTCGAGCGCCGTGTCCCATGTGAGGCCCATGCCGCGCTGCGCGGTGTCCATCGCCTCCGCGATGCCGAGCCCCTGGCCGATCAGATATCGCCGATATTCGATCGTGCGCGCCCAGTCGAGTGCGGCGGGCTGATTCAGTTCGCCGCTGCGAAGCGGATCGGCCACGACGTGCGCGGCGGAATAGGCGATGCGGTTGAATGTCGATCCCGCCGGCGCGCCGCCGATCGGATCGCCTTTGAGCGTGTAGTTTTCGAACTCGCCGGAAGCGGTCGGAAGAACGATATGCATGGTAGTCAGGTCCGGATAGGCGCGTCGAAAAGGATAGGGAACGCTGCGGGCATGTCGATGCCGAAAAACGTCGCGAACGCCGCGAGCTGCCCTTCGATCATCGGCCGTCCGTTGGTCGCGCGACAGCCGCACTGCCGCGCATGTTTCAGCAGCGGCGTTTCGGCGGGCGTCATGATGATGTCGACGACCTGCATCGCTTCGGAAAATGCGCCAAAGGAAGCCGGCATGCCATCGCCCGGCTTCATGCCGACCGGCGAACAGTTGATGAGCAGATCCATGCCCGCGACATTCGCCGGATCGACATCGACGCGAGCCTCGCAATCCGGATAGAAGCGGTTCAGTCGCGCCGACAACTGCTCGGACAGCTCGCGCTGCGGATCGCTCAGCGCGATGCTCGCCGCGCCCGCCTCGGCCAGCGCGTGCGCGACCGCGGCGCCCGCACCGCCCGCGCCGAGCTGCTTCACGCGCTGGCCGCGAATCTCGAAGCCGAGACGCGTCAGTCCCTGCACGAGGCCTGTGCCGTCGAACATATCGCCGTACCAGGTGCCATCCGGCTGTTGCCGCATCACGTTGATCGCGCCGACGCGCCGCGCCGTGTCCGACATGTCGTCGACCATCGCCATCGCGCGCACCTTGTGCGGCACGGTGACGACGAGGCCATCGAGATTGCCGAGCGCCTGAAGTCCGGCTACGGCCGGCTCGAACACGTTCACGGGCACATCGAACGGCAGGCATGTCGCATTGATGCCGCTTGCGTCGAAGAGCGCGTTCATCAGTTGCGGTGTCTTCACCTGCGTCACCGGACTGCCGACGATGCCGAAGAGGCGCGTCGATCCATCGATTCGAAGAGCTTGCAACTCGCGCTTCACCGCTCGCCCCCCGCTAACGCAGCAAGCCGCGGATGACACGGCCAGCCTTGCGACGCCATCACGGCATCGAGGCCCATCGGTTCGGGACGGAAGAGTCGCTCGTCCATCAGCTTGAGATCGGGCGAGATGACGGGGCGAAACGCCATGTGCGCGAGCACGTCGCGCTCGAGATCGATGCCCGGCGCGATCTCGATCAGTTCGAGCGCGCCATCGATGGCGCGGAACACCGCGCGCTCGGTGACGAAGAGTGTCGTCTGCTTGCGCTCCTGCGCGAAAGGTCCGCTGTACGACACCTGCTGCAGCTTCGACACGAACTTGCGATGCGCGCCTTCCTTCAGGATCTGCAGCTTGCCGCCTTCGCAGGACACTTGCAGGTTGCCCGCCGTGAACGTGCCGCCGAAGACCATCTTGCGCGCGTTCTGGCTGATGTTGATGAACCCGCCCACGCCGATCAGCTTGTTCGCGAAGCGGCTGATATTGACGCTGCCCTGCGCGTCGATCTCGACCGCCGAGAGAAACGCGATATCGATGCCGCCGCCATCGTAGAAATCGAATTGATACGGCATGTCGACGATCGCGCTGTAGTTGCGCGCGGCGCCGGCATCGAGTCCCGCCGCGGGCGCGCCGCCGATCAGCCCTTGCTCGTTCGTCAGCACGATGTGATGCAGCACGTCCTCTTCCGCCGCGACGAGCCCGATGCCCGTGCACACGCCCGAGCCGACGTTGCACACCGCGCCCATGCTCAGTTCCATCGCGAGACGCCGCGCGATGATCTTGCGTTCGTCGAGCGGAAGGCGCGGAAAACCGCCGAGCGGAATACGCATTTCGCCGGTAAACGACGGATCGTAAGCCGTCTGATACGTCACCGGCTGATCCTCCTGAACGACGACCGCGTCGACGAGCATGCCCGGAATCTTCACCGTCTTCGCGGGCAAGGTGCCGCGCTTCGCAAGCCGCTTCACCTGCACGATCACGACACCGCCGTTGCGCTTCGTCGCCTGCGCCATCGAGAGCATGTCCGCGAAAACGGCTTCATGCTCCATCGATATGTTGCCGTCTTCGTCCGCCGTCGTGCCGCGCAGAAAAGCGACATCGACTTCGAACGGCTTGTAGAACAGCCACTCGCGGCCGTCGAGCTCGATCAGGCTGACGAGTTCGTCATCGCTCGGCGCGCCCTGAAGCCCACCGCCATTGCGCGGATCGACGAAGGTATGCAGCCCGACATGACTGACGAGCCCCGGCCGCCCCGCCGCCATCTCGCGCGTGAGCTGCGAGAGCGCGCCCTGCGGCAGTGTCCACGCTTCGACTTCATTGTTCAGCGCCATCTGCGCGAGCGCCGGCGAATCGACCAGCGTGCCGCATACGACACGCTTGAGCAGCCCCGTATGCGCGAGCCGCGATGCGCCGCGTTCGCCGCGATCGCCGAGGCCGACCGGATGAAACGACGTGATCCGGCGCGGCTCGCCCTGCGCGAGAAAGCGCCGCTCGAGCGCCTCGATCAGCGCTTCCGGCACGGCGTGCCCGCTTCCCGATCCGCCGATCATCAAGGTATCGCCATCCTTCAGCAGGGATGCAGCCTGGTCGGCGGTCAAAATTTGCATGTCATCTACTCCGGTATTGTCTGTGTTTGCGTCGATGCCCGCATCGGCGTCAGATTGCCGAATGCGATTCCTGGAACACGGGCTGATCGTCCCGATGACGCGAGAGGCGTTTGCCGAACAGCGCCGCGATCAGCGTGAGCAGGCAGAAGACGGCGAGGAACACCATCACGTAAGTCGGCTTGCCGCCCGCGTATGCGACGAGCGCGGTCGCGATGAACGGCGTCGGCCCGCCTATCAGCGCGCCGGAAAACTCGCGGCACATCGCGATGCCGGAGAAGCGGTACTGCGTCGGAAACAGATTCGACAGGAACGCGCCCTGTGCGCCGCAGGTGCAGCCCCAGCTGATTCCATAGACCGCGCTCATCGCGATCGTGGCGAGCACGATGTCCTTCGAATCGATGGCGCGGAAGAGCGGCCACACGAGCGCGAGCGCGATCATCGCGCCGGCGGCGAACACGTTGCCGCTGCCGTATTTGTCCGCGAGCATGCCGCCGACGGGCGCGCAGAAAAGCGAGAAGCCCAGCGCGATGATCAGTACGACGAGGCTGTCAGCCTTCGCCATGCCGACCGTGTTGGTCATGTAGCTCAGCGCAAAGGTATTGAGCACATAGCTGAGCGCCTGATGGCCGCCCATCGCGAAGAAGCCGCACAGCAACTCGCGACGGCTGTTGCGAAACAGGTCCGCGACGGGCACTTTCTCGGCCTTGGCCTTCGCGCTCGCCTTCTCCATCGCGGCGACGTATTCGGGCGTTTCATCGAGCTTCGAGCGGATGTAGATCGCGACGCCGAACAACCCGAGCGACAGGATGAACGGCACGCGCCACGCCCACGTGAACAGGATGTCTTCCGGCACGTACGAGATCATCAGGAACGTCGCGATCGCGATCATCACGCCGAAGTTGGTGGCCGCGTTCGGAATCGACGTAAAGAACGCGCGCCGGCTCGGCGGCGTGTATTCGGCGATCAGCGTGATTGCGCCGGCGAGTTCCGCGCCGGCGCCGAAGCCCTGCATCATGCGCAGCAGCACGAGCAGGATCGGCGCGATCACGCCTGCCTGCTGCCACGTCGGCAATATGCCGAGGCCGACGGTCGCCGCGCCCATGATCGTCACGCAGAACACGAGCGCGGGTTTGCGGCCGTATTTGTCGCCGATATGCGAAATGACGATGCCGCCAACCGGCCGGATGATGAAGCCGACCGCGAAGGTCGCGAACGCCGCGAGCGTGCCCGCAAGCGACGACAACTGCGGAAAGAACAGCTTGTTGATGATGAGGCCCGATGCCGCTGCGTAGAGCCCATAGTCGTACCATTCGATGATGGTGCCGAGCGTCGACGCGAACACGGCGCGTCGGATGTTCCTGCGGTCTGCGTTCTGCGCATGTGCGACGTGCATGGCGCTGTCTCCTGCTTCTCTTTGGTCTGGTTATGTTCGACGTGACGTACTTGTCCGCGAATCAGTTCCGGCTTGCGCGATTGCCGAATGCGTTGGCGCCCTCCTCGTAGTTGCCCGAGGCGAAGCACAGCGACGTCAGCTCGTTCTCGTAGCGAATGCCCTGTTCGACGCTCATCGAAAGCGATGCGCGCACGGCCGCCTTGACCGACTGCGTCGCGATCGGGCTGAACTCGGCCATCTTGCGGCACAGCGCCATCGCGGTTTCGACGACGGCCGCATCCTCGACCACCATCTCGACAAGGCCGATGCGGAGCGCCTCGTTCGCATCGATGGTGTCGCCGGTCAGCAGAAGGCGCATGGCCTGCCCGTAGCCGATGAGGCGCGGCAGCATTTGCGACGCACCGCCGCCGCCGACCCAACCGCGCACCACTTCAGGCGCGCCGAACTTGGCGCTTTGTCCCGCGACGCGGACATCGGCGCCAAGCATCATTTCCAGGCCGCCGCCCAGCACCCAGCCTTTCAATGCCGCGACGACGGGCTTGGTGAATTCGCGCACGACCATCGCGTAATCGGTGCGGGCGCGAAACTCCCACGTCGTGCGATACGTCTTGAGCGAATGGAGATCGCTTCCCGCGCTGAATGCGCGCTCGCCTTCGCCGCGCAGCAGCACCGCGCGGATCGCTTCGTCACGCTCGATGTCCTGCCGGATGCCGGCGAGCGTCTGCGTCATCTCGGGCGTGATCGCGTTCATCTTCTCCGGTCGATTGATGACGATCTCCGCGACCGCGCCGTGTTTGCGCACCACCATGTGTTCCTGCATCGCGCCTCCTTTTTTTTCACTGCCGAAGCAGTGTTGTCCCATTCGAGTATTCCCTTATACTTACTTACTAGTAAGTACGTTGAGTGGACATTAACATCATTTCCGGGCACTACGCAACGAGATTTTCGGGAGGCGAAAAATGGAACGCGCGCAGTCGTTTGCGGAGAAGGCGGCGAAGAGATCGACAAATGGGGGTCGTGTAAAATCAACCGCAAATTCCGCAGCATCCCCGTCCGTTGCTTCGCCTCGTTCGAGGCCGAGCCGGCAGTCCGATCCCCACCGAGATGAACCGTTGAGTCAGAACGACAAGACCGACAAAACAAGCGCCGCGCCCAAAAAATCTCCGATGTACGACAGCATCAAGGATCTGGCGAAGAAGCTCCTGATCGCGCACGGCTATCACAAGACAACGTTTGGCGTGATCGCCAAGGAGCTCGGCATCACGACCACCAACATCCACTATCACTTCGGCAACAAGAACAGTCTCGTCGAGGAAGTGGTGAAGGAATACGTGGCCGGCGCCACCGCGGGACAGAAGAAAATCTGGCTCGACGAAACGCTGTCGCTGCGAGAGAAGCTGCAGGCGGAAGTCGCCTACAACCGCAATCTGTTCCGCAAATACAATCCCGGCGGCAAGACGCGCAGGCCGTGGAGTCTGATTGGCCGGCTGCGCCTGGAAAGCGACGTCCTGACCGACGAGGCGCGCGCGGCGCTCGCGGGCTTCACAACCGAGATCCACGCGGCCGTCGAAGTCGCCGTCGAGCATGCGAGCCGCACCGGCGAGCTGAAGCGCGACACGCCGAAGGAAGACCTGATCTTCCTGCTCACGCACCTCGTCGACAGCCTGTCGGTATTCGCACAGGACGCGGGCGGCTTCGAGCGTGTCGAACAGTTCATGAACTCTTTCTCCGTCGTGGTGCTCGCGAAATACACCAAGTGAATCTTTCCCATCGATGTCATCGGCGGCTGGACAATTAGATCGATCTACCTTATTGTCTTTCAACGGAGACAATAGACATGAACGAGACCGGTTTCAAGCTCGCAGTCGTCGGCGCGGGCATGGCATCCGCGCCGCATCTGGCGAGTCTGCTGGCCTTGCAGGACCGCGCGACCGTTCGGTATGTCGTTGCGAGGTCGCGGGAACGCGCAAGCGCTTTCGCCCGACAATTGCCGCATGCGCGCGTCACGCTCGATCTCGACACCGCGCTCGCCGATGACAACGTCGACGGCGTGCTGCTGCTGACGCCGCCGAACACGCATCTCGAACTCGGCGCGATGATCGCGGCAGCGGGCAAACATCTGCTGGTCGAGAAGCCCATCGACGTCACCACGTCCCGCGCGCGCGAGCTGGTCGCGCTATGCGAGCAACGCGGCATCGTCGCGGCTGCGGTGCTGCAACATCGCACGCGCGACGCAGCGCGCAAGCTCCGTCAATTGCTCGACGCGGGCGCGCTCGGCGACATCCACAGCGCGAGCATCGCCGTTCCGTGGTGGCGTCCGCAGTCCTATTACGACGAACCCGGACGCGGCACGCGCGAGCGCGACGGCGGCGGCGTGCTGATGACGCAGGCCATCCATACGCTCGATCTTTTCTTGTGGCTGGTCGGCCTTCCCGACGAAGTGTTCGCCTACGCGATCACGAGCCGCGCGCACCGCATGGAATGCGAGGACACCGTCGCGGGCGTCATGCGATACCGAAGCGGCTGCGTCGCGTCGCTGCACGCCAGCACGGCCACCTTTCCCGGCTTTCCCGAACGCATCGAATTGAGCGGGAGCAACGGCAGCGCGACGCTCGGCGGCGGCAGGCTCGTCGTGCAGTACATGGACGGCACCACGCTCGACGAAGGCGAAACCGCTTCGCTCGGTTCAGGCGCGAACCCGATGGCCTTCTCTCATCACGCCCATCAGGCCGTGATCGCCAATTTCATCGACGCCGCCACGCACGGAATCGAGCCGGTCGCGTCATTGCGCAGCGCCTTGAATGCGCATCTGCTGATCGACGCGCTGATCGCCTCGTCGGATGAGCATCGACTCATGATCGTCAACCCGGACTCGTCATCATGACTTTCGCACTGAACGCCGCTGTTTCCGGAGACACGCGCCTCTTCGCCATCGTGGGCGATCCGATTGCGCAAGCGCGCTCGCCGCTCGTCTTCAACGAGATATTCCAGCGCATGGGCGTGAACGCGGTGCTCGTGCCGATGCAGATTCCCGCCGCGTCGCTCGCGACCGCCATCGCCGGACTGAAGACGATCGGCAATCTCGATGGCATCGTCGTCACGGTGCCGCACAAGATATCGATGACCGGCCTCGTCGACCGGCTCCTGCCGATTGCGCGGAAAGTGGGCGCGATCAATTGCATGCGCCGCGTCGAATCGGGCGAATGGGTCGGCGAGATGTACGACGGCGAAGGCTTCACGCGCGGACTGCGAAAACAGGGCCACGAGCCGCGCGGCATGTCGGTGTTTCAGGCGGGCGCGGGCGGAGCCGGAAAAGCGCTCGCGCATGCGCTGTCCAGCGCGGGCGTGAAAGCGCTGCAATTGATCGATGTAGATCGCGCGAAGCAGGACGCGCTGATCGCGGAGCTTGCGCACGCTTATCCCGATGTGAACGTCTCGGTCGGAAGCGCCAGTCCCGCGGATGTCGATATGGTCGTCAACGCGACGCCGTGCGGCATGGCGGCCGGAGATCCGTTGCCGTTCGACATCGCCCGGCTCGACCGCCGCGTGCTGGTGGCGGACATCATCATGAAGCCTGAACGCACACAACTGCTCTGTCAGGCCGAAGAACGCGGCCACCGCATCCATCTCGGGCGTGGTCTGCTGGAGAATCAGGCGGAGATCGTCGCCGAGTTGTTCGGCATCGCGCATGGCTGACCGGAAGACGGATCTCGCGGCCGATTCGGATACACTCCGGGCATACGACTCATCGACCGTTCCAATGACCCGAGGCAAACCAGGTTCTCCCGTCACGCTGCTGGATATTGCAAACGATCTCGGCCTGTCCCGCGCCACGGTCTCGCTCGTGCTGCGCAACAGCCCGCGCATCTCCGAAGCCACGCGCGAGCGCGTGCTGGAAGCGTTCAAGCGCAAAGGCTACGTCTACAACCGCCATGCGGCGGGCATGCGCAGCAATCAGACGAACACCGTCGGCGTCGTCGTCAACGACCTCGCCAATCCGTATTTCACGATGCTCGTCCGCTCCATCGAGGCGAGCCTGAGCACGCAAGGGTTCATCACGCTGCTCGGCAACACCGACGAATCGCTCGAACGCCAAGGCCGCTTTCTCGATACCGTGCGGCAGCACAATATCGACGGTCTCATCGTCTGTCCGACCGAATCGACGACGGCCGCGCAGATGCGTCAGGTGCTCGCGTGGGGCATTCCGTGCGTCTTCGCTTCGCGTTACGTGCCGGGCCTCAAGGCCGATTACGTCGGCGTGGACAATCGTCGCGGCATGGCGCTCGCGACCTCGCATCTGATTTCGCTCGGGCACAAACGCATCGCGATGATCGGCGGCGTGATGCGCGCGTCGACCGGCAGCGACCGCGCCGAGGGCTATCGCGACGCGCTGCGCGACGCGAAGATCAAACTCGACGAACGGCTGCTCGTGCCGTCGCCGCTGACGCGTCACGACGGAAAGCGCATCATCACCGAACTGCTTGCGCTGAAGAATCCGCCGACGGCCGTCGTATGCGGCAACGACATCGTCGCGTTCGGCGTGATGCTCGGACTGCGCGCCCACGGCATCGAGCCTGGCGCAGACTTCGGCGTCGTAGGCTTCGACGACGTGCCGGAAGCCGAACTCTGGGAGCCGCCGCTGACCACGGTCCAGGTCTTGCAGGACGACATCGGCCGCGCCGCCGCCGATCTGCTGCTCAAGCGCATGACGGAGCCTTCGCGCACGCCCACGCGCATCGTCTCGGAGCCGGTTCTCGTCATCCGCGGAACCTGCGGCGCGCGCAAATAAGCGCCTCATACCCGGACGTGCTCCGTTCGGGTTTCCCTTATAAAAATCTCCTTGCACCGTATCCGCGCAGCTTTTACCCTGTAGTAGATCGATCTAACAGATTTTCGCAGTCGCATCGGCAGCGTCTCTTCGCGCCTTTTTCGTCGCAATGCAATATGGACATCAGACCCATAGGAGTCCGAGACATGCATGACTATCTGCTTTCTCGCCGCAAGATTTTGATGCTCACGGCTGCGTCGGCGGCCGCGGGTTGCCTGCCGCGCCTGGCGAGCGCCGACACCCCGACGATCCGCATCGGCGATGTCGTCGACCGCCACAATCCCGAGGTCATCACCGAGAATCTGATGGCCAAGCGTCTGAAGGAAACGACCGGCTTCGACGCGCGCGTATTTCCGGACGGCGTGCTCGGCTCCCACACGCGCATGAACGAGCAACTGCGCAACGGCACGCTCGAAGTCACGGTGACCAACGTGGCGGACCTGGAAGGCTACGACAAGCGTCTCGGACTCTTCGCGATGCCCTTCGCGTTTCCGGACCGGAAGTCGCTCTTCGCGGCTCAGGACGGTGCGCTCGGCAAGGCCTATGCGGGCATCCTCGACAATCTCGGCTTCGTGCTGCTGGGCTGGTTCGACTCGGGCTTGCGCAGCGTCTACAACCGCACGCGTCCGATCAACGAACCGGGCGATCTGAAGGGCCTGAAGATCCGTACGCAAGGCAATCAGATCATGATCGCGACGTTCAACCAGCTCGGCGCACAGGCGACGCCGCTCGACACGACGCAAATCTATTCCGCGTTGCAGCAGGGCGTCGTCGATGGTGCGGAGAACTCGGTGACGTTCTTCGTTCAGCAGCATCACAGCGAGGTGGCGAAGCACTACTCGTACACGAATCACTTCTTCTCGATCGATCCGATGCTCGCCAGCAAGAACTGGTTCGACTCGCTCGACCCCAAGAAACAGGACGCCGTGAAGGAAGCCGCCGCGCAGGCTCAGCAGCACGAACGCGATCTGTGGCTGGCTTCCGATGCGAAGTATCTGGCCGAAGCGAAGAAGGCGGGCGTGGCGTTCAACGACGCGAATCTTCCCGCGTTCCAGGCAGCGGTCAAGCCGATCTATACGAAGTACCGCGCCAACTTCGCCGAACTGGGCACCTACCTGCCCGCCCTCGGATAACCGCCGGAGGTTCCCGACATGAAACCCGATCCGCGTTCGCGCGAGCCACGGGACAGCATCAACAAGGTTGCGGCGTTGCGCGTGCTCGCGAGCGTCGAAGACCTGCTGATAGCGGTCCTGGTTTTCGCGATCTTCTGCGTCGTTCTTGCGGGCATCCTGTCCCGCTTCGTCTTCCACGTCTCGCTCTCGTGGAACATCGAGGTCAGCGTCACGTTGATGATCTGGATGACCTTCATCGGCATCGCGGTCGGGGTGCGCGACAAGGTGCACGTCGCTTTCGAACTCTTCGAAGACAAGCTGAGCGGCCGATGGCTCGCGCTGGCGTCATTCGCGCAGATGCTGTTGATGGGCTTCCTGCTCGTGGCGCTCACTTGGGGCGGCTGGCAGTTCATGCAGCTCGGGCTCAACCAGATGACGCCGAGCGGCATCCCGCAATGGATATCGTTCGCCGCGATTCCCGCCGGCAGCGCGCTGGGTCTGCTGCATCTCGCGGCGCACGCATGGGACCTGGCCGCCCACGCTAACCTCGAAAGCGCGCAACACGGCCACGGCCATACCGAGACGAGGACGCAATGATTCTGACCGTCGGACTGCTCGCGCTATTCGTCGTCGCCGGCGCGCCGATCATCGCTTCGCTGGGCGCGGTCGGCACCATCGACGGCCTGATGCAAGGCCTGCCGCTGACCAACATCGCGCAGGCGATGTATCACGGCGTCGATTCGTTCACGCTGCTCGCCGTGCCGCTGTTCATCCTCGCCGGAGAAATTCTCTTTCACTCGGGCTCGGCCGGGCGCCTCGTCAACTTCATGAATCTGCTGGTGGGCCGCGTGCCCGGCGGGCTCGGCGTTTCCGCCGTCGCCTCGACGATGGTCTTCTCCGGCTTGAGCGGCTCCGTCAACGCGGATGCCGCCGCGATCAGTTCGGCGATGCTGCCGTCGATGGAAAAAGCCGGCTATCGCAAGGAATGGTCGTCCGCGATTATCGCGGCGGCGGCCGGCACGGGCATTCTGATTCCGCCGTCGATCACGATCATCGTGCTGGCGACGGTCGCGAACATGTCGGTCACGAAGCTCTTTCTCGCGGCGACGCTGCCTGCCCTGCTGGTCGGCATCACGAAGATGCTCATCATCATGTATCGCGCGCGCTCCGAGCCGCCCGTCGCGCCGGTCCACTTCAGCGTGCGCGAGCTCGGCCGCGCGTTCATGCTCGCGATCCCCGCGCTCGGTGCGCCGATCATCATCCTGGGCGGGATCTTCATGGGCTTCTTCACGGCGACCGAGTCCGCTGCGGCGGCGGTGGCCTACGTGACGATCATCACGCTCGTGCAGCGATCCATTCCGAACCGCGCATGGCTCGGCATTCTGATCAAGGCGGGCCGCACCAGCGCAATCGTGCTGTCGCTCGTCGGCGTCGCGCAGATTCTCGGATACATGCTGGCGTACAACTCGGTCGGCGAGCAGGTCGCCGAATTCGCTACGCAACTGACCGGCAACAAGTTCGTCTTCACGGTGTTCATCGTGGTCGTGTTTTGGCTGCTGGGCGCGTTGCTCGACGGCATTCCCGCGCTCATCCTGCTGATTCCGCTATTCCTGCCGATCGCGCAGGACGCCGGCTTCAGCGACATCCATTTCGCGATTCTCGCCATCGCCATCGTCGGCATCTCGCTCGTGACGCCGCCGATCGGCACGGCCTGCTTCATCGTCACCGGCGTCGCCAACATCCGAATGGTGAATCTTGTGCGGCCCATGCTGCCATTCATGGCCATCATGTTCGTGACCATCCTGCTGCTGGCTTTCGTGCCGGCGTTCTCCGAATGGCTACCTCATCTCCTGTACTGACGCCGCGCCGCGCCCCGCCGCTCGCGCTCGTCACCGGCGCGCGCCGCGGCATCGGCGCGAGCATCGCGATCGAGCTGGCGACGCGCGGGTTCGATCTCGCGCTGATCGACATCGATGACGACAACGCGAACAAAACGATGGCCGCCGTCGAAGCGCACGGCGCGCGCGCACGCTTTTACCGGCACGATCTCGCCGATAGCGCCGCCCATCGCGCGCTCGTCGAGCGCATCGTTTCGGACTGCGGGCCGATCACCTGTCTCGTCAACAACGCGGGCGTCTCGGCCGGGCAGCGCGGCGATCTGCTGGAGGTAGACGAGCAGTCCTATGACCGCGTCGTCGATATCAACATGCGCGGCACGTTCTTTCTCACGCAGGCCGTGGCGCGCCACATGGCCGCGATCGGCAGCGAAGATTCGCGCAGCATCGTCTCGGTGTCGTCGGTCAGCGCCGAACTCGCGTCGACGGAGCGCGGCGAATACTGCATGTCGAAGGCCGGGCTGGGCATGCTCACCAAGCTGTTCGCGCTGCGCCTCGCGCCGCTCGCAATCGGCGTATTCGAAGTGCGCCCCGGCATCATCCGCACGCCGATGACGGAAGGCGTCGCCGCGCGCTACGACGAACGCATCGCCGGCGGCATCGTCCCGATGAAGCGCTGGGGCGCGCCGCAGGACGTCGCGTCGGCCGTCGCGGCGCTCGTCTGCGGACAGATGGCGTTCGCGACGGGCAGCGTGCTCAACGTCGACGGCGCGCTCTCCGTTCCGCGCCTGTGACCATGACGACCGAGGAACCATCGATGGGACACATTCTCTCGCGTCGCGAAGATGCCGTGCTCGTGCTGGAACTCAGCAATCCGGGCAAGGCCAACGCGCTCGACTTCGCGATGCTGGCCGCGCTCGACGAGCAGATCGCGCAAATCAATCGGGACGACGGCATTCGCGCCGTCGTGCTGCGCGGCACGCCGGGCGGCGTGTTTTCGTCCGGCGCCGACATCCGCGAATGGTCGGCGCTGAGTCCGGAGACATTCGCGACGCAATGGGTCGGCGAAGGCAACGCGGTGTTCCGGCGCTTCGAGCGGCTGCGCTGCCCGACCGTGGCCGTCATCGAAGGACTGTGCTTCGGCGGCGGCCTGGAACTCGCGCTGTGCTGCGATCTGCGGCTCGCTGGCACCGGCGCGCGCCTGCGCTTTCCGGAAGTTTCCATCGGCGCCATTCCCGGCTGGGAGGGCGGCGACCGCTTGCAGCGCATCGCGGGCCGCGGGCGCGCGCTCGAAGCGGTGCTGCTGTCGCAGGAGATCGATGCATCGACCGCGCTGCAGTGGGGCATCGTCAATGCGGTCTGCGCGCCGCAGGAAGTCGAAGCGCAGTTGCAGGAATGGACCGCGCGCCTGTGCCGCGTATCGCCGCGCGCCGCCGCGCTCGCCAAGGCGCTGATCGTCGATGACCACGACGATCCGCACGCAGCCTATACATCGGCCGCGCTCGCGGTCCGCTCCAGTCCCGACGCGGAGCTCGGCATCCGCGCCTTTTTCGCGAAGACGGCCGCCGTCTTCTGATGTCACGACGCCATGAACATACTTTTCCAACGCACGCATCAACGATCTTTCGGCACCTGGCCGCTCAACGGACAGCAACTGCGCGACGCGCTGACGGACGCGATCGAAACCGGCTATCGCGCGATCGATACCGCGCAGCTCTACGACAACGAACTCGGCGTCGGCTCGTCGCTGCGGGCGATCGGCATCCCGCGCGACGAGTTGTGCATCACGACCAAGATCGCGCCCGCCAACGATTCCGACGAACGTTTCATGCCGTCGCTGCGCGAAAGCCTCGAGAAGCTGAAGATCGAGCAGGCCGACGTCCTGCTGCTGCACTGGCCGCCCGCGGACGGCAACGTCGCGCCTTCCGTGCGGCGCCTCGAAGAAGCGGCGCGCGCGGGCCTGACGCGTCATATCGGCGTCAGCAACTTCAACGCCGCGATGATGCGCGCCGCGAAAGCCGCGACCGCGCTGCCGCTCGTCACCAATCAGGTCGAGTTCCATCCGCTCTTGAACCAGCGTGTGCTGATGGATACCGCCATCGAGACCGGCATTCCGCTTTCGTCGTACTGCTCGGTCGCGCGCGGCGAAATCTTCAACTATCCGCTTTTCGAGGAAATCGGTGCGCGCTACGGCAAGTCGGGTGCGCAGGTGGCGCTGCGCTGGATTCTCCAGAAAGGCGTCCCGATCAACACGATGTCGACGCAGCGCAGGAACATCGAGGCCAACTTCGACGTGATGGACTTCACGCTGTCGAGCATCGACATGCATCGCATCGACGCGCTGAACGACACCAATTACCGCATCGTCAATCGCGAACGGGTGCCGTATGCGCCCGAGTTCGACTGATAAGGAACCGCATGAGCCATCCCCTGCTCTTCGACGAGATCGAGCCCGGCCTCGGCTTCACGACGTCGGGCATCGTGGTCACCGAAAGCCATGTCGTGCAGTTCGCGGGCATCTCGGGCGATTTCTTCGATGTCCACATGGACGACGAATTCGCCCGCGATGTCGGCTTTCCCGGCCGCGTCGCGCACGGTCTGCTGTGCCTCGCCATGCTCGACGGCCTCAAGAACCGCGCGGCGACGCGCTTTGCCGCCGTCGCGACGCTCGAGTGGACGTATCGCTTTCACAAGCCGGTGCTGATCGGCGACCGCGTCCAGGGGCGCATCCGCGTGCTGGACAAGCGTCCGACGCGCCGCTCCGATCGCGGCATCGTGCGTTTGCAGGTCGAAGTGCACAACCAGGACGGCGTGCTGATCCAGGACGGAATCAACGTGCTGATGGTCCGCGCGGGCGCACGGACGGACAACGAGAACCGATGAAATGAAGCGTGCACACCTGACCGATGCGGATTTCATGGCGGCGGCGATCTTCGACGGCGCGGTCGTCGTATTGAGCGGCTCGGGCGGCGGACTCGTCGAACCCGATCACATCACGGAAGCCATCGAGCGCCGCTTTCTCGCGACGGGCCATCCGCGCGATCTCACGCTGATCCACGGCCTCGGCATCGGCGACGGCGTCAAGAGCGGCATCAGCCGCTTCGCGCACGAAGGCATGGTGAAGCGCGTGATCGGCGGCCACTGGACCTGGTCCAAGCCGATGCAGAAGCTCGCGCGCGAGGAACGCATCGAGGCCTACACCCTGCCCGCCGGCGTGATCCAGACGCTGATCCGCGAAGCCGGCGCGGGCCGCCACGGGCTCGTCACGCACATCGGCCTCGATACCTTCGCCGATCCGCGCCACGGCGGCGGGCGCGTCAACCTGCGCGCGCGGGACGATCTCGTCGAAGTCGTCACGCTGGGCGGCAAGGAACTGCTCTGGTACAAGCCCTTCGAAATCGACTTCGCGATCGTGCGCGGCACCACGGCGGACATGCAGGGCAATCTGACATCGCGCGAAGAGCCGGCCGATATCGACGCTTTCGCCGCCGCGCTCGCCGCGCACAACCGCGGCGGCCGCGTGTTCGCGCAGGTGCGCGACGTATGCGCCACGCCGATCACGCCGGCGCGCGCGGTCACCGTGCCGGGCGTTCTCGTCGACGATATCTGCGTGTACGCGGATCAGAAGCAGACGACCAGCGGGCACTACGATCCGGCCATCAGCGGCGAAGCGCCCGCGCCCGACACGCGCATGCCGCCGCCGCTGCCCGAGGGCATCCGCTACATCATCGCGAAACGCGCCGCGAAGGAGCTGGAACCCGGCGCGTGCGTCAACTTCGGTTACGGTTTGCCCGATGGCATTCCCGCGGTGGCGCATGCGGAAGGCGTGGACATCAGCTGGACCGTGATCGAGCAGGGATCGCACAACGGCGAACTGCTGGGCGGCGATCTGTTCGGCGCCACGCGCCATGCGAGCGCGATCCTCAAGTCCACCGATCAGTTCGACCTGTTCAGCGGCGGCGGCATCGATATCGCGTTCCTCGGCATGGGCGAACTCGACGCGCAAGGCAACGTCAACGTCTCGTGGCTGGGGGAGAACATCGTCGGGCCGGGCGGCTTCGTCGACATCACGCAGCGCACGCGCAAGGTCGTCTTTTGCGGCACGTTCGAGGCGAAGGGGCTTGAAGTCGAGCTGGAAGACGGGCAAGTGCGCATCCGGCGTCACGGCGCGGTCCCGAAGCTGGTCGAGCAAGTGCGTCACATCACGTTCAGCGGCAAGCGCGCCCGCGCGGACGGCCAACAAGTGCTTTACGTCACCGAGCGTGCCGTCTTCGAACTCGCGCCCGAAGGCTTGCGGCTGATCGAAATCGCGCCGGGCGTCGACCTCGTTCGCGACGTGCTCGAACGTATGCCCTTCGAAGTCTCGTTGCATCCGTCGCTGCGTGTCGCCGCGACCAGTGCTGACTAAAACTCGAATCGGAGAGATCGATGGACTTCACGCTGAGCGACACGCAGAAAATGATGATCGAGACCGCGCGCCGCTTCGTCCGGTCCGAGTTGCAGCCGCTCGAACAGCAAGTGGAAGAGGAAGGCGCGCTCGCGCCCGAGATCGCCCGCGACTTGCAGGCGCGGGCGCGTGCGCTGGGTCTTTATGCGGTGAACATGCCCGCCGAACTCGGCGGCGGCGGACTGAACACGGTCGATTCGATGCTATGCGAGGAGCAGTTCGGCCACAGCTCCGACATACTCGTGCGGCGCGCGTTCGGCAACGTCTACGACGCGCTGCTCGCCTGCGAAGGCGAACAGATCGACCGCTGGCTGAAACCGGCGATTGCCGGCGCGCGAACCTGCGGCCTCGCGATCACCGAAACGGGCGCGGGTTCGGACGCCCAGGGCATCGAAACCACGGCGCGCAAGACGTCGTTCGGCTGGGCGCTGAACGGCAGCAAGCACTTCATCAGCGATGCGCAATGGAGCGATTTCTTTCTCGTCTCGGCCCGCACCGGCGAGAAGGAAATCTCGCTCTTCGCGGTCGACAAGAATCTTCCGGGTTTCACTGTCGGCCGCGATCAACGGATGATGGGTCTTCGCGGCACGCCGCACCACGAACTCTTCTTCGACGACGTCCCGCTAGAGCCGATGGCCCTCATCGGACGACAGGGCGAAGGCTTCAAACTCGCGATGAACATGCTCGGCCGCGTGCGCCTCGCGTTGATCGGCGCGCGCGGCATCGGCAAGGCGACGCACGTGCTCGAAATGATGATCGAGTACGCCGGCGAACGGCGGCAGTTCGGCACGCGCATCGGCGATTTTCAAATGATCCAGCAACTCATCGCGGACAGCGTGATGGAGATCAACGCGGCGCGGCTGATGCTGCTCAACACCGCGAGCATGATGGACGCGGGACAGGACGCGCGCGACTGGATTTCAATGGTCAAGGTGCAGGCTTCCGAGACGCTTGGGCGCGTCGTCGATCGCGCGGTGCAGGTCTTCGGCGGCATGGGCTTCTGCAAGGAGCTGGCCATCGAACGCTATTACCGCGATGCGCGCGTCTATCGCATCTTCGACGGCACCTCGGAGATTCATCGCGGCATCATCGCCCGCAACGCGATGAAGCGCGGCGCAGCGCTGTTCGACCTTCATCGATAAAAACATGAGAAAGCTCATTACCGCGGACGCGGCGGCCAGGCTCGTGCGAACCGGCGATGTCGTCAGCATCAGCTCGTCCAGCGCGCTCGGCTGCCCCGACAAGATTCTCGCGGCCATCGGCGAGCGCTTCGAGCGCGAGGGACAGCCGCGCGACCTCACGACGCTGAACCCGATCGCCGCGGGCGACATGTACGGCGTCAAGGGCATCGATCATCTCGCCCGGCCCGGGCTGCTCGCGCGCACGCTCGCGGGCTCGTATCCGAGCGGCCCGTCGTCGCTGCCGATGCCGAACATCTGGCGCATGATCGCCGACAACGAAATCGAGGCCTACAACATTCCGAGCGGCATCCTGTTCGACATGCACCGCGACGCCGCCGCGAAGCGTCCCGGCGTGCTGACCAAGGTCGGAATGGGCACGTTCGTCGATCCCGATTTACAGGGCTGCGCGATGAACGCCGCCGCCGCCGCGCGTCCGGTCGTGCGCAAGGTGTCCTTCGATGGCGATGACTGGCTCTACTTCCCGGCGATCGCGCCGCGCGTGGCGATCATCCGCGCGACCACGGCCGACGAAGCGGGCAATCTCGGCTACGAACACGAAGGCGCGCTGCTGGGCGGCATCGATCAGGCGCTGGCCGCGCGCAACAACGGCGGCATCGTGATCGCGCAGGTCAAGCGCGTGGTGAAATCCGGCACGCTGCGGCCGCACGACGTGCGGGTGCCCTGCAATCTGGTCGATTACGTCGTGGTCGATCCGGACCAGTGGCAGACCACGCAGACGCCCTACGATCCCGCGATCAGCGGCGAAATCACGCTTCCGATGGATTCCTTCGAGCCGACGCCGTGGGGACCGGAGAAGGTCATCGCCCGCCGCGCCGCGATGGAGCTCGCGCATGGGTACGCGGCCAATCTGGGCTTCGGCATTTCGGCCAATGTCCCGCGCATCCTGCTCGAGGAAGGCTTGCACGGCGAAGTGACGTGGGCGATCGAACAGGGCGCGGTCGGCGGCATGCCTTTGCTCGGGTTCGCTTTCGGTTGCGCATCGAACGCGGACGCGATCGTCGCGTCGCCGAATCAGTTCACGTATTTTCAGGGCGGCGGCTTCGACATCGCACTGCTGTCCTTTCTGCAAGTCGACGCCGATGGCAGCGTGAATGTCTCCCGGCTCGCGTCGAAACCGTATCTGACGGCGGGCTGCGGCGGTTTCGTCGATATCACCGCTCATGCGCGCCGCATCGTGTTCTCGGGCTTTTTCACCGCGGGCGCGCAGCTGGAAGTCGGCGGCGGCAGGCTCGCGATCGTCAAGGAAGGCCGCACGCGCAAGTTCGTCCGGACGGCCGAGCAGATCACGTTCAGCGGCCGCGTGGGGCGCGAGCGCGGGCAGCGCGTGACCTACGTGACCGAACGCTGCGTCATCGATCTTCTCGATGACGGGCTGACCGTGCGCGAGATCGCTCCCGGCGTGGATTTGCAGCGCGACATGCTGGATCAGGCCGAGGTTGCGCTAAAGGTCGCCTCGGATCTGCGTCAGATGGATGCAGCGCTTTTCACCGATGCGCCCTTCGGACTCCGGCTCAAACCTCGCGAAGGACGCCATGACTGATCGCTTCGTTTCCATCGTTCGCGATGCGGCTGTCGCCATCGTCACGCTGAACCGGCCGGACAAGCTCAATGCGCTGACGCCCGCCATGCTGGATCAACTCGAAGATGCGGCCCGCGCGATCGAAGCCGACGATGAGACGCGCGTCGTCATCCTCGCGGGCGGCGGCGTGAAGGCGTTCTGCGTCGGCGCGGACATCAACGAATGGGCCGCGCTCAGGCCGCTGGACATGTGGCGCCACTGGGTGCGGCGAGGTCATCAGGTCTTCGACCAATGGGCGCGGCTGCGTCAGCCCGTGATCGCGGCGATCAACGGTCATGCCTTCGGCGGCGGGCTGGAACTGGCGATCACGGCCGACGTGCGTATCGCGGCCGAAGAGGCCCGTTTCGCGCTGCCGGAGGCATCGATTGCCACTTGCCCCGGCTGGTCGGGCACGCAGCGGCTCGTGCGTCTGACCGGCGCGAGCCACGCAAAATACCTCGCCTTGAGCGGCGCGCGCGTGACGGCCGCGGACGCGCGGGCGTGCGGCCTTGTGCACGAGGTCGTGCCGCAGGACCGCGTGCTGGAACGTGCGCATCGACTGGCGCTGGACATGACGGCGCGCGCGCCGGTGGCGCTGCAACTGACCAAACAGTTGCTCAACGCCGCCAGCGGCGAGGAAACCTGCTCGACTCTCGAAGCGATGGCGGGCGCGCTCGCCGCGAGCACCGAGGATGCCGCGGAGGGCATCCGCAGTTTTAGCGAGAAGCGGCCGCCGATTTACGTCGGACGTTGATGCTCAACAGCACTCGAACAGGCGCTCGCGGCAGATCCGCAACGTCTCGTCGGCCGGGCGCGCCCACCAGTCGAGCCGGGAAAAAATCTCCACTTCGACGGGACCGTCGTAACCGGCGGCTTCCACCGCCGCGCGCAGCCGCTTGAGATCGATGACGCCATCGCCCATCATTCCGCGGTCCTGCAACGGATCGCGGGTTTCGACCAGCCAGTCGCATACGTGCAGCGCGAGGATGCGGTCGCCCGCGCGCGCGATGGCGGGCATCAGCGCCGGATCCCACCAGACATGGTAAGCGTCGATGGCCACGCCGAAGCCTCCCTCGCGCGACGGGTCGAGCCGGTCGCACCAGTCCAGCGCCTGGTCGAGCGTATTGAGCAGGCTGCGATCGGCCGCGTACACCGGATGCAAGGGCTCGAGCGCGACGCGCACGCCTGTTTCGTTCATCGTCGGCTGCAAGGCGGCGAGACCGTCGAGAATCTGCTCGCGTGCATCGTCGATATCGCGCGAACCGGGCGGCAATCCGCCGACGACGGCGACGAGCATCGGCGCGCCCAGCACGGCTGCCGTTTCCAGTGCGCGGCGGTTGGAGTCGATCGCGGCGCGACGGCCCGCGGCGTCGTTGGCCGCGAAATACGCCGTGCGGCAATACGCGCCGACCTTCAGGCCGGCCGCGCGGATCGCACTGGCGGCTGCTTGCGGATTGTTCTCGTCGATTTCCTGACGCCACGGCGTGATCCAGCCGAAGCCCTGTTCGGCGATGCGTCCGGCCGTGACTTCGATCGGCTCGCGATAGCCGAGCGTGCCCGTGTTGATGCAGCAGAGATCGCCGCGCCCGTTAAGTTCACGCATGGTTCACCTCAGAAACGTTGGATCATCGGGCCGCCGTCGACGCAGCCATCGTGCGGATCACGCGGGCCACGTTTGCCCGCGAGGCCGAGCGCGGCGGCCGCGTCGGGGTCGCGTTATCGGCGAGCAGATTGTTCGTGCATCGACCTGGGCGGGGCGGTCAGGGCACGCTCGGCCTGGTCAAAAGACTCTAAGGCAAGTAGATCGATCTAGCAAGTGCTATGCGGCCGCGTTACGTTCAGCGGCATCGGATCGTGCGCGGTGAAACGCTGATCTGCGAATTTCGCGCGACGCGCGCGCTGTGTGTCAAACAAGCCGATGGAAAGCTGAAAGCCGTCGAGATTCCCGACTTCATCCGTGCGGCGTGTGCGTGAAAGCATGTGACTGCCGTCCTTCAGGCAGAGCGCTCGCTTTCATCGGCGGCTGGCGGCGCTTTCACGAAGCTCGCGATGCTCGCGTCATATCTCGATCCGTTTCCGCCCAGTGCGACGGTCGCTCGCCGCGCGCTATCGAGCAACATCGCCAATGCTGCATCGATAACCGCCGGAGCATCGAAACGGCCCTTTGGTCCTGAAAGCGTCAACGCGCCCTGCAACTCGCCGGTCGAATCGAACACGGGCACCGAGGCCGATGCCGTTTCCGGATCCCTCTCGCCAAACGAGGTGGCCCATAGCCGTTCGCGGATCTCTTGCCAGCGCGGATCCTGTGTCTCCGAGAACGCGAGCAGGACTTTGCCGGAGGCGCCCTTATCGATCGCGAACTCCTCTCCGACGCGAATCGATACCCGAACGCTGCGGCTAGGTTCGACGCGATACAACACGAGACGTTGATCGCCCTGGCGTACGTAGAAACTGGCCGTTTCGCCCAAGTCCCGGCTCAACTGCTGAAGCAACGGTTCGATCACAGGCCCCACCTGAAACGACCGCTGATAGAGCGTCGCAAGCCGCAACGGCTGATGACCGATTGCGTATTGCCCGTCGCTCAACTTCCGGATGAATCCGCCATGCTCCAAAGCGCCGAGCAGTCTCAAAACCGTACTCTTATAAAGCTCGGTCCGGCGTGAAAGCTCGGTCAGGGTCAGCCGGTCGTCGGTCGGCCCGAAGGCATTGAGTATGGCGAACGCCCGGTCAAGAACGGCGACGCCGCTCGACGCCTCGTTCGTATCGGACGGCTGGTCTTCCTTGGTCATGCACCGCTCCCGAATCAAATTCCACGACTATACAGTTCTATCCGGTAGAACTCTAGTTCTGAAATCCGGGGTTAACCCCGCTTTCAGTGATAGACATCTTCGCCTAAAGTTCTCTCTAACAAAACACAGGTCTATCTGACAGAACCAAGGAGCGAAATGAGCGCCTCACATCGCCGAATACTGATCAGCGAAGTCGGCCCGCGCGACGGCTTGCAGAGCATCCGAAGCGTCATGCCGACGTCCGCGAAACTCGAATGGATATCCGCGCTGGCGGCAGCGGGACTCAAGGAGATCGAAGTGGGATCGTTCGTTCCGCCGAAACTTCTGCCCCAAATGGCCGATATCCGCGAAGTCGTCGCTCACGCGTTATCCATTCCGGACCTTCGTGTCGCTGTACTGGCGCCGAACCTGCGCGGCTCGCAAAGCGCGTTCGAAGCCGGCGTCCATAAAGTCACGTTGCCGGTGTCCGTCACCGATGAACACGCGTTGGCTAATGTCCGCAAAACGACCGCGCAGTTGATCGATGAGGTGCGCAGCATTGTCGCGCTGCGCGATGAGCAGTTCCCCGGAACAGAAATCGAAGCGGGTGTATCGGTCGCATTCGGCTGCACGATCGCGGGCACCGTGACCGACGACCAGACGATGCGCATGTGCCTCGCGATGGCCGAATGCGGTGTCGACGAAATCGGCCTGTCCGATACGAGCGGTTATGCCAACCCCGTTCAGGTTCGCCGCCTGTTTCGCCGGCTGCAATCGGAAGTCGGCGCGAAGGCGGGCGGCGCTCATTTCCACAACACGCGCGGTCAAGGCCTGGCGAATGTCGTGGCGGCACTCGATGCCGGCGTCACCACGATCGATTCGAGTCAGGCGGGCCTCGGCGGCTGTCCCTACGCGCCGGGCGCGACGGGGAACATCGTTACCGAAGACCTCGCGTTTCTGCTCGAGGCGATGGGCTACGACACGGGCATAGACATCGACAAGCTCATTGCCGCGCGCTCGATCCTCGCACAGGCGCTTCCGGGCGAAGCGCTCTACGGACACGTACAGGACGCGGGATTGCCGAAAGGTTTCTCGTACGCAGACGGGCGCGCGCCGAGTGCGCCCCAGCCGGAAGGCTGTTTGTTGGGAGCGGCGCAATGAGCGAAGTGCAATCGGATCAGTCCTTGCCGTACAGCGGCGTGCGCGTCGTAGAGATGACGCACATGGTGATGGGGCCGACGTGCGGCATGGTGCTGGCGGACCTCGGCGCGGAAGTGATCAAGGTCGAGCCGATCACCGGCGACAGCACCCGCAATCTGCGAGGCTCGGGAGCAGGCTTCTTCAGCACGTTCAACCGCAACAAGAAAAGCATCGCCGTCGATCTGAAAGACCCGCGCGGTGTGGAGATCGTGCACAAGCTGCTTGCGAACGCCGATGTCTTCAGCGAGAACTTCAAGAGCGGCACCGTGGACAAGCTCGGCCTCGGCTATTCGGCCTTGTCCAGACTCAATCCTCGTCTGATCTATGTGTCGCACAAGGGCTTCCTGCCCGGTCCCTACGACCATCGCACCGCGCTCGACGAAGTCGTGCAGATGATGGGCGGTCTCGCGTACATGACCGGTCCCGAAGGCAGACCCTTGCGGGCAGGCACGAGCGTCAACGACATCATGGGCGGCATGTTCGGCGCGATCGGCGCAATGGCGGCGCTGGCACAACGCGAGCGGACCGGCCGCGGACAAGAGGTGCAGAGCGCCCTGTTCGAGAACAACGTGTTTCTCGTGGCGCAGCACATGATGCAATACGCCGTGACGGGACAAACCGCCGCGCCGATGCCAAGCCGCATTTCGGCCTGGGCAGTCTATGACGTCTTTTCGGTGAAGAACGGCGATCAGATCTTCCTGGCGGTCGTCTCCGATACGCAATGGGCGCTCTTCTGCGATGCCTTCGGCCTCGACGATCTGAAGGCCGACGCGCGTATCGCCAGCAACAATCAGCGCGTGCAAGCCCGCGAATGGCTGATGCCGCGGCTTCGCGCCCACATGGAAGCGTTCACTGCTGCCGAGATCGGCGCCATCTTCGAGCGCTGCGGGCTGCCGTACGCGCCGATCACGAAGCCGCAGGATCTTTTCGACGATCCGCATCTGCTCGCAACGGACGGACTTGCCGATGTCACCCTGCCATCCGACGCAAGCGGCGCGGGCAAAGCAGTACAGACGAAGACCGCATTGCTGCCTTTGACCCTTGGCGGCGAGCGTCTGCGGCTTCGCGCAGGTCCACCTTCGCTGGGTCAGGACACGCAGGCGCTGCTTCTGGAGCTGGGTTACTCATCGGAAGACCTGAGGCAGTTGGCGGACGCCGGCATCGTGAAGTGCCAGGCGGCCTTTTCCCACGATCCTTCCAGTCCCTCCGCCAACGAACTGGCGAGCGCCTGAGCACAACAGCATAAAAGGAACGCCGCTTCGCGTAGGCCGGCATGAGCCCGCGCGTTGGGTGTTCCGTCCGGAGACGAAGCATGACATCCATTTCATCGAACATGACGGCCGAGAGCGCGGTCGATACGACGCTCGAACAGCAGGCCGTCAGAAAGGCCGCGTGGCGTTTCATCCCCTTGCTTGCGCTCGCCTATTTCTTCAACTATCTCGATCGCACCAGCGTCGGGTTCGCCGCGCTGACGATGAACCGCGACCTCGGCTTGACCGCGACGCAGTTCGGCTGGGGCGCGGGCATCATGTTCGCGGGTTATTGCCTGTGCGAAGTGCCGAGCAACCTGGCGCTGTATCGCTTCGGCGCCCGGCGATGGCTCGCGCGCATCATGATGACGTGGGGCTTCTTCGCCGCCGCGACGGCGCTCGCGGTTGGACCGACGAGCTTCTACGTGATTCGTCTTCTGCTGGGAATCGGCGAGGCCGGATTCTTCCCTGGCGTGATCTTCTTCCTCGCAGTGTGGTTTCCGGCCAGTTATCGCACTCGGGTGCTCGCATGGTTCACGGTCTCGACGCCGCTTTCGTCGCTAGTGGGCGGACCGCTGTCGACCTGGCTGCTGAAGATGGACGGCTTGCTCGGCCTTGCCGGATGGAAATGGATGTTTATCGTCGAAGGCCTGCCGGCGTGCATTCTCGGCTTCTTCGTCCTGAAGATGCTCGCGGACAAACCCGCCGATGCGAAGTGGCTCTCGCCCGAGGAGCGTCAGGCGCTGCAAAGCGCGTTCGATCGCGAGGGCGCTGCGAGCCAGAAGAAAAAGGATTTCGGCGCAGCGCTCAAAGATGTGCGGATGTACATCCTCGCGATGATTTCCTTCGGCTTCACGATGGGCTCCTACGGCATCGGCATATGGCTGCCGCAGATGCTCAAGGCGCACGGCATGAGCGTGACGCAGACGGGCTGGGTATCGGCGGTGCCGTATTTCTTCGCGACCGTCGCGCTCTTGTGGTGGGCGAAGCGCGTCGATCGCCGCGGTGGCCATATCGCCAACCTCGCGGCTGGTCTTTTCATCGGCGCGGTCGCGCTCGGCATCTCGACATATTTTCAGCAACTGGTGCCTGCGTTGACGGGCATCACGCTGGCGTTGATCGGCACCATCGCAGGCCGAACGATTTTCTACACGCTGCCTGCCCGGTTCCTGTCGGGTCAGGCGGCCGCCGGCGGACTGGCGCTGATCAACTCCATCGGCGCGCTGGGCGGCTTTGCCGGTCCGTATCTGGTCGGCTATCTGAAGGATAGTTTCGGCACGTTCACCGCGGGCATGATCGGTCTGGCCGTCGTACTCGCGTTCACGACGTTGCTGACGCTTTCCCTCTACGCGTTCAACAAGGGAAAGTGACCATGCAAACTCTTCAATCGATTCACCGGCGCCGGCTGCTTGGCGCGGTCGCCGCATCCATCGCGATGCCCGCGCTGAGCGTGCGCCACGCATTCGCCAAAGAGGAAACGCGCAGTATGAGTACGACCAGCAATTACCTGCCGGTTCGGGCAGAGTGGCTTGCATCCGGAACGGAAGCGGCGCTCGAACCGGAGATGCCGATCATCGACGCGCATCACCACTTTTATGAGCGCCCGGGTTGGACGTATTTGCTCGACGAGTATCTCGAGGATGCACGGTCCGGGCACAACATTACCGCGTCTGTCTTCATGCAGGCGCTTACGCGGTACCGCACCACGGGTCCGGAACCGATGCGGCCGATCGGCGAAGTGGAGTATGTGGCTCAAGTCACCGCGCCGATGCAGGAAGAGAAGCCGCAGGTAGCGAAGGGCATCGTCGGATACGCGGATCTCCGTCGCGGCGCTGCCGTGCGAAACGTACTCGAAGCGGAACTCGAGGCCGGCGACGGCCGCTTGCGCGGTGTACGGCACCTCGTAACCTGGGATGCGGACGCCACGCTAGTGAACCCGCTTTCGGCAGTTCCTCGCGGGCTTCTGCTCGACTCCGGTTATCGTGCGGGCGTCGCGCAGTTGAAAGCCTTGGGCCTCTCCTACGACGCATGGCTGTTTTTCCCTCAGCTTCCCGAATTGTTCGATTTGGCGAAGGCAAATCCCGACACGCCGTTCATCGTCAATCACTGTGGGGGAGTGGTCAGAATCGCCAGCTACGCGGATCAGCGCAAGGAGGTCTTCGATGCATGGTCGCGTTCGATGCGCGAACTTGCGCGGTTGCCGAACGTTTATGTGAAGGTGGGCGGACTCGGAATGCGTATCAACGGTTTCGACTTCGAAAAAGGTGAGCGGCCACCTTCATCGATTGAATTGTCCGAAGCCTGGAAGCCGTGGATGCTGACCTGCATCGAAGCGTTCGGCGCGGATCGCTGCATGTTCGAAAGCAATTTTCCGGTCGATAAGGGTTCTTACCCGTTCAGTAACGGCTGGAACGCGTTCAAGCGATTGACTTCACAGGCAAGTGCTGAGGAACGTCAGGCGTTGTTTCGGGGGACGGTTTCGAGGGTGTATTGCCTGGGCTGAGTTGGCTGAGCTGTCAGGGGCGAGATCGCCCCTGACCCGCAAGCGTCACCGCGTTTGACCCACCAGGGCCATCAGAGAACCAATCCGGACTCTTCACAGCAGAATCGGGACTTTGCCCTTCGAAACCTTCTTCAAATTTAAGCCGGATTTTTCCGGCCTGCGCTATTTTCACCGCTCGGCACACCGGACAGCAGCTTCCGGTCCGAATGATGCTCTCGGGCCTTGCACTCCAGGTATGCCCGTCCATGCATTGCCATTCCAACGGCGTGATGGTGTTGACGTCGGTCTCCGACAAACACTTGCCACCGTGCATCGCAGCGGCGTCGTGCATCTTCTCAACGCCTAGACGTGTCCGTTCGACCGCACAGGTCCGGCACCAATGGCCGATCATGATCTTCACGGGCTTCGCCTGCCACGTATGCCCCTTTGCACATTCCCAGCGCAATAGGACACTATTGTTTGTGTAATCGTCGGACAGGCACTTTCCGCCGTAACCTGCGGCAAATTTCGTGCGTGTTTCCAATGCCCAGACGCTTGCGATCGAGGGCACACACCGGACACCGGCTTCTGTTGACCTTACCGAGCTTGGCACGCCAGCGATGTCCTTCTTCGCACTGCCAAAGCAGAGACGTTTGCGCATCGGTATAGTGCTTCGAAACACAGCGCCCGCTATGTTTTGCTGCCAGTACCTGCATATCGTTCTGCATTCGCTCGACAGGCATAGCACGCCGCGCTCCTCGGCGATCTCGCAAATATGCTCAAGCGTATCGGCAAGCGTGAACGTCTCTTGAACCGGCGGCGGTGAGATGCGCGAGTGTCAAAAAGCCCGAGTGGGTCACGTGACCCACTTTGTCCCCGAGTGTCCCCGAAAGCGCCTTATCAGGGACGCAAATCCGCTAACCCCCTGATACTTTTGAGCAAGTGCTGGTGGGCCGGGTGGGGCTCGAACCCACTATCGGTCGATTATGAGTCGACAGCTTATACCAGTTAAGCTTCCGGCCCTGTGCAGGCAGAGCGTGCAAAAAGAAAGCGCCGCAAACGGCGCTTTCTGTCACTTCAGAACATTGCGCGAGGCGACTACGAAGGGTAGCGAGTTTGCCTCACAACGCCTCTCAAAACAAGTCCCGTCAGTTGCCTTCGAGGAACGACTTCAACTTGTCCGACCGGCTCGGATGCCGCAGCTTGCGCAGCGCCTTCGCCTCGATCTGGCGAATCCGCTCACGCGTCACGTCGAACTGCTTGCCGACCTCTTCCAGCGTGTGATCCGTGCTCATCTCGATCCCGAACCGCATGCGCAGCACCTTCGCCTCGCGCGGCGTCAGCGAATCGAGCACGTCCTTCACGACGTCGCGCATCGATGCATGCAGCGCGGCATCGGACGGCGCCACCGTGTTCGTATCCTCGATGAAATCGCCGAGATGCGAATCGTCGTCGTCGCCGATCGGCGTTTCCATGGAGATCGGCTCCTTCGCGATCTTCATGATCTTGCGGATCTTGTCCTCGGGCATTTCCATCTTCTCGGCGAGCGTCGCCGGATCCGGCTCGAGCCCGGTCTCCTGCAAGATCTGCCGCGAAATACGGTTCATCTTGTTGATCGTTTCGATCATGTGGACCGGAATGCGAATGGTGCGCGCCTGATCCGCGATCGAACGCGTGATCGCCTGACGAATCCACCACGTCGCGTACGTCGAAAACTTGTAGCCGCGACGATATTCGAACTTGTCCACCGCCTTCATCAAGCCAATGTTGCCTTCCTGGATCAGATCGAGGAACTGCAGGCCACGATTCGTGTACTTCTTCGCGATGGAAATCACGAGGCGCAGATTCGCCTCCGTCATTTCGCGCTTCGCCTGACGCGCCTTCAACTCGCCCGCCGCCATCTGACGGTTGGTTTCCTTCAGATCCTTCAACGGCAGAACGACGCGCGCCTGCAAATCCAGCAGACGCTGCTGCTGCTCGCGGATCGCCGGAATATTGCGCTCCAGCACCGCGCTGTACTCGTGACCCTCGGCGACGACCTTGTCGGACCATTCGAGATCCGTCTCGTTGCCGGGGAATCGCGTGATGAACTCGGCGCGCGGCATGCCGCACTTGTCGACAACCGTATGCAGGATCTGCCGCTCGACCTGACGCACTTCGTCCACTTGCGCGCGCAGCGTATCGCACAGGCGCTCGACGGTACGCGCGGTGAAGCGAATGTTCATGAGTTCCGTCTGAATGGCTTCCTGCGCCTTCAGATATGCCTTCGATTTATAGCCTTCCTTCTCGTAGGCGCGGCGCATCTTGTCGAACCATTCGCTGATGAGCGCGAACTTCTCGAGCGACTGGAGCTTGAGTGCTTCGAGTTGAGCGGCGTTCGCGCTTGCCTGCGCGCTGCCGTCGTCCTCTTCTTCCTCTTCCTCTTCGCCCTCTTCCGCGGTCTCTTCTTCTTCCGATTCGATCGCTTCCGCTTCCTGCTCGGAGAAGCCATCGGTGTCCTGCGCGTTCGGATCGATCAGGCCGTCGACGAGTTCATCGACGCGCACTTCCTCGTTCTGCACGCGCTCGGCCATCGCGAGAATGTCGGCGATGGTCGTCGGGCACGCGGAGATCGCCATGACCATGTGCTTGAGGCCGTCTTCGATGCGCTTCGCGATCTCGATTTCGCCTTCGCGCGTCAACAGTTCGACGGTGCCCATCTCGCGCATGTACATCCGGACCGGATCGGTCGTGCGGCCGAATTCGGAATCAACCGTGGAAAGCGCGACTTCGGCCTCTTCCTCGACTTCGTCGTCGGACGACGCGTTCGGCGCGTTGTCGTTCAGCAGCAGCGTTTCGGCATCGGGCGCTTGCTCGTACACCGCCACGCCCATGTCATTGAACGTGCTGATGATGCCTTCGATCGCCTCGGTTTCCGTGAAGTTGTCCGGAAGGTGGTCGTTGATCTCGCCGTAGGTGAGGAAGCCGCGCTCCTTGCCGAGCTTGATGAGCGCGCGCAGCTTGCCGCGCCGCTCTTCCAATTCCTCGACGGTGCCGGGCGCGCTCGACGAGAACGCGTCCTTCAGCAGCGCTTTTTCCTTCGCGCGGCGATCGCGGGCCTTCGCCTTTTCGACCTTCGCCGCAGGAGCGGCGCCAGACTCTGCGTTTTGCATTGCGTCGTCTTCGACGGATACATCGTTCAGCTTTTTCGTCATGGAGTTCGCCATACCGGCTTTAGTCTCGACTCGCGGCTGCTGGACAACAGCCGATGGAACCGTGAATACCCAATACGCGCACGCTGCTTCGTCCTGCGTGCCCTGCCCGGGGCGCCATCGCGGTTCGGACGAGTGTGAATCGTCTCCTCGCCCTACCCTCGATAGCAGCCGCTTCCCTTGCGCCCGTCTGTTCGCCGGCGTGCTTATCGGCCCGTTTCGTGTGACTTATGCGGCGTGTGCCACCTTCGTCGCCTACGGTCCATTCAGCCAGCGCCTTCCTGCTTCGCTTCCCTCTGCAAACAACTTCACATGCCCTTTGCCAACTGCTCGACCGCTGCCGCCCATCTACCGTGAAAAAACGACGAAAGCGCCTGAACAGTTGACAAAAAGCAATTCACTTGAACTTTTTATTATAGCATTCTCACCTTGCGCCATCCGCGCCGGCGCCCCGCCCAGCCTTGATCTGCGCCACTCTCGCCGACAACTCCGAGAACTCCGCGACCTCTTCCGCCGACAGACTCGATTGCCGCGCCAGTTGATCCAGCCGCGCCCGGTAGCTGTCGTGCCTCAGCTTCACCACTGTTGCTTGCAATTCTTCCGCCAGCAGACGCTTTTGTTCCTCGACTCGCTGCGCCGCGTCCTCATCGGACGGATCGCGCATCAGCAAATCGCGAACGTTTTCATCATAGGCGAGAATTTCCTGAAAGATATCGTCGTATGTGGGCGCGTTTGCTGCATTTCTCAAGATCTCCGACAGCAACTGGAACTGCGCGGCATCGCCGAGTTCGCGCGCGTGCGAGATCACTTCGCTGAACAATTCGCCGTGCTCGGTCATCGTTACGAGGGTGCGCTCGCTGTCCTGATCGAGCGAAACCGCGATGCCCGGATACATCACCAGATTGCGCAGCGCGCGCTGTTCCTGTCCGGTGACGCGGCGCCGCTCGCTCTTCGGCACGTTTGCCCGCGCGACGGCCGCAGCGCGCGAATCGATGTCGCATAGCGCGGCGATTTCGGTGAACGGCGTGTCGAGCCGGTCCGCGAGCATATGCAGGATCTGCACCCGCAACGCGTTTGCGGGCAGCGCCTGCAGCAGCGGTTTAGCGTCGAAGAGCGCTTTCGCTCGGCCTTCGGGCTGCTCCAGCTCCTTGTCGTTCAGTACCTCGTTCAGTAGGAACTGCGACAGCGGCATCGCGCGATCGACCTGCTCGCCGAACCCGTCCGTGCCGAACTCGCGCACGTAGCTGTCCGGATCGTGCTCCTTCGGCAGAAAGAGGAACTTGATGGTCCGGTTGTCCGCAGCGTGCGGCAGCGCCGCTTCCAGCGCGCGACGCGCGGCTCGCCGCCCGGCCGAATCGCCGTCGAAACTGAAGACGACGGTATCCGTCTGACGAAACAGCTTCTGCACGTGGATCGGCGTACACGCCGTGCCGAGCGTCGCCACGGCGTTCGCAAAACCCAGTTGAGCGAGCGCGACGACGTCCATATACCCTTCGACGACGAGCACGTAACCCAGTTCACGAATCGCCAAGCGCGCTTCGAACAGGCCGTACAGCTCGCTGCCCTTGCTGAACAGCGGCGTCTCCGGCGAGTTCAGATATTTAGGCTCGCCACCATCGAGCACGCGCCCGCCGAAGCCGATCACGTTGCCCTTCACATTGCGGATCGGGAACATCACGCGTTCGCGAAAACGATCGTAACGTCGCGCCTGTCCTTGAGAATCCGTTTTTTCGCTGACGATCACCAAACCCGACTCGACCAGGTTTTCATCCCGATAATCGGGAAAGGCCGCCTCGAGGTTCTGCCAGCCATCCGGCGCGTAGCCGAGCCCGAAGCGCGCGGCGACCTCACCGGTCAAGCCGCGCTTTTTCAGATATTCGATGGCGTTCGGCGCGCCGCGCAACTGCTTGCGATAGAAATCGCACGCCGTCTGCATGACGTCCGTCAACGCGACGCTGAACGCCTTGCTCGGTGCGCTGTCGCCGCCGCCACCGCGGAACGAGTTGGAAGGCTCCTGCGGAACCGTCAGGCCGGCGCCTTGCGCCAGGTCTTTCACGGCCTCGGGAAACGTGAGCCCGGTGTGCTCCATCAGAAAGCCGATCGCGGTGCCGTGCGCGCCGCAGCCGAAGCAGTGATAGAACTGCTTGGTCGGGCTGACCGTGAACGACGGGCTTTTCTCGTTGTGAAATGGGCAAAGGCCCATGAAATTCGCGCCGCCCTTTTTTAACTGGACGTAGCGGCCCACCACGTCGACGATGTCGACGCGGTTGAGCAAATCCTGCAGGAAAGCGTGCGGAATCACCGATCGAAAGCTGCGGACGTTACTTGGCGAGTGCGGCTTTCACCTGCGCGGAGACGGCGGTCATGTCGGCCTTGCCGGCGAGCTTCGGCTTCAGCACGCCCATCACCTTGCCCATGTCCTGCGGCCCGGCGGCGCCGGTCGCGGCGACGGCTGCCTGGACTTCGGCAGCGATCGCTTCGGCGGAAAGCTGTTCGGGCATATACGCCGCCAGCACCGCCAGCTCCGCTTTCTCCTTGTCGGCGAGATCGGTGCGGCTCGCGGCTTCGAACTGGCTGATCGAATCCTTGCGCTGCTTGATCATCTTGTCGATGACGGCGGTGATGCCCGCGTCGTCGAGCGTGACGCGATCGTCGACTTCGCGCTGCTTGATTGCCGCGAGCAGCAGGCGAATCGTGCCGAGACGCTCGGTTTCCTTCGCGCGCATGGCAGTCTTCATGTCGTCGTTGATCTGGTCTTTGAGGCTCATCGTTCACCCGGTGCAATTGCGAAAGTTTGAATTCCGGCCGGCGCGCGGCGGTCCCGCGAATGCAAAAACCCGCTTGGGAACGCCTCCTCAAGCGGGATTAGCAGACAGCCTTCCTGGCGCCAGCGGAAAGCGGAGAGAATCCTCCGATGACCGTCCGAGTATAGCAAACGGGTCCGCGTTTCGAGACTCGCCAAAACCCCCGGACGGACGCCCTCAGGCGGTCGTCGCCGCGTCTCGCGCGTACTCCGCGGCGGCCTTGCCCGCGGCGACGCCCGAAGCCCACGCCCACTGGAAGTTATAGCCGCCGAGCCAGCCGGTGACATCGACCGCCTCGCCGATGAAATAGAGCCCCGCGACGCGCTCGCTCATCATCGTCGCGGATGAAAGCTCGCGCGTGTCGACGCCGCCGCGCGTGACTTCCGCCTTGCGATAGCCTTCGGTGCCGCTCGGCGTGAGCGTCCAGTCCGACAGCGATGCGCCGATCGCCTTCAGCGTGCGATCCGGCAGATCGGCGAGGCGCGCGTCGACCGGCACGCGCTGCGCTTCGAGCCACGCGTGCGCGAGACGCGCGGGAACGTGCTCGGCCAGAAAATTGCCGATCTGCTTTTTCGAGCCGGCTTTGGCTTCGATCAGCATGGCGGTCGGATCGAGGTCGGGAAGCAGATCGACGTGAATCGGCTCCGACGTGTTCCAGTAGCTCGAAATCTGCAGCACGCCCGGCCCTGACACGCCGCGATGCGTGAGCAGCAAGTCTTCGTCGAATTCGCCGCGCGTCTTGCCTTTGCCCGTGCTGATGCGAACCGGCAGCGAAAGCCCCGACAGCTGCGCGAACGGCGCCCAGTCGGCGGACGTGAACGTGAGCGGCACGAGCGCCGGACGCGTATCGACGAGCTTGTGGCCGAACTGCTTGGCGACGCGATAGCCGAAATCCGTCGCGCCGATCTTCGGAATCGACAGGCCGCCGGTCGCGATCACGAGCGCCGCCGCGCCGATCGCGCCCGCGTTCGTATCGAGCGCGAAACGCGCGCCGTCGTGACGGACCTCATGCACGGCGACCGGACGCCGCCACGCGACGCGACCGGCATCGCACTCGCTTTTGAGCACGTCGATGATGGTCTCGCTGGAGTCGTCGCAGAAGAGCTGGCCCTTGTGCTTCTCGTGCCACTTCACGCGGTATTGCTTGAGCAGCGCGAGAAAATCGCGCGGCGTGTAGCGGGCGAGCGCGGAGCGGCAAAAATGCGGATTCGCCGACAGAAAGTTGGCCGGCTGCGCGTTGATGTTCGTGAAGTTGCAGCGCCCGCCGCCGGAGATGCGGATTTTTTCGGCGAGACGCTCTGCGTGGTCGATGAGGACGACGCGGCGTCCGGATTGAGCGGCCACGGCCGCGCACATCATGCCGGCCGCGCCCGCGCCGATGACGGCGATATCGAAGGATTCCATGGCGCGCATTTTACCTTCGACACGCTCGATCACGCCCGCTGCTATACTTTTCTGTTCCTCTAACGCATTGAATCCATGCTAGTTCTAGGCATCGAAAGCTCCTGCGACGAAACCGGCCTCGCACTCTACGACACCGAGCGCGGCCTGCTTTCGCACGCCCTTCATTCGCAGATCGCGATGCATCGCGATTACGGCGGCGTCGTGCCCGAACTGGCTTCGCGCGATCACATCCGCCGCGCGCTGCCGCTGCTGGAGGAAGTGCTCGACAAGTCCGGCGCACAGCGCGGCGACATCGACGCCATCGCGTTCACGCAAGGGCCGGGGCTCGCGGGGGCGCTGCTCGTCGGCGCGAGCATCGCGAATGCGCTGGCGATGGCGTGGGACAAGCCGACCGTCGGCATCCATCATCTGGAAGGGCATTTGCTGTCGCCGCTGCTCGTCGACGCGCCGCCGCCCTTTCCGTTCGTCGCGCTGCTCGTGTCCGGCGGACACACGCAGTTGATGCGCGTGACCGATGTCGGCGTCTACGAGACGCTCGGCGAAACACTCGACGACGCCGCCGGCGAAGCCTTCGACAAGACCGCGAAGCTGCTCGGCCTCGGCTATCCGGGCGGCCCGGAAGTGTCGCGGCTCGCGGAATTCGGCACGTCCGGCGCGGTCGCGCTGCCGCGTCCGATGCTCCATTCCGGCGATCTCGATTTCAGCTTCAGCGGCCTGAAAACCGCCGTGCTCACGCACAGCCGCAAGCTCGGCAACAACGTCTGCGAGCAGGCCAAGGCCGATCTCGCGCGCGGTTTCGTCGATGCGGCCGTGGACGTGCTCGTCGCTAAATCGCTCGCCGCGCTGAAGAAAACGGGGTTGAAGCGGCTCGTCGTGGCGGGCGGCGTCGGCGCGAACCGGCAGTTGCGCGAGGCGCTGTCGGCGGCGGCGAAAAAGCGCCGCTTCGACGTGCATTATCCCGACCTGTCGCTATGCACCGACAACGGCGCGATGATCGCGCTCGCGGGCGCGCTGCGCCTGTCGCGCTGGCCGGAGCAGGCCGTGCGCGACTACGCGTTCACCGTGAAGCCGCGCTGGGATCTCACGTCGCTCGCGCGCGCCTGAGCCACTTTATCGAGGCGGATTGAACGGCTGCACGATCGCCTTGAAGACGGGCAACGTTTCGCAGCGATCGCTATGGCCGATGAGCGTCGGCCAGCGCGTCGAGCTGAAAATTTCCGGATGCGCCTCGCGCGCGAAGCGCAGCGCGCAGGCCACGGCGATATCGGCGTGGCCGATTGCATCGCCGAACCAGTAAGGCGTCGCGCGCGCAGCGCGGTCCGCTTCCAGCGCATTCAACACACGCTCGACCTGCCCCGTGCAGCGATCGAGCCACGCCTGCGATTTCTCCTTGTGCAGCACGCGTTCGTAGACGAGCGCGACGGCCTTGTCGGCGAGACCGGTCGCGAGCGCGCAGACCTTCAGCGCCTGACGTCGCTCCGGCCCGCCCGATGGAATCAAAGCGCGCGCATCGCCCGCCTCTGCGTCGAGATAGTCGAGGATCATCGTGCTTTCGATGAGCGTATCGCCGGAATCGAGCACGAGCGTCGGCACGCGGCACAGCGGGTTGTACGGCGCGATCTTGTCGGCGTCGCCGAACACCGACCACGGGCGATGCTCGAACGCCATGTCGTAGAGCTTCAACGCGATGCCGACGCGCCGCACGAACGGGGAATCGTATTGGCCGATGAGAATCAAGATGCGCTCCGCGTGGTGGTGATGACGTGGACGGCCAGTTTAAGCGCGCGCGGGCCTCGGAAACAACGGCCACGCGAGCGACGCGCACACGCCCGCCCCGAGCCAGACCATCGGCCAGGAACCGATCGCGAGCACGTGCGGAATGGCGAGCGGCGTCACGAAAAAGCCGACAAAGACCGCCGTGTTCGCCATGCCGAGCGCGGTACCCGCGCGTTCGGTGCCCGCGAGCGTCGCCAGTTCCGTGTACGCGACGCCGTGCCATGCCGACACGCAGACGCCCGCGAGAATCAGCATCGCCGCGAGCAAAACGGGCCAATGGACCGCGCCGAGCGCCGTCGCGATACCGAGCACGACGAACGACGCGCACGCGACGATCGTCGATACGCGCAGGTACGTGCGGCGGTTGCGGTGCCGGTCGGTGTGGCGGCCGCTCCAGACGCGCATCGCGATCGCACCGATCTGGAGCGTGGCCATCGTCGTGCTGATCGCGGTCAGGCCGAAGTGCGCGGCGTCGTGCATGAAGATCGTCGCGAAACTCAGCACCGCGAACTGCGGCACGCACAAGATGCCGATGCCCAGCACGACGCGCCAGACCAGCGCGTTTTTCAGCGGCGCGGCGCCTGCGCTCCGAATCGCCCGATGAACGGCTTCAGCCGGCTCGTGAAGCCAGCGCCAGGCGAAAATGCCGGACAGCGCGCACATCGCGGCCAGCGCGCCGAATACCGCCCCGAAACCATGCGACGACGCGAGCCACGGCAGCAACGCCGCGCCGATGCCGCCGCCGAGCGGCACAGCCGTCTGGCGAATGCTCATCGCGAGGCCGCGCTCGCCTTCGCCGAACCACGCCATCACCGCGCGTCCGCTCGACCCATTGACGCTGCCGCCGAGCAGGCCGAGCGCGCACATCGCGAAGACGAGCCAGCCGAAGCTCGCCGTCGCGGGCGTCGCGAACAAAGTCATCGCGACGAGCACCGCGGCCGTCGAAAAAAGACCGGTCAGCAGGACGGGACGGTCGCCCCACTTGTCGGTGAGAACGCCCCACGGCAATTCGGACAGCGCGACGCCCAAGCCTAGGGCGCCCAGCACGACGCCCAGTTGCCCGTTGCTCAGATGGTAGGCGCCGCGCACCCAGACGGCGGTCGTCGGAAAGCCCGTCGCCGCCGCCGACACGCTCGCGTTCGCCGCGACGCCCACGCCGAGCACTTTCCAGCGGTGTCCATCGCCGAGTGCGGTTTTGGTGTTCAAAGCGAGAGAAATGGCCATGTCGCAGTCCATCGAAAAGTTGACTGGGGCCAGTTTGAACGCTTAACATCATCCTGAAAATCGCAAAGTTTGCGACGGACCGTTCATCAAATCGGGACTGTCATCATGAGCCAGACAACCTTCGACCTCGCGGTGTTGCGCAGCTTCGTCGCGGGCGTGGACCTCGGGAGTTTCGCGAAAGCAGCCGATCGCGTCGGGCGTTCGACGTCCGCCGTCAGCGCCCAGATTCACAAGCTGGAAGAACAGGCGGGCACACCGCTGTTTCGCAAATCGGGACGCGGGCTCGCACTCACCGATGCCGGCGAGGTCATGCTCAACTACGCGCGGCGGCTCGTCGAGCTGAACGACGAAGCCGCAGTCGCGGTTCGCGGCGTCGATCTGGAAGGCTGGATCCGGCTCGGTCTGCAGGAAGATTTCGGCGAAGTCGTGCTGCCCGATGTGCTCGGACGCTTCGCGCGAGCGCACCCGAAAGTGCGGATCGAAGCGCGCGTCGCGCGCAATACGGAACTGCTGGAGCGCATCGGCGGCGCGCAGCTCGATCTCGCGCTCGTGTGGGGTGCGGCGGGCGTGCCGGATGAAAGTCAGGCGTCGAATCTGCCCGAGCCGATCGCCGCGCCGCCGATGCGCTGGATCGCGTCATCGACCGTTCCCTGGCATTTCGACGCCGACGAGCCCTTGCCGCTCATCGTTTTCGATCGGCCGTGTCTCTTCCACAGCGCGGCGGCGGCGGCGCTCGACCGTGCGGGCATCAAATGGCGTGTGGCGTTCACGAGCCCGAGCCTGTCCGGACTGTGGGCGGCGGCAGCGGCGGGACTCGGCGTGACGGTGCGAACGAGCTACGGCCTGCCGTCGACCGTTCGTCCGCTCGATGGCGGCGAAGGCGGTTTGCCCGCGCTGCCGTCGATTCCGCTCGCGCTGCATCGCGCGTCGGGAAAGGGCTCGCCGCTCGTCGAGCGGCTGGCGTCGCTCGTGGTGGAATCGGTGCGGGAAGCGCACGTTTCCGCGGAAACGGCGCTTGCCTAGACGTTCAGGCGTCGCGGCGCTTGTCGCGCTCGATCACGGCATACGCACTGTGATTGTGGATCGACTCGAAGTTCTCGGCTTCGAGCGTATAGGCGACGATGCGCGCGTCGGCGTTCAGGCGCGTCGCGACATCGCGCACGAGGTCCTCGACGAACTTCGGATTTTCATACGCGCGCTCGGTGACGAACTTCTCGTCCGGACGCTTCAGCAAGCCCCACAGTTCGCACGACGCCTCTTCCTCGGCGATGCGGATCAGTTCCTCGACCGGCATCTCGTCGGCCAATTCCGCCGCGATCGTGACGTGCGAGCGCTGGTTGTGCGCGCCGTACTGCGAGATTTTCTTCGAGCACGGGCACAGGCTCGTCACCGGCACGAGCACTTTGATCGACATGCGCGTGTCGCCGTCACGCCGCTCGGCGATAAACGTCACTTCGTAGTCCAGCAAGCTCTTCACGCCCGAGACCGGCGCGGTCTTCATGACGAAGTACGGCATCGTCACTTCGATACGGCCGGAGTGCGCTTCGAGCTTCGCCAGCATCAGCGAGAGCAATCCGCGCAGCGCGTGCTGATCGACCGGCAGCCGGTTCTCTTCCAGCAACGCGACGAAACGCGACATGTGCGTGCCCTTCTGTTCCGCGGGCAGATGCACGTCGAGGTTCCATACGCCGACGGTCGGCTTCAGCCCGTCTTCCGTCAGCACCGTCAGCGGATAGCGCACGCCCTTGACGCCGACGCGCTGAATCGCGATCTGACGCGTGTCGGGCGTGCTCTGGACGTCGGGCATCACGAAGGCGGGATTCATCTGATTCATTTGTTTTGTCCTTATGCGCCGCGCGTCGCGCAAGACGCGAGCGGGTCGATACGTTCAAGCGCACACGGCGCGGGACGATGCCCGCGCCGTGTGCCAAAGCGTTGATGCACGGCGCACCCCGAGCGCGCCGTTCGAGCGAAGCGTCGTCAGGCGACGCGCTTCGTCAGCTTCCCTGCGTTGGCGCTTTCGATTGCGTCGATAAAGCGCTCGCGAATCGACTTGGCGATGCCAGCCGCGTCCAGTCCGACGCTCGACAGCAGCTTGGCCGGATCGCCGTGATCGATGAACACGTCCGGCAAGCCGAGTTGCAGCACGGGCTTCACGATGGAGCTTGCAAGCAGCGCTTCGACGCACGCGGAACCCGCGCCGCCCATGATCGTGCCTTCTTCGATCGTGACGATCGCGTCGTGCGTGGCGGCGAGTTCGCGCAGCAGATCGGCGTCGACCGGTTTCACGAAGCGCATGTTGGCGACGGTCAAATCCAGTTCCTCGGCGGCGGCGAGCGACGGCGCGACCATCGTGCCGAACGCGCAAATCGCGATGCGCTTGCCCGAGCCCAGCTTTTGCGACGACTCGCGGCGAATCTCGCCCTTGCCGACCGGAATCGCGGTCATCTGCTTGACCGTCGCCACGCCGGTGCCCGCGCCGCGCGGATAGCGCACGGCCGTCGGGTTCGGCTGCTGCAGCGCCGTGTAGAGCATCTGGCGGCACTCGTTTTCGTCCGACGCGGCCATCACCGTCATGTTCGGGATGCAGCGCAGGAACGCGAGATCGTAGTTGCCCGCGTGCGTCGCGCCGTCCGCGCCGACGAGGCCCGCGCGATCGATCGCGAACACGACTGGCAGATTCTGCAGCGCGACGTCGTGGATCAGTTGGTCATACGCGCGTTGCAGGAAGGTCGAATAGATGGCGACGACCGGCTTCATGCCGTCCGCGGCCAGGCCGCCCGCGAAGGTCACCGCGTGCTGTTCGGCGATGCCGACATCGAAATAGCGGTCCGGGAAGCGCTTCTCGAACTCGACCATGCCGGAGCCTTCGCGCATCGCCGGCGTGATGCCGACCACGCGCGAGTCTTGCGCTGCGGCGTCGCACAGCCATTCGCCGAACACCTGCGTGTAAGTCTTCTTCGATGGCGCCGTCGACGGCTTGATGCCTTCAGCCGGATTGAACTTGCCCGGACCGTGATACAGCACCGGATCGGCTTCCGCGAGCTTGTAGCCCTGGCCTTTCTTAGTGACGACGTGCAGGAATTGCGGGCCGCGCAGTTCCTTGATGTTCTGCAGCGTCGGGATCAGCGAATCGAGATCGTGACCGTCGATCGGGCCGATGTAGTTGAAGCCGAACTCCTCGAATAGCGTGGCCGGTACGATCATGCCCTTCGCGTGCTCTTCGAGCTTGCGCGCGAGATCGAGCACGGGCGGCGCATGGCGCAGCACGCGTTCGACGCCCGCGCGCGCGGCGGCGTAGAAACGGCCCGACATCAGACGCGCGAGATGGCGATTCAACGCGCCGACCGGCGGCGAAATCGACATGTCGTTGTCGTTGAGGATGACGAGCAGCGGCACGTCGTCGGCGACGCCCGCGTTGTTCATCGCTTCGAAGGCCATGCCCGCGGTCATCGCGCCGTCGCCGATCACGGCGATCGAAAAGCGGTTGTCGCCCTGCAGCTTGTTGGCGATCGCCATGCCGAGCGCAGCCGAAATCGACGTGCTCGAATGCGCGGTGCCGAAGGTGTCGTATTCGGATTCGGCGCGGCGCGGGAAACCGGAGATGCCGCCGAGCTGGCGCAGCCCCGGCATCTGATCGCGGCGGCCGGTCAGGATCTTGTGCGGATACGTCTGATGACCGACGTCCCAGACGATGCGGTCATTAGGCGTATCGAACACATAGTGCAACGCGATGGTCAGCTCCACCGTGCCCAGATTGGACGACAGATGGCCGCCCGTCTGGGACACGCTATCGAGCACGTAGGCTCGCAGCTCGTCGGCCAGCGGTTGCAATTGGCGGCGATCGAGGGCGCGGAGATCGTCCGGATCGTCGATGGTTTTCAGCAAGTCGTACATCGTCGTCCCATTTTAGGAAAACTGGCGTGATTCGTTCGGTGCGATTGTTTCTTTCTTCGCACCGTGGGGTTCGTCACGCGTTCAACAATCAATTCACCCGGTTCACGACCAGGTCGGCAAGCTCGGCGAGACGCTGGCCGCGCGCGCCGAACGGCTCGATCGCGGCGTGCGCGTCGCGGCCCAGTTGCGCAGCGAGTTCGCGCGACGCATCGAGCCCGATGATCGATACGTAAGTGGGCTTGTCGTGCTGCGCGTCCTTGCCGGCGGTCTTGCCGAGCGTGGCGGAATCGGCGGTGACGTCCAGGATGTCGTCGACGACCTGGAATGCGAGACCGATCGCTGCCGCATACCGATCCAGCGACGTCAGCGCTTCCGCGCCCGGATGCGTGCCCGCGAGCGCGCCCATGCGGACCGATGCGCGCAGCAGCGCACCTGTTTTCTTGCGATGCATCGTCTCGAGCTCGGGGCGCGACAGCTTGCGGCCGACGCTTTCCAGGTCGATCGCCTGACCGCCCGCCATGCCGAGCGAGCCGCTCGCGACCGCCAGCTCGCGCACGAGCGCGGCTTGCTGGGCATCGCTCAAACCGTTGCCTTCCGCCGTCAATGCGACGAACGCCTGCGATTGCAGCGCGTCACCGACGAGCAGTGCCGTCGCTTCGTCATATTGGATGTGTACGGTAGGCTTGCCGCGACGCAACGCGTCGTCATCCATGGCGGGCATATCGTCATGCACCAGCGAATAGACGTGGATCATTTCGAGTGCCGCGCTCGCCGCTTCGACGGCCTGCGCGCTCGCGCCGGTCAGCTCGCCCGCCGCGTGGACGAGCAGGGGCCGCACGCGCTTGCCGCCGCCCAGCACCGCGTAGCGCATGGCTTCGTGCAGGCGCGCCGGCGCGACGTCCGTGCCCGGAAGATAGTGTTCCAGCGCCGTCTCGACGCGATCGAGCGTCGCGCGCATCCATTGTTCGAAGGTCATAGGTCGTCGTCCCCGTCGTCGTTCGTCGCTCCGGCACCCTGCGTGGCGCGCTGCACCTCGGCGGGCAACGGTTTGAGCGTCTCGCCATCGAGAACGCGTACCTGCTGCTCAACTTTTTCGAGTTGCTGTTGGCAAAAGCCGACAAGCGCTGCGCCGCGGCGGTATGCCGCAAGCGATTCCTCGAGGCTCAGCGCGCCCTCTTCCATGCGCGCGACGAGCGATTCGAGTTCTGCCAGCGCCGCCTCGTAATTCTCGGGAAGCGGGGCGGCGTCCGCGCTCTGTGCGCTTGCGCCGGTTTGCTCGCCTGTTTCCTGGACAGCGGTCTTCGCCATGAATCGTGGATGTGCAATTGAATTTTTGGAACCAAGTCGCACATTCTACGGCAAAAGCCAAATTTTCGACCCGCATCCCGTCCACGCGGGACCGTCGAGATTGCTTTGCCGGATTCTCCGCCAATCGGGAAGGAACGTGCGATTCAAGCGCGCGGGCGCAACGATTGCGAGGAACTCTCGCGACAATTTATACCCAAATCAAGACCTTAAGCACCCCAAGGATGCGGATTTCGGTATAATCGCGGGCTCCCTAAATCGAATCTTCGATGGTTGGGTTGTTCACTGCTTTCACGTCTTAACGGGAGTGGGAATGTCCAATCTGAGCAATGCATTGCAGCTGAACGCCATTCACAGTCAGCTGCCAGTCACGGCTTACTTTGACGAAGCGCTTCTTACGCGCGAACTCGACACACTTTTCAAACAAGGTCCACGCTACGTCGGGCACGAACTCATGGTTCCCGAAGCGGGCAACTATTTCGCGCTTCCGGGCGAAGGCGAAGGGCGCGTGCTCGTCCGCAATCAGCAGAACAATATCGAACTGCTGTCCAACGTGTGCCGCCATCGCCAGGCGATCATGCTCAATGGCCGCGGCAGCGCGGACAACATCGTCTGCCCGCTGCATCGCTGGACCTACGATCTCAACGGTCAACTGCTCGGCGCGCCGCATTTCGCGGACAAGCCCTGCCTGAACCTCGGCAAGACTTCGCTGCAGAACTGGCAAGGCCTGCTCTTCGAATCGGAGGGCCGCAACGTCGCCGCGGATCTCGCGCGGCTTGGCACCGCAAAGCACTTCGATTTTTCGGGCTTCATGTTCGATCACGTCGAAGTGCACGAGTGCAATTACAACTGGAAGACGTTCATCGAAGTCTATCTCGAGGACTATCACGTCGCGCCGTTCCATCCGGGACTCGGCAGCTTCGTGTCGTGCGACAACCTCGAGTGGGAATTCGGCGACTGGTACAGCGTCCAGACCGTGGGCGTCCACAAGAACTTGGAAAAGCCGGGCAGCCCGACGTATCGCAAGTGGCACGACGAAGTCCTGCGCTTTCGCAACGGCGCGCCGCCCGAGTTCGGTGCGATCTGGATGGTGTATTACCCCGGTCTGATGATCGAGTGGTATCCGCATGTGCTGGTCGTGTCGTGGCTGATTCCACAAGGCACGCAGAAGACGACGAACATCGTCGAGTTCTATTACCCCGAGGAAATCGCGCTTTTTGAGCGTGAGTTCATCGAGGCCGAGCGCGCTGCGTATATGGAAACCGCGCGTGAGGACGACGAAATCGGCGAGCGCATGGACGCGGGCCGGCGCGCGCTGATGTCGCGCGGCGAGAATCAGGTCGGGCCGTATCAGAGCCCGATGGAATCCGGCATGCAGCACTTCCACGAGTTCTTGCGGCATCAGCTCGGCGCGATCTGATATAGGCCGTTCGGCCAGAGTTACGAAAAGGCGGGCTTTCAGGCCCGCCTTTTTGTTTAGACTAACGGTTCAAGTCTCGCACATGAGCGACGCACAGGAGCCGTCATGCCGCACACCCACTACACCACGCTCATCTCGGCGGCGAATCTCGCCGAACGGCTCGCCGCCGCGCCCGGCAGCATGCTCGTCTTCGATTGCCGCTTCGATCTGGCCGCGCGCGAATCCGGCGAAGCGGCCTATGCGCAAGGGCATATTCCCGGCGCGCACTATCTTCATCTGGATCGAGATCTGTCCGGCGTCAAGACGGGCACGAACGGGCGTCATCCGCTGCCGGAGCGCGCCGCGCTCGTCGCCAAACTGGCCAGCTTCGGCCTGAACGAGGGCCAGCAAGTAGTCGCGTACGATGCCCACGGCGGCATGTACGCCGCGCGTCTCTGGTGGCTGCTGCGCTGGCTCGGGCACGATTCCGTCGCGTTGCTCGACGGCGGCCTGCAGGCCTGGGAAGCCGCGGGCAATCCGCTCGATACCGCCGTGCCGCCGAAGAGGCAGGGCACGTTCAAGGCCGGCGCGCCGCTTCAGGTGACGATCGACGCCCCGGCGATCGAGCGCAGCATCGGCACGCGCGATCATCTGCTGATCGATGCGCGCGCCGCCGATCGTTACCGCGGCGAGAATGAGACGATCGATCCTGTCGGCGGGCACATTCCCGGCGCGCTGAATCACTTTTTCAAGAACAATCTGACGGCGGAAGGCCGCTTCAAGACCGCGCACGAACTGCGCGAGGCGTTCGGTTCGCTCGTCGGCACGACGCCGGCGGACCGCGTCGTCCTGCAATGCGGCTCGGGCGTGACGGCATGCCATAACGCGCTCGCGATGGAGATCGCCGGCCTGCACGGCGCGGCGCTCTATCCCGGCTCGTGGAGCGAGTGGAGCGCCGATCCGGGCCGGCCCGTCGCGACCGGCCCGAATCCGTGAACGCCGTTATTTGACGCCGTGCTCGCGGAACCACGCGAGCGCGCGCTTCCATCCGTCCTCGGCGTCGGCTTTGCGATAGCTCGGCCGATAATCCGCGAAGAACGCATGCGGCGCGTCGTCGTACACGACGAACTGCGAGTCTTTCGCGGGCGGCGGGTCGTTCGCGAGCGCCTGTTTCATCTGCTCGATCGTATCCTGCGGGATGCTCTGATCCTGCCGGCCATATAGGCCGAGCACCGGCACTTTGAGCTGGCTCGCGAGGTCGATCGGATTGGCCGGCGTGTTCTCGGTCTTGTTGCCGACGAGCCGTCCGTACCACGCCACGGCCGCCTTCACATTGGGATTGTGCTCGGCATAGAGCCAGGTGATGCGCCCGCCCCAGCAAAACCCGGTAATGCCGACGCGCTTCGGATCGCCGCCATGCTCGCCCGCCCATTTGACCGTCTGATCGATGTCGGAGATCACTTGTGCATCGGGCACTTTCGACACGAGTTGTTCGTTGAGCTGCTGCATCGACTTGTAGGCCGATGCATCGCCCTGACGCGTGTAGAGATCCGGCGCGATGGCGAGATAACCCTGCTTGGCGAAGCGCCGGCAGACGTCGGCGATATGCTCGTGCACGCCGAAAATCTCGTGAATCACGATGATGACCGGCAAATGCGTCTTGCCTTTGGGCTGCGCGCGATACGCCGGCACGAGCGTGCCATCCGCGCCGCGTATGCCGATGGCGCCGGCTTCCAGCCCATCGCTGTCGGTGTGAACGGTTTGCGCGGACACCGGCAGCACGGCGGCCGCGAAGCCGGTGCCGAAGGTCGCCTTGATGAAATTGCGTCGGTTGAACGGGACGTGCGGAATGAGGCTGTCGACTTCAGGGTCTAGCATACGAAGCTCCCGCGGCAATGCCGTCGCGGCGCGTACTCGATCGCGCGACGGCGAGGATCGTTGAAATCCGCGCGACGCGATCAAGGCGTCACGACGCGCGGCGCTGCACGACGATGAACGCGCGTTATGCATTAAGCGCGCCGCTCATTCTAAACAGCTTTAAACGAACGGCGCAGCGGATCTGTTCCGTCAGTGCAGCTTGACACGCGGGGCGGTGGAACGGCGCAGCCAGTGCGCGACAGTATCGAGCACCATGCGCGCATAGCCGTGCAGCGCGGCCACATGCAGGCGATACAGCGACATGTACATGAAGCGCGCGAAGAGGCCTTCGATCAGCATGTTGCCGCCGATCAACCCGCCCATCAGATTGCCGACCGCGCTGTAATGGCCGAGCGACACCAGCGAGCCGAAATCGCGATACGTGTACTCGGGCAACGGCTTGCCCTGCAACATCCGCTCGAACGACTTGAAAAGGAAGCTCGCCTGCTGATGCGCGGCCTGCGCGCGCGGCGGAACGTTGCGCTCGTTGCCGGGCCACGGACACGCGGCGCAATCGCCGAGCGCGAAGACGTTCTCGTCGGTTTCGGTTTGCAGCGTGCGGCGCACGACCAGCTGGCCGAGACGATTGGTCGGAAGTCCGTCGAGATTGTTGAGAATCGCGGGCGCCTTGATGCCCGCCGCCCAGACTGTGAGATCCGCGCGAATCGTCTTGCCGCTCGCCGTGCGGATCGTGTCGCGCGAGACCTGCGCGACGGTTTCGCCCGTCATCAGCTTTACGCCGAGCTTGGTCAGCAGTTCCGCCGTCGCGCTGGACACGCGTTCCTGCAATGCGGGCAGAATGCGTGGCCCGGCCTCGATCAGCACGATGCCGATATCGTGCTTCGGATCGAGCTTGTGCAAGCCGTATGCGGAAAGCACTTGCGCGGTATTGCGCAATTCCGCCGACAATTCGACGCCCGTCGCGCCCGCGCCGACGATCGCCACCTGAATGCGCGGCACGGGATCGACGCCGGGCTCTTCGTCGACTTCGTCCACGCCCGCCGCGACGGGTTCCGGTGCGAAATGCTCCGCGCGCATGCAGGCCGCGATCAGGCGCTTGCGGAAGAGCTCCGCCTGACCGACGGTATCGAGCGCGATCGAATTCTGCTGCGCGCCTTCGACGCCGAAGAAATGCGTCGTGCTGCCGATCGCGATGACGAGCGTGTCGTACTCCAACTCGCGCTCGGGCAGCAGTTCGCCGGCTTCTTCATCGCGCAACGCGCCGATCGTGATGCGCTTCGCCGCCCGATTCAGTCCGACGAGTTCGCCCTGCTGAAACTCGAAGCCGTGCCACAGGGCTTGTGCCGCGTATTCGAGTTCCTGCGTGAAGGGATCCATGCTGCCCGCCGCGACTTCATGCAGGAGCGGTTTCCAGATATGCGTCGGGTTTCGGTCGACGAGCGTGACTTGCGCTTTCGGCGGCGTTTTGGAATCCGTCGAGCCGAAACGGTCGCCGAGACGAGTTGCGAGTTCGAGGCCGCCTGCGCCTCCGCCGATGATGATGAAGCGATGCATGGAACTCTCCCTGTGCTTTTATATTCGATCGGCCTTCGTGCTTATCTTCCTCGATTGAAACATTGTGCGGAGCTTCGGTGACAGTCACAAGCGAGTCACCAACATGTCGGACATATGCGACATCCGCGCATATGTCCTTGCACCGGGAATTTCAGTGCGCTTCTTCCCAGTTGTTGCCGACGCCCACTTCCGCGACGAGCGGCACTTTCAGCTTCGCGACGCCGCACATCAGTTCAGGTAAGCGCTTCCTGACCTCGGGCAGCGCCTCTTCGGGCACTTCGAGCACGAGTTCGTCGTGCACCTGCATGATCATCTTCGCGCCGATGCCCGACGCTTCGAGCCAGTCCTGCACCGCGATCATCGAGAGCTTGATGAGATCGGCGGCGGTGCCCTGCATCGGCGCGTTGATCGCCGCGCGCTCCGCCGCCTGACGGCGCGGCCCGCTGCCGCCATTGATCTCGGGCAGCCACAGACGCCGGCCGAACACAGTTTCGACGAAGCCGTTCGCCTTCGCGATCACGCGCGTATTTTCCATGTACGCGGCAACGCCGGGATAACGCGCGAAATAGCGGTCGATATAAAGCTTCGCCGCATCGCGTGTGATGCCGAGATTCGACGCGAGCCCGAACGAGCTCATGCCATAGATCAGGCCGAAGTTGATGACCTTCGCGATGCGGCGCTGATCGTTGTCGACTTCGAGCGGCGTGACGCCGAACACTTCCGACGCCGTCGCGCGGTGCACGTCTTCGCCTTCCCTGAACGCGCGCATCAGCGATTCGTCGCCGGAAATGTGCGCCATGATGCGCAGCTCGATCTGCGAGTAATCCGCCGATACGATCTTGCAGCCCGGCGATGCGATGAACGCTTCGCGAATGCGCCGCCCTTCGCCCGTTCGCACCGGAATGTTCTGCAAGTTCGGCTCGTTCGACGACAAACGCCCCGTCACCGCGACGGCCTGCGCATAGTTCGTATGCACGCGTCCCGTCGATGCGTTGACCATGCGCGGCAGCTTGTCCGTGTAAGTGGACTTGAGCTTGGACAGCCCGCGATGCTCGAGCAGCACCTTCGGCAGCGGATAGTCTTCGGCGAGCTTCTGCAGCACTTCTTCATCGGTGGAAGGCGCGCCGCTCGGCGTTTTCTTCACGACCGGCAATTGCAGCTTCTCGAAGAAGATCTGGCCGATTTGCTTCGGCGAGCCGAGATTGAACTCGCCGCCCGCGAATTCGTACGCCTGCGCCTGCAAATCGATGAGCCGCTTCGCAATCTCGTTGCTCTGCGCTTCGAGCCGTTCGCGATCGATCAGGACTCCGTTTCGTTCCATCTTGCGCAGCACGCGCGAAGTCGGCATTTCGATGTCGCGATACACGCGCAACAAGCCTTCCTCCTGCGCCACTTGCGGATAGAGCGCCTGATGCAGACGCAACGTGATATCGGCGTCTTCGGCCGCATACGCGGAGGCTTTGTCGAGCGGCACTTCATCGAAGCCGATCTGCGATGCGCCCTTACCCGCGACGTCTTCGTACTTGATCGTCTTCACGCCGAGATGACGCAACGCGAGGTTGTCCATGTCGTGCGGACGATGCGATTCCAGCACGTACGATTGCAGCAGCGTGTCGTGCTCGACGCCGCGCATTTCGATGCCGTAATTGGCGAGCACCTGCTCGTCGTACTTCAGATGCTGGCCGACCTTTTTCTTCGATGCATCTTCGAGCCACGGCTTGAGTTTCGCGAGCACTTCGTCGCGCGGCAGTTGCTCGGGCGCGTCCGGCCCGCGATGCGCGACCGGAATGTACGCCGCATGCCCCGGCTCGACAGAGAACGACATGCCGACGATCTGCGCGGTCATCGGATCGAGCGACGTGGTTTCGCTATCGAACGATGTGAGCTCCGCTTCATTGATGCGCTCGAGCCACGCATCGAACTGCTCCCATGTCTGCACCGTCTCGTAGTGATGCACGATTTCGGTGACTTCGGCGGGCGGCGTATCGGTCGGGCCTTCGACGGCATCGGCGATTTCGACTTCGCGCAGCCACGTCTTGAAGCCGTGACGCAGGAACACGTCGCGCAGTTCGTCGCGCGACTCGGGACGCGATTGAAGCGTCGCATCGATCGATTCGATTTGCGATGTGAGGTCGCACTCCGTGTGCACGGTAACGAGCTTTCGCGCCATCGGCAGGAAGTCCAGAGCCTTGCGCAGATTGTCTCCTACCGCACCCTTGATCTCGTTCGCATGCTCTACGATGCCATCAAGGGTTTCGTATTGCGTGAGCCATTTGATCGCTGTCTTGGGACCGCATTTTTCGACCCCCGGCACGTTGTCGACGGTATCGCCGATGAGCGACAGATAGTCGACGATGCGCTCCGGTGGCACGCCGAACTTCGTGAGCACGCCGGCGCGGTCGAGCGTTTCGTTGGTCATCGTATTGATGAGGGTGACATGATCCGTCACGAGTTGAGCCAGATCCTTGTCGCCCGTCGACACGATCACCTTCATGCCGCGCTTTTCGGCTTCGACCGCGAGCGTGCCGATGACGTCGTCCGCCTCGACGCGCTCGATCATCACGAGCGGCCAGCCGAGCGCGCGCACGGCGACGTGGATCGGCTCGATCTGCTTCGCGAGGTCTTCGGGCATCGAAGGGCGGTTGGCCTTGTAGTCGGCGTACCAGTCGTCGCGGAAAGTCTTGCCTTTGGCATCAAATACGCACGCGCTATACTCTGCATTGATTTCGCGCCGCAAGCGCCGCAGCATGTTGATCATTCCATACAGAGCGCCGGTGGGCCCGCCGTCGGGGCCTCGCAAGTCCGGCATTGCATGGTAGGCCCGGTACAAGTAACTAGAACCGTCGACCAATAGCAGGGTCTTACCTTCAAGACTTAGTTCTTCAGGCATTATGAACAAGAGAAAAGTGATTCCGAGTCTGCGATCGCTCGCAGATCAAGAGCGCGCGACGGCCAAGAAGGCTCGCGCATCGTGGCAGATGTTCACGATTATGGCAGAGTTTATCGAGGCGACCGAGTACCTCTCGGAGATCCGCCCTGCCATCAGCATCTATGGTTCGGCGCGTCTGAAACCGGAGTCGCCGTACTATCAGCTCACGATCGAAATCGCGCAGAAATTCTCCGACGCGGGCTTCGCCGTCATATCCGGCGGCGGGCCGGGCATCATGGAAGCGGCGAATAAAGGCGCGCACGCGGGCAAGTCGCCTTCGGTCGGCTTGAACATCGAGTTGCCGCACGAGCAATCGGGCAATCAGTGGCAGGACATTTCGCTCCGCTTCCGTCACTTCTTCACGCGCAAGGTCACGTTCGTGAAGAACTCGGACGCGGTCGTGGTGATGCCGGGCGGCTTCGGTACGCTGGACGAGCTCGCGGAAGTGCTCACGCTCATCCAGACGAAGAAGTCACGTCACGTTCCCATCGTGCTCGTCGGCGCGGAGTTCTGGGCCGGCCTGCTCGACTGGTTCAAGAACACGTTGCTGACCAACGGCGTCATCAGCGAAAAGGATCTCGACCTGATGCAAGTCATCGACGATCCGGATCAGGTGCTCGAAGCCGTGTTGCGCTTCTATGAGGATCGCGAGGAATCGGTCGAACAGCCGGCTGAGAGCAAGTCGGATGAGGATCGGATGTTCTATCTTTAATCGAGACTCGATGCGTGCGGTTTCATGAACCGCTCGCATCGTCTCACGCAGAAGGCATCATTGAAACGCCACTTCCGCGAAGCTGCGCAACTTCCGCGAATGCAGCTTCGACAACCCATTCTCGCGCAGCAGTTCCATCGCCTTGACGCCGATTTGCAAGTGCTGATCCACCTGCGCGCGATAGAACTGATCCGCCATTCCCGGCAGCTTCAATTCACCGTGCAGCGGCTTATCGGACACGCATAGCAGCGTTCCGTACGGCACGCGGAATCTGAATCCATTGGCCGCAATCGTCGCACTCTCCATATCGAGCGCCACCGCGCGGCTTTGCGACAAACGCCGCACCGGCTCGCGATGATCGCGCAACTCCCAGTTGCGGTTATCGACGCTCGCGACGGTGCCCGTACGCATCACGCGCTTCAGTTCGACGCCTTCGAGCTGCGTCACCTGCGCCACCGCGCGCTCCAGCGCAACCTGCACTTCCGCGAGCGCAGGCACCGGCACCCAAAGCGGCAGATCGTCATCGAGAACGTGATCCTCGCGCACATAGCCGTGCGCCAGCACGTAATCGCCGAGACGCTGCGTATTGCGCAGCCCCGCGCAATGTCCGAGCATGATCCACGCATGTGGACGCAGCACCGCGATGTGATCCGTGATCGTCTTCGCGTTCGACGGCCCCACGCCGATGTTCACCATCGTGATGCCGCTGCCGTCCGCGCGTTTCAGGTGATACGCGGGCATCTGCGGCAGACGCGCGGGCTGCGCGCCTTCCTCCGGCTGCTCGCCGAGATTCGCGTTGTACGTGACGACGTCGCCCGGTTCGACGAACGATGAATACGCGCTGCGATACGCGCGCGTTTCCTCGTCGTCGGCGCGCGACATCATCGTGCGGCCGAGCTTCACGAACTCGTCGATATAGAACTGGTAGTTCGTGTACAGCACGTAATTCTGGAAGTGCGTGGGCGACGTGGCCGTGTAATGCCTCAGCCGATGCAGCGAGAAATCGACGCGCGCGGCCGTGAAGAGCGCAAGCGGGTGCGGCTCGCCCGGCCCCGGCTCGTACGTGCCGTTGACGATGCGATCGTCGAGCAGCGCGAGGTCGGGCGTATCGAAGATATTGCGCATCGCGAGCAGCCGGTCGCGATCGAGATCGCCTTCGAGATGGATGCCTTCCGCGAACGCGAAGTGAATCGGAATGGGATGCGCCGACACACCGACTTCGAGCCCGACGTGATGGTTCTTCGTCAGCAGTCGCAATTGCTCGCGATAGTAATCGCCGAAAAGATCGGGACGCGTCAGCGTCGTTTCGTAGATGCCCGGCCCCGCCACGAAGCCATATGAGCGCCGGGAATCGATCTGCGAGTTGAGCTCGGTACGCACGCGCACGAACGGATAGCACGCGCGCACGCGATGCGTGAACTGCTCGTTGCGGCGATAGCGCGCGAATGCATCGCGCAGAAATGCGGTATTCGCTTCATAGATCGCCGACAGACGCGCGACCGCCGCAGCGGGATCTTCGAAGGATTCGGTCGGAAAATCGTTGGCAGGCGTGCCCTGCGTGCTTTGAGTCCGGTCGTTTGTCATGATCTTGTGTCTTTCTTCGATGCCCTCGTAATGAATCGACATTAACACGGAAGAATGTGCGGACCATGAAGTCCCTCCTCACGTGAGTGCGTGCGATCACACCTCGCAACACGTTTTTGACGTTCGAAGTCAAATTTCGCGAAAGCGGCGCAAAATAAGGCGTTGGCTGCGCGCGCGCCGCTCAGTCAGCAACCGTTTTGTTAGAATCCGGCCATCGCCTGGAGAACCATCATGAAGCCGCACCTTTGCGCCGCCGCCGCGGCAGTCCTCGCCGCAGCAAGCTTCGGCGCATTCGCGCAGCCGGCGCAGCAAGCCGCCAACGCAGAACCCCAACCGGCGGTGCAGAAAATGTCGCCGGAAGAAGCGGCGGGCCTGCCCGATCTGAAATCCATCAACCGTCCGCCCGCGAACGTCAGCTCGAAAGTCGAGATTTCGCCGCCGCGCACACCGAGCTATCACGAGCTGAGCACCAACGGCACCGAGATCACCGAATTCCGCGACAAGGGCAAGCCCGTCGAAATCGACGTGCGTTCCAATTTCGGCACGCGCTATCAGATGAGCGCGCCCGCCGACACGTCGCCGCAAGTGCGCGACAACGGCAAGGCCAGTACGCGCCTGCCGTCGATCAACCTGCATTACTGATCACTTAAAGATGGCTTCGGACCCGCTCTTTCCGGGCGGGTCGCGGCACCGTGGCTGCATGCCCGGCGCCACCGTTCACCGGCCTCTTCCTGGCCGTCCAACCTGACCGACGTTTCCCGCATGGCCGTCTTCACTCCCGTCACCAACGCCGACCTCGGCGACTGGCTGCAAGACTACGATCTCGGCGATGTCGTCGAATTTCGCGGCATCCAGTCGGGCATCGAGAACAGCAATTTCTTTCTCACGACGACGCACGGCGAGTACGTGCTCACGATCTTCGAGAATCTCACGGCAGCGCAACTGCCGTTCTATCTCGATCTGATGCGCCATCTGGCTTCGCATCGCGTGCCGGTGCCCGATCCGATGCCGCGCCGCGACGGCTCGCTCTTCGGCATGCTGCATGGCAAGCCCGCGTCGATCGTGACGAAGCTCGAAGGCGCGCCCGAACTCGCGCCGACGTCCGCGCATTGCATCGAAGTGGGGCAGATGCTCGCGCGCATGCATCTCGCGGGGCGCGACTTTGCGCAGCATCAGCCGAATCTGCGCAGCCTTTCATGGTGGCAGCAGAAGGCGCCGTCGATCGCCGAATTTTTAAGCGGCGAGCAGCGGGCATTGTTCGAAGACGAACTCGCGCATCAGGCTGAATTTTTCGGCTCGGCGGATTACGCGTCGCTGCCGGAAGGCCCGTGCCATTGCGACCTGTTCCGCGACAACGTGCTGTTCGCGCACGGCCGCGGGCACGCGCGCCTCGGCGGTTTCTTCGACTTCTACTTCGCGGGCGTCGACAAGTGGCTGTTCGATGTCGCCGTAACGGTCAACGACTGGTGCATCGATCTCGCCACCGGCGTGCTCGATCCCGCGCGCGTCGATGCGATGCTGCGCGCCTATCAGACGGTGCGTCCGTTCACGCCCGCCGAAGAGCGTCACTGGAACGACATGCTGCGCGCCGGCGCGATGCGCTTCTGGGTCTCGCGCCTTTTCGACTTTCATCGCCCGCGCGAAGCGCAAATGCTCAAAGCGCACGATCCCGGCCATTTCGAACGCATTCTGCGCGAACGCGTCAAAGCCGCTTCTCCCGCCAATCGATAACCAGCAACATGCGACTGATCGAAGTTCCGGCCAAGACCGGCTACGTGTGGTTCCGTCAGGGCATCTGGCTGTTCCGCCGCAACCCGTTTGCCTTCCTCACGGTGTTCTTCGCGTATCTGTTCGTGATGACGCTGATCTCCCGTGTGCCGCTCGTCGGCCCGTTGCTGCCGCTGCTGTTCATTCCGGGGGTCGCGGTCGGCTTCATGGCGGCGTGCCGCAACACGATCGCGGGCAAGCCCGTCTGGCCGACCATTCTCGTCGACGGATTCCGCTCGTACGGCAGCGTCGTCGCGCGCAGGCTGCTCGCGCTGGGCGCGCTGTACATCGTCGCGATGATGGTCATCTTCATGGCGTCGGCGCTCGTGGATGGCGGCACGCTGCTCAGCATCATGATGGGCGACGGCCCGAGCGGCGATCCGGAAACGGTTGCCGCGAGCTTCAGTCCGCTCGCGGTGCTCGTCGCGATGGCGTGCTATGTCCCGATCGCGATGCTGTTCTGGTTCGCGCCGATCCTCGTCGCGTGGCACGACGTGCCGCCCGCGAAGGCGCTGTTCTTCAGCCTCGTCTCGTGCTGGCGCAATCGCGGCGCGTTCATTTTTTACGGCGTGCTGTGGATCGTGATCGCGCTCGCGGTCTCGTTCGGCCTGACCACGCTGATGCAGGCGCTCGGCGTGGGACAGGAAATGGCGCTCGCGGTGCTGATGCCGGCATCGATCATCGTCACGACCGCGCTGTATTGCTCGTTTTACGCGACGTATCGCGGCTGTTTCGGCGTGCAGTCCCCCGATTCGCCGGACATTCCCGACGCGCCGGGCACGCCCAAGGCTTGACCGGATGCCGCGCTCTTCGAACGGGCGCGGCGATGATTCGTGCGCGAAGCATTGCACGTACACTAGCGAGATCGGCCATCCCGGCCTTTCGCCGCGCCTCTGTCATGACCTCGTCAAACGCTTTGCCTGAGTTTCCGCTCGAACTCGATCAGCAGCTGTGCTTCGCGCTCTATTCGACTTCGCTCGCGATGACGAAGGCGTACAAGCCGCTGCTGGAGAAGCTCGGGCTGACGTATCCGCAATACCTGGCGATGCTCGTGCTTTGGGAATCCGACGACCTCACGGTCAAGGAAATCGCCGCGCGCCTCTCGCTCGATTCCGCGACGATGACACCGCTTCTCAAGCGTCTCGAAGCGCAGGGCTACGTCGAGCGCGTGCGCGGCGTGGAAGACGAGCGCCAGGTTCACATCCGACTGACCGACGCCGGCGCCGCGCTGAAACAAGCCGCCCGCGCGATTCCCAGCGAAATCTACTGCGCCTCCGGTTCGGACATCGACGCGATGCTGCGTCTGCGCAACGATCTGGTGCGGCTGCGCGCCTCCCTCGGCGAGTACATCGACGGCTGATCCGAACCGATAGCAACACGCTAACGGCCCCATCGTCGAATTTTAATTTGCACACTAATTAATAGCGCGATATATTTACGCCGTGGTGAACGCAGTATTGATCTGAGAACCGAAACATAAGGAGAGAAACGATGAGCATCCTGTACAAGGCGACGGCAACCAGCACCGGTGGACGCGATGGCCGCGCCATTTCCTCGGACGAGCAATTGAATGTGAAGTTGAGCGCGCCGAAGGAACTGGGCGGAACGGGCGCACCGGGTACGAATCCCGAGCAATTGTTCGCTGCGGGCTATTCCGCCTGCTTTCTCTCAGCGATGAAGTTCGTCGCGGGTCAGCAAAAGCACGCAGTGCCGGCCGATACAAGCGTAACGGCGGACGTGGGCGTCGGTCCCAACGATGCAGGCGGATTCAAGCTCGATATCGAGCTGCGCGTGTCGCTGCCGGGCCTCGACGCGCCCGACGCTCAGGCATTGGTCGATGCAGCACACAAGGTTTGCCCGTACTCGAACGCGACACGCAACAACGTGGATGTGCGCGTGAAGCTCGTCTGAGACGACGCGAGCGGAAACAAAAATGCCGGCCTAAAAGGCCGGCATGTTCCAGAACCGTCGAAGGCAGAGCTTAGTTGGACATCCACGCCGGGTGACGCGCCGTAGCACGCTGATCCAGCTTCTTCATACGATATTCGAGATCGTAGATGTCCGTGGCTTCGGCGAGATAAGCGTCGTCGCGCGCGCGATCGCGTTCATCGGCGGATTTGGTCAGGAACAGGAAAATACGGCTGAGCAGGAACATGGTGGGCCTCGCTTGAATACTGGGGTTACTACCTATGAAGCGGATTATAGGGTAATCCCTGATCCAACGCCAGCCCTAATCGCTAGAACGCTGATACTAAAGACTAAATTGCAACAACTGCAACACGGCGCGCCCGGCGTCAGGCGACGTACGCATCGCGCGCGGCCTCGCTCGGACGCCGCTGGTGCTTGAAAAACTCCCACATCACCGCTGAAGAATCCGGTCCTTTGGACGAGTGGAAAGCGACGGTATCGTCGCCGCCGGCCCATGAATGGCCCAGGCCGCGCACGATCGACGTCTTCACCACGCGTCGGCCGTTCTTGAAATAGTCCGTCACGACACCATCCGGATGCGCTTCCTCGCGCGCCTCGCCCGCGCGGCGATTGCCTGCGGCGTCGATGAAGCCGTTCAGCCGCAGAAACTGCTTGGCGAGCTGCTCGGCGTTCGCGGCCGCGACCACCGAATCCAGTTCTCCGTGCACGATGATCGCCGGCATGCCCGGATAATCGCGAACGTCGACAGCCGCGTCGATGAGCGTGACGGGATCGCTGCGCGCGCCGCGGCGCATGACGTCCATCGCGCCGATGGCCGACCGCGCCTCGCCGAACACCACGCCCGAGTGCAGGCCGACGGCCGCGAACACGTGCGGATAACGCACGGCGAGCAGCGCCGCGAGTCCCGCACCGGCGGACATGCCCGCGAGATAGACGCGCTCCGGATCCAGATCGTGCTGCTCGACCATCGCGTTCACCAGCGAGACGACGGACGCAGCTTCGCCACCGCCGGCGCTACCGGAATCGTCATACCAGCGCCAACAGCGATGCGCGTGATCGTGCTTCGATTGCTCCGGATACAGCACCGCGAATCCGTATCGATCGGCAAGCAGATTGATGCGCGTGCCTTGCGCGAATTCGTCGGCGTTCTGCTTGCAACCGTGCAGCATGACCACGAGCGGAACCGGCTCGGACCCGGCTTTCGGCGGCAGATAGAGCGCGTAGGACATGTGATTGACGAAGCGGCCGCTCGTCGGCGGGGCCGAATGATACGAGCGCGCCCACTTCCCGCGCGCCCACGCCGACGCGCGCGGACGCACACGCGATTCGCGCGGCACGGGACGCGCGCTGGCGCGGGGCGCTGTTGCCGCCTTCGCAGACGCCCCCGATTTCAGTTTCGACTTGACGGTTTTCGCGCGCGCGGGCTTGGCCGCCGCACGGGGCTTGGGTGTGCGGATCGCTTCGACTTGGCCGGCGACCAGGCGTCTCAAGCCGCGCAACCAGAGCTTGGTAAGGCTTTTGGACATTTCGGCTGGGTCCTCCACTTCATGCAATGGGATGGCGCGACGAAAACGCGCGCCGTGTTGTGCATTGCACAATAACATCAAAACGGCTGGATTACCTGCCTCGAGCGCACAGATCTCGGGATGAATTAACAGCAAATCGCGAAGATAGCCAAAATTAGACGATAGTTACGCGATGTAACCGTCAACTCGCTTTAAGCAATGTCGGATAATTCAGTATGTTCCCAAGCGTTATACTGGAGCGAATTTGCGGCAGCGTGTCGAAGCGCCAGCCGCCGGCAGAACGGCCCGCTCGCCGCTGCCGCACTGCAGCAACCCTTATTCCCACAAAACCAATGACCGTAGACCTACCCGTTTCCGCTTGGATCTCCGTGACCGCGCTCGGCAGCGTCGGCGTGATGGGGCCGGTGGCCCTCATCGTCGCCGCATGGCTCGCCGTCGGCTATCGATGGAAATATTCTGTCGCGTGGCTCGCACTGCTCGGCGCGGCGAGCGGCCTCGTCGCGTTGAGCAAGATCGCGTTTATCGGCTGGGGTATCGGCGTGCGCCATCTCGACTTCACCGGCGTCAGCGGACATGCGCTGATGTCCACAGCGGTGCTGCCCGTAGCGATTTTCGTCGCGCTGTTGCCCGCGCGCGGCGCGTGGCGCGCCATCGGCGTCGCGCTCGGTCTGTTGCTGGGCGTATGGGTGGGCGTGTCGCGCGTCGTGCTCGACGCGCATTCGGTATCGGAAGTGGTCGCTGGTTGCGCGCTCGGCGCGGTCGTCGCGCTCGCGTTCGTGTGGTTCGCGTGGCGCGCCGAGTCCGGCAGGCTCGCGCCGGCGCCCGTCGCCGCGAGTCTCGCGGCGGTCGTCGTGGCGCTGCACGGCGTGCCCGTGCCGACGCAGCAATGGATCACGGAAATCGCGCTCGGGCTGTCGGGCCATGAGCGTCCGTATGTGCGGGCAAGCTGGAAGTCGAAGAAATTTCGCGCGCCGGAACGCCGCACTGAACTGCCGCAGGACGACCGCGCGGCCGCCTGACGCGGCCGCTGCGTTCATTGCATGATGCCTTAATCGTTCACGCCGATAATCACGCTCGACGCCTTGATCACCGCAACGGCCTTCTGACCTTGCGTCAGGCCGAGCGTGTCCGCGCTCTGGTTCGTGATGATCGCGGTGATGGTCGTGCCGCCGTCGAGCGACAGCGAAACCTCCGCGTTCACCGCGCCCTTCGTCAGACTGGCAACCGTGCCACGCAACTGGTTGCGCGCCGACAGCTTTGCGCCGGTGTCTTCCATCAGCATGACCCACGACGCCTTGATAAGCGCGAACGCATCGCTGCCTTCCTTCAGGCCCAGCGCCTGCGTGCTCTCGTGCGTGACGACCGCGACGATCGTCTGCCCGCCGGGCAAGCCGAGTTCGATTTCGTCGTTCACCGCTCCACGCGTGACCTTCGTCACCTTGCCGGCCAGTTGGTTGCGTGCGCTTGTTTTCATTCCCAATCTTCCGATCAGTTCCCAATCGTGGGCGAAGCCTTCGATGGCCGCGCCCGCCCGTTCCAGAAATTTCCGATGCTCGCGTTCGATCGCGTGATACGTGTCGATGAGACGCAACGCTGATGGCGTGAGCGTTGTGCCGCCGCCGCCCTTGCCGCCCGCCGCGCTGGTCACGAGCGGTTCGCCGGCAAGGTTGTTCATGGTGTCGACGGCGTCCCACGCGCCCTTGTAGCTCATGCCCACGGCCTTCGCCGCGGCGGTGATCGATCCCGTGTCGCGGATCGCGGCCAGAAGCGCAATGCGCGCCGCGCCCCCGAGCGTCTCCGTGCCGCTGCGCAGCCATACGGAGCCACCGAGTTCCAGCGGATCGCGCACCTTCGACGGTGCTGTTTTACTCATCTCTAGCCTCTGTGATCGTGCTGAAACAATGGGACGGATTATATCGATGCCTTCACACGCGGACGGTGCATCGAACGCAGCAGCCGCTCGCCTTCGCGCGCGTCCTTGCGCGCCGACGCCGCACCCCAGGCCCGCGCGAAACCGCGCTGATAATCGGTGGCTTCGGGGAGCGCCGCGAGCCGATCGGCGGCGACGGCTGCATCGTTTGCTTCGCCGAGCACCGTCTGCAATTCGCCGAGCAGCTTCGCCGTGTCGGTACGCGTTCTCCGCGACGTCACCGAGCGGAAGAATTCGAGCGCATATCGCAGGCGCTTCGCATGAATGCGGACGCGATGCCGCTCATGCGCTTCGAGCGACGCGAGATCGGGCGCGCGCGCGATACGCCGGTAGTCCTTGCGGATGCGTTTTTCGGCAAAGCTGACAAAGCGCATCGGCGACTCGTCTTCCTGCGATGAGAACCGCGCGAGCCATTCGACGAACGCGAGCATCAGGCGTGCATGGCGCTTCGACGCCAGCGCGTCGTGCACCTTGTCGCGCGCGACGCGGCGCTTCACGTCCGCAGCGGCGATGACCGGTTGCCAGCGCGTGGCGTCGTCGTCCGATTCGGCGTAGGCAGGCAGCGTCCTGTCGGTGAAGACGTCCCAGTCGCGTGCATCGGCGAGCAGGTCGCCGAACCACTTCAGATCGGGCGCGATGCGCGCATTCCACGTGTCGTCGATATCGTCGCGAAAGAGCTTCAGCAGCGTCTTCAGCCGACGCTGCGCGACGCGCAACTGATGCACGTGCTCGTCGCCCAGACCCGCGCGCGACGCGGCCGCGTTGCCGAACCACTGCCCCGCCACCGACGCCGCGATGGCGACGAACGCTTCGCGGCGCGTCGCCGTGCGCGGCAGGTCGAGTTTCGCGGCATGCACAGGTTCCGCTTGCGATGCGTGCTCGTCGTCCGGCGCGATGAAAAACGGCGCGGCGTCGATCACCTCGCCCGCGAGCCCGAAGGCGGCGTCCAGCGCGCCGTTCACCGCGGGCGCCGCGAGCCGCAAGATCGGCGGTTCCCCTTCCGAAGTTTCGAGCGACGCGAGAATGTCCGCGCCGCCGGCATCGACGCGCCATTCGATGCGTTCGATCTCGCGCCCGGCTTCCGAGTCCGCCGCCATATCCCGATGCGCGTTCGCGAGCGGCTCGGCGAGCGCGTCGTCGGCATGCGCGAATTCGATCAGCGACGCCGCCAGATCCTCACCCGCGGGCCGCGCGAAAGTCCGATAGCGCGTGAAGCCGGGCATCGGCACGCTCTCTTTTTGCACGGCGCACAGCGTGCGCGCGCCCTCGAGCGTTTCGATCGACAACCGCCATCGCGGCGTTTTCAGCGGAATCTCGCGCGTCGTGAAGCGCGTCCGGACGGGTTCCGCGCCCGCGAATGCGGCCACGCGATGCAGCGCGTCCTCGGCTCCATCGTCCGATCGATGCGCGTGCAGCGTCACCTCGATCCACATCGTCATGAAGTCTCCCCGGGCGATCTGACGCCGCCCGTCAATTCATACGAAATGGCTGCCGTTTCCCGATTCATGAAATCGACACATGCGCCGGGAAACATGCCCATTTGAGCTTCTGAAACGCTTCTCGTCTGCTTTTTCACCTTTCCGATACGACCTCGCGCAGGACCAGCCCCAAGGACGCGTTCATGAACCAGATTGCCTTTCCTCAATCCCAGACGGGCCGCACGCTCGGACAACGCCTCGCGCTACTGCTCTTTCTGCTCGCCATCGGCGCGGGCGCGGTGTACTGCGTCCTGCATCTGCTCGAAGATCTCGCGCCGGTTCGCGAATCGTCGGCGTTTCCATACATTCTGCTCGGCGTCGCGCTCCTGATTGCGCTCGGCTTCGAATTCGTCAACGGTTTTCATGACACGGCGAATGCTGTCGCCACTGTAATTTACACGCACTCGTTGACGCCAAACTTAGCGGTAGTCTGGTCGGGAGCATGGAATTTCATCGGCGTGTTGATTTCGAGCGGCGCGGTCGCGTTCGGCATCCTGCAATTGCTGCCGGTGGAACTGATCATCGGCGTCGGCAGTTCGCAGGGCTTCGCGATGGTCTTCGCGCTCCTCATCGCGGCGATCATCTGGAATCTCGGCACCTGGGCGCTCGGCCTGCCGTCGTCGAGTTCGCATACGCTGATCGGCTCGGTGATCGGCGTCGGCCTCATGAACCAGTTGTTGCACGGCACGAACGGCACGTCGGGCGTCGACTGGAGCCAGGCGATGTCCGTCGGCAAGTCGCTGCTGTTTTCGCCGCTCGTCGGCTTCATCCTCGCGGGTTTTCTGCTTTACGTGCTGAAGCTCGTCGTGCGCGTGCCCGCGCTCTACAAAGAGCCGGAGAAGAACACGCCGCCGCCGTTCTGGATCCGCTGTCTGCTGATCCTGACATGCACGGGCGTGTCGTTCGCGCACGGCTCGAACGATGGCCAGAAAGGCATGGGCCTCATCATGCTGATCCTGATCGGCACCGTGCCGACCGCCTACGCGCTGAACAAGGCCGTGACGGCGAGCGAAACGCAGACGTTCGTCGCGGTGAGCCGCAGCGCATCGGACGTATTGCAGCGCTACAGCAACGGCGCTCCGCCCGCCGCCGACGCGCGCGCCCAGGTCGAGAAATACGTGCAGACGAAGACGCTCGCGCCGGACACGATCGCGTCGCTGAAGCGCGTCGTCGACTCGATCGAAGCGCAGATCCGCCCGAGCCAAACGATGGCCGAAGTGCCGCAGGGCAACGTCCGCAACGTGCGCAACGAGATGTACATCGCGTCGGAGGCGCTGCGCATCATGGAGAAGCAGAAAGCGCCCGCCTTTTCCAAGGACGACGACGCCGTGCTCGGCAACTACAAGAAGCAGCTCGACCACGCGACGAAGTTCATCCCGACGTGGGTGAAGGTCGCCGTCGCCGTCGCGCTCGGATTGGGCACGATGGTCGGGTGGAAGCGGATCGTCGTGACGGTCGGCGAGCGCATCGGCAAGACGCATCTGACGTACGGACAAGGCGCGTCGGCGGAACTCGTCGCGATGCTGACCATCGGCGCCGCCGATGTCTACGGCTTGCCCGTCAGCACGACGCACGTGCTGTCGTCGGGCGTCGCGGGCACGATGGCCGCGAACGGCTCCGGCCTGCAATGGCGCACCGTGCGCAGCCTCGCGCTCGCGTGGATCCTGACGCTGCCGGTTTCGATCGCGCTCGCGGGCCTGCTGTTCTGGGCGTTCCGCGGCCTATTCTGAGCGGATCGCTTGCGTAAAAAGCGGCGCGCGAAGGCTTTCGCGCGCCGTGCAAGTTTTGCCCGCCCCGCCTCGTTTCGCCTCTCCTTTTCGACTTTCGTCTGCGCTGGCGCACGTTCGCTCACTGCCCGCAATGCCTGATGCCGCGGGCTTTCGTCGCTACTGGCACGGCCATTGCTCATATGCAGTCGTCGATCGCAAGACTGATCGTGCCGGCGGCCACGAACCGCCGCTCCTTCGGCGCATGACTGTCGATGACAGTTGGGAGGCTGCGCCGGACGCCGATCCGTCACGCGATCATTTGAATAAGGAGAAGTCGAAATGACGATCGGAACCATACTGCTGATCATCCTGATCCTGCTCTTGATCGGCGCCATTCCTTCCTGGCCGCACAGCCGCAGTTGGGGCTACGGGCCGAGCGGGATCGTCGGCGTCGTGCTGATCGTAGTGATCGTTCTGTTGCTGATGGGTCGGTTGTGACATCGCGCGGCTGCTGTTGGCCGCGTAAGAAAAAAGGGGCGCTCCCGGCGGGACGCCCCTTTTTGTCGATTGCGGCCGCGGTCTAGACGCGCATCACTTGGCCGTTCGGCTCGATCTTGCGCGGGATGACCGGCTCGCTCTGCTTCGGCGACGATGCCTTCGAACGCGGCGTGACCGGCGCCTGTTCGATAGCGGCTTTATCGGCGACCTGCTTCACGGACGTGGCGCTCTTGTGCTTCTTTTTGGCTGCCGTCTGCGGCGCCGCGTGCGTCTTGCTCTTGCCCTTGACGGACTGTGCTTCGGGAGGATTCCAGACTTCCGTGTAGCGCTCGGCCGCAAAAAGCGACGACGAGCCGATCAGAAGAACGACGATCAGGAATACGCGCTTCAAGTGATTCGCTCCAACGGTTAGTGGCCCGCTCTGCGCGAGAGGATGGCGTCGAGCGTCTGCTCGGATGTTTCCAGCTCGAGCAACGCGGCGTCGAGACGCTCGATCGAGCGCGCGACGGAGCGCCCGTCCCGCTCGAAATCCGGCTCGCCGCGCGTGGCGTCGAACGCCGCGTTGACCGCGCGCGTCGCGCGCATGAAACGTTCGAGCGCAGCGGCTTCGAGCGGATCGTTGCGTGGGTTCATCGGCGAGCTCCTGTTGCGGACAAGCTGTACGAATATACAGTAAGCCGACGCCGCGGCAAACAGGCGGCGCGCGTCGTGGCGAAAATGCCGAAGCGCCTCTTGACCGGCGCATGCATCGGCCTTCGGCGGCTCGCAGCGGCGTTTTGCCGCGCATCGATGCGGCGTCGCGCGCGATTAAGTCCCTCTTAATTCTGCGCCGACACACTCGTCTCGCGATCCGGCTCCGTTGCCGCCGTCCGCACCGGACGGCCGAGCCATCACCGTGAGGAACGTGCCATGCCAGCCAACACCGCCGCGCGCCGCAGCTTCGCCAATCTCGCTCCGACGATGCGCAAACAATACGCGCTCACCCTGCGCGAATGCCGTCTTTCCCTGCCGGTCGAGCCGCCGTGGGGCGCGCCTTACCGAATGGTCGAATGGGCGTCGAAGACCGACCAGCGCGTGCAGCGACGCGTCTTTCCCGCCGACTGCACGCCGTCGCAAATCGCCGATGCGCTCAAATCCCACGTACCGGGCCGCCGCTACGGCCCGACCGACGACGAAGACTGATCCGGCGCTTCGAGTCAAAAAGCGCATGGCGGGCTTGCATTAATCCAAATGTGGACTAATATTATTGCAAAGTTCCTTTGGAGACTTAACGACATGCCCAACGCCGCACGCGCCGAACATGCGTCGGCCGGCCGTCCGGTGCCGCGTCCGGCGCTGGATTCGGGTGATCTATCCGCTGCCGGTCTACGCGCCTTCTTCAATATCGCCCGCGACTGGGCGCTATCCGCCGAGGAGCAGATCACGCTGCTCGGCTCGCCGGGGCGCTCCACCTATTTCAAATGGAAGCAGGACCCCGAATCCGCCCGCCTCGCTCGCGACACGCTCGAGCGCCTTTCGCTGATTCTCGGCATCTACAAGGCGCTGCAAATCCTTCTCCCCGATCCGAAAGCCGCCGATACCTGGATCCGCCGCCCCAATGCCGCGCCGCCGTTCGGCGGGCGTCCGGCGCTCGATCGGCTGCTGGCGGGCAATATCAGCGATCTCGTTGCCGTGCGCCAATATCTCGACGCGATGCGAGGCGGCTGGGCGTGATGGGAATTGCATTCAGCAAGGACACACCGAACTGGCGCGAACAGTGGCCGCACAGTCTGCTCGACTGGTCGCCGGCGTATCGCGTGATTCCCACGCGCTTTCCTGCCGTCAATCTCTTCGATCGCGTGGCGTCACCGCAGGATTTCGAAGCGCTCTACGCACTGGAGGCGATGACGAACGACCGCCTGCGCACCGAAATCGGCGAACTCGATCTCGTGCCCGCGGAAGAGCGCTGTTTCGGGCCGGGCTGCGGGCCGATCATGGCGGCGTTCACGCATCTGAATCCGAACGGCAGCCGTTTCTCGGACGGCAGCTACGGCGTCTTTTACTGCGGCCGCGACCGGCAGACGGCGATCGCGGAAACGCGCTATCACTCCGGGCTTTTTCTCGCCGCGACGAACGAAGCGCCGACGCGCCAGCAGATGCGTCTCTACACAGTGCGGGCGCACGGCGATGTCGTCGATCTGCGCGGCGACGCGATCGCGCGAACGGGCCTCGATCCGCGCATCCTCGCGCCGGACGACTACGGCCCGGGCAAGGCGCTCGGACGCGCGGTGCGGGCGGCCGGTGCGCCGGGGATCGTGTATCCCTCGGTGCGCGATCCGCAGGGCGAATGCCTCGCCGCCCTGCGCACGACGATGCTGCGCGACTGCCGGCACGCGGCGTATCTCGAATACAACTGGAACGGCGAGGCGATCGACTACGTGTTCGAGCTGAATCAGGTCGGCTGAACGGGCAAACGTTTCACCTTCCCGAGCCGATCGCCACAGCCGTTTCGGTGCGCGTGCGCGAGAGCTTCTTCGACGCCGGGCGCGCCGCCTTTCTCGCCGCTTTCTTGCCGACCTGCTCGAGCGCCTGCGACGCCGCGTTCTTGCCGCTCGATTTCAGCGCACCCGCGCGCGCCTTGCGGCTCGATTCGCCGAGCAGCCGGGTCAGGCGCGCGTCGCCTGGCGTCGCGCCCTTGCGGTTCTTGCGCGCCGCCTCGCGCGTGCGGCGTTTCGCTTCCTTTTCGAGGAAGATCGCGAGCGCGGCTTCATCGGTCTTGAGACCGTGACGGCGCGACGCGGGCATCGATTCGGCGAGCTCGCCGGCTTCGAACGCCTCGATCACGGCCGGATGCACATAGCATTTGCGGCACACGGCGGGCGTATTGCGCAGCAGTTGCGCGACTTCCTTCACCGTGCCGACGACATGCTTGCGCGCCTCGGTCACCGTCTCCCATTTCAGCTTTCTCAGCGCCGCGAGCGCGAACACGCTGCCCGCCCACGTCCGGTAATCCTTCGCCGTGAAATCCGCGCCGGTGATCTCGCGCAGATATTCGTTGATGTCGGATGAAGAGACCGAATGGCGCTCGCCGTCCTCATCGAGATACTGGAAGAGATCCTGCCCCGGCAGATCCATGCAGCGCTTGACGATGCGCGCGACCCGCGCGTCGCTCACGGCGACATCGTGCTCGATGCCGCTCTTGCCGCGAAACTTGAACCGCAACGTTCCCGCCGACACTTTCAGATGCCGCTTTCTCAACGTCGTCAGTCCGTACGAGCGGTTTTCGCGCGCGTATTCCTCGCTGCCGACGCGGATCAGCGTCGTATCGAGCAGACGCACCACGGTCGCGAGCACCTTGTCGCGCGGCATGCCGTCGAGCGCCAGATCGCGCGTAACCCGCGAGCGCAGTTTCGGCAGCACCGCGGAAAACGCGAGCATGCGTTCGTACTTGTTCGCGTCGCGCGTTTCGCGCCATTGCGGGTGATAGCGATATTGCTTGCGACCGCGCGCATCGCGTCCGGTCGCCTGGAGATGGCCGCGCGAGTCGGGGCAAATCCACACATCGGTGTAAGCGGGCGGAATCGCGAGCGCGTTGATGCGGCGAATCTCGGCTTCGTCGTCGATGCGCTTGCCCTGCGTGTTGAAGTACGCGAACGCGCCGTCGATCCATTCGCGCGTATAGCCGCGCCGCGAATCGTCCACGTAGCGCAGGCCGGGCGGCAAATCATCCGGGCAGCCCTGCACGTCGGCCGTCAGGCGGTCGCCGGCCCCGCCGCCTGTCTCGTTGTTCGTTCCGATTTTCGCCACCGCGCGCCTCGCCTGATTGGTCTTCTATCGATGGCGAAGATTCGAGCAACGTGCGTGCCGCGTTGCACCGGAGTCACGGCAGCGCGAGTTCGCGCGCGCCTTCGGACGACGCCCAGCGCTCTTTTACGGACCAGCGCTCGTCGGTGCCGGCCTGCACGATCGTGAGCCGGCCTTCGGGCGCGAACGCGCACGTATCGATGTAAATCTGCGAGCCGATCTGCTTCACCGCGCGCGTCGGCGTATGGCCGCAGTAAGTGGGCGACAGGCCGAATTGCAGCCCGGGGTCCGCGTGACCGAGCGCAAGGCTGCGGCCCCAAAGGATCTGCCCGCGGACGTCTTCGTGATAGTCGCCGGCATCGAGTTCGGCGTCGTTGCCGAAGAACTCCGCGTGCAGCACGTTGAAGCGCCGCTCGCCCTCGCCGACGATCCGCACGAGCGGCAGCGTCGAGAGCCGCGCGGCGAGCGCGGCAAGCTGATCGTCGGGCACGGTTTCAGCCCACGCGCCGCCGATCGCGTACCACGATTGACGGCGCATCGCGCCGGTCGCGACCGCGATCAGCGCATCCTCGTGATTGCCGAGCACGGGATAAAACCACGGCTTGTCGATGAGATCGATGGCCGCGAGCGAATCCGTGCCGCGATCGACCAGATCGCCGACGGAGAACAGCCTGTCCCGCGCGCCGTCGAAACCGATTTCGTGCAGAAGATAACGCAGCGCATCGACGCAGCCGTGCAGATCCCCGACCACGAAATCGCGGCCGAGATCATTGGCGGGATGCCTGCAGACGATAGGATAGGTAGGACCATTCATGCGCCGATGATAGCGCTCGTCAATGACGCCGTGTGCGGGGTGGATCGCTTTTGCAAGCAATACGCAAGCCGCGCGCACACTCGTTACAGCGGCGTTACCGGGGCGCGTCCGGTCGACGTAAAAAGTGCTGTTCCCGACCTTTTTGCAACGCAGTTATTGCCCGATGACGCGAAGCCGCGCGACGGCTTTCGCATCGATCGACGCGCGTGGATCGCCGAATTGACGCGTCACGAAGTTGCTCAGAACGGCGATCTGCTCGTCGGTGAATTGCGCGTCGAATGCGGGCATCAGCGCGTGCGCATCGCGGGTCTTGCGATTCACGCCGCGCAGGATCACGAGAACGAGATTGCTCGCCGCCGCCGCGCCGCCATCACGCGCGAGCGGCGGAAACGGCTTGCTGCCCTCGCCTGTCGCGCCATGGCAACTGGCGCACGCGGCGGCGTAAAGACGCGCGCCTTCCGAATCGATCGATGTCGTGTCCGCCCGCGCCGGGTCGCTCACGCGCGCGTCTTTCGCCGCGACGGGCGGCACGGCGCGCAGATACACGATCATCGAACGCAGATCCGCGGGCGTCAGATGCTGCGTGCCAGTCGCGACGACTTCGGCCATCGGTCCGAGCGCATAGGCACGGCCGGGCGCGGCGCCCGTCGACAGAAAGCGCAGCAGTTCGTCGTCGCGCCACGCGCCGATGCCCGCGACGCGATCCGGCGTCAGATTGCCCGCCTGCCATCCCGCGACCGTCGCCCCGGCAAGCCGCTTGCTCCCCATCAGCCCGCCGATGCGGTTGCGCGGCGTGTGGCACTCGCCGCAATGCCCGAGCCCTTCGACGAGATACGCGCCGCGATTCCACTCCGCGCTCTTCGACGGATCGGGCACGAAGCGCCGCGGCGAAAACTCGAGAAGATTCCACAGCGCCATGAGCCAGCGCTGATCGAACGGAAACGCGAGCGTGTTGCGCGGCGTCGCGGACCGCACGGGCGGCACGGTCGCGAGATAGGCGCGCATCGCGAGCAGATCGGCGTCGGAAAGCAGCGTGTACGACGTGTACGGAAACGCGGGATAAAGCCGCTCGCCGTTCCTGCCGATGCCCTCGCGCATCGCGCGGATGAACTGCGCGTCGGTCCATGCGCCGATGCCCGTTTCGCGATCGCTCGTGATGTTCGGCGCGAACACGTCGCCGAACGGCGTCGGGATCGGCCTGCCGCCCGCGAACGGCCGCGCGGATTCCGAGCGGGCGGTATGGCAGCTCATGCAGCCGCCCGCGCGCACGAGGTATTCGCCTTGCTCGACTCTGGTTTGCGCCTGGGCGGCGCCGGACGCGCACGCCAGCAGAACGATCAGGCACGCGAGCCGCGCCTTCATCGCAGGGACGCCTCGATCGTGCCGGCGAGCCGCAGCGACAACGCCGCGATCGTCAGCGTGCAGTTGACGGAGCCGCCCGCGGGCATCACCGCGCTCCCGGCGATGAACAGGTTCGGATGATCGTGCGCGCGGCATTCGTCATCGACGACGGAATCGTTCGGATCGCGGCCCATGATCGCCGTGCCCATGATGTGGCTGCTCGCGCCGAGCGAATCGTCGTGCTCGATTTCCGTGCCCTCGAAAATCCCGGCGATGCGCGCGAACTGCGCGTGCGTGTCGGCGGCGCTCTTGCGCACGTAATCGTCGATCGAATACGCGATTTCCGGTCGCGGCAAGCCGAGCGCGTCCTTTTGCGCCGACAGCATCACGCGATTTTCGCTCGACGGCAGTTGCTCGTGAAAGCTGCCGAACGTGAGCCTGCGCGCGCATTGCTCGCGAATCTGCCGGTCGAGCTCGCCGCCGGTCAGCCCTTTATCCAGCAGATTCCGGGTGACGGCGAGCGTCGGCGCCGCGTTCGACAGATGCAGCTTCTTCGCCGCCTGCTGCGCGCGAAACGGCCCGTCGCGGAAATCGACGATCGACGACATCTCCACTGGCCCGCGTCCCGGCCACAGCGCCTCGTTGGCGAGAAAGCTGACGCTCGCGGCGGGATGATCCATCAGATTGCGCCCGACCTGATCCGAGCCGTTGCCGATGCCCTTCGGAAACCGCGCGGACGTCGACATCAGAAGCAGCTTGGGCGTCTCGATGCCGTTCGCCGCGATGACGAAGCGCCTGCCGGTCACGCGCGTCGAGAGGCCGTTCGGGTCCTTGCAATGGATCGCGACGATCTCGCCGCGATCGTTCGCCTCGATGCGATACGCGACCGCCTGCGCGACGAGCGCCGCGCCCGCGCGTTCGGCCTTGTCGGCGTGCGACGCTGCGTGATACAGCGCGCCGATCGGACAAATCGGCATGCAATTGTTGTTGCCGCAGCACGCGGGGCGCGCGTCGTACGGACGGCTGTTGCGCGCCATCGGCTCGGGCACCACGCGATACGACTGCGCGCCGAGCACCTCGGCGACGCGCCGGTCCATCCACGAGAGCGGCAGCGCGTCCATCGGATAAGGTGTCGAGCGCGGCGAGCCGAGATCGATGTCCGGTCCCGCGACGCCCAGATCGGCTTCGGCCTGCCCGTACCACGGTTCGAGCGTCTCGTAGGGAAACGGCCAGTCGCGCCCGACGCCGTACAGCGTTTTCACGCGAAAGTCAGAAGGCAAAAGGCGCCACGCCGCGCCGGCCCAATGCCACGTCGTCCCGCCGACGAGCCGCAGATATTGCGGCTGGTACGGCGTCGCGCCGCGATCGACGAGATAGGCGCCGGGATTCATCGGCTCGGGGCGCGGCGCGTGACGCGCGAGCGGATACGGCGCGCAGAGATCGCGCTTGTCGGCGGCGCGGCGAAAGTTCTCGACGATCTGCCAGCGCGCAAGACGCGGCCCGGCTTCGAGCAGAATCACCGACGCGCCCGCTTTCGCCAGCCGGTACGCGACGAGACTGCCCGCCACGCCCGAGCCGACGACCACGACGTCCGCCGAAGTGGAACCCGCCATGCGCGTGCCCTTGTCTTGAATGGCGATGCGCGGCGCTCAGGGCTTCTTCGCCCAGTCGGCCGGCTCGCCGCGGCAGTATGAGGGAACCGTGAGCATGTCGCCGACGGGATCGAACATCAGTGCGCGTTCGTACGCAACGACTTCGACATGCGGCGGCTCGCCGACGACGCCGAGATACCACGCGCGCATCACGCTGCCGACCGTCTTCGCAAGCTCGGGACGCGTGGCTTCGAGCGCGGCGGTGATGATGTCGGTGGGCGTGCCGCCGTGCGTCGCGATCCACTTGTCGAGCGCGGCGATCTTCGCGGCGAAGTCCGCATCGTGCCGGGCAAGCGCCGCGTGCACGCGTTCGGCGAGAAGCGGATCGAAGTGCGTGCGGCCGGTGAGTTTCATCGACACGGCGAGAAACGCGCCGATTCCGCTCGCGGGCGGTTCCTGAGCGCGCGCCGGCACGAGCAGCGCGCACGCGCCCGCCATGATTCCCCTTCGCATCGCAAACGACGTCATCTCTGGCACTCAGCTTGTTGAAAGGCGATCGGGCAATAATCGCAGCGTCGGGCGATGCCTGCCTCACATGCGGACAAAACGAAATGAAGCCGATCTTCCCGCCCGTACTGCGCAACCGGCCGCGCGCGCTGATCGGCCTGGCTGTTGGTTGCGTCGCCGCCGCTTTGGTTCCGGCGCACGTGCGGCCGACGGCGCGCGCGCTGATCGGCTGGGACTCGGCCGTGTGGCTCTACCTCGCGCTCATCTGGGTGAAGATGGCGTCCGCGCGCCAGAGCGACGTGCAGGAACTGGCCGAGCGCGAAGACGAAAACGCCGCGACCGTGCTGATGGTCGTGAGCGTCGCGGCGATTGCGAGCATCGTGGCGATCGTCGTCGAGCTGTCGACCGCGAAGCACATGGGCGCCGGCGCGGTGCTGCATTACGTGCTCACCGGCGCGACGATGCTCGGCGCATGGTTCCTGATCCCGACGATGTTCACGCTCCACTACGCGCGGCACTACTATCAGTCGCCGGACAACGATACCGCGCTGAGATTTCCCGACCGTCATCTGAAGCCGGGTTACTGGGACTTCCTCTACTTCTCCTTCACGATCGCGGTCGCGTCGCAGACCGCCGATATCGCGCTTGCATCGACGTCGGCGCGCCGCACGGCGCTCGCGCAATCGGTGCTGTCGTTCTTCTTCAATCTCGCGGTGCTCGGGCTTTCGATCAACATCGCCGCGAGCATGGTCGGCGGCTGAAACGACGCTGTCACGCGCGCGCCATAAGCTCGACGAACGGCTCATCGAACGCGCCGTGTAAAAACGCGGCGCGCGCCGCAGTCAGTTTTACACGCGGCACGTTCGTGCCTTTCTTGCTCTGCGGGACGGGGGCGCCGGCGGTCTCGTCGTGCCATAGGCGGAAATGAACGTGCCGCAGCGCACACACGCCCCCGCTCGGTGGCACAGCGATTGCTGCATTGCGCCAGCCCAATCAGAAGAAACCCGGATCAGCACTCGCTCGCGCGGCCTCGCGCTCGTGCGTTCCGCATGCACAGGAGAGCCCATTTTGCCTTTGAACGTTCTGCTGGTCGCCTCCGAAGCCGTCCCGCTCGCCAAGACCGGCGGACTCGGCGATATGGTCAGCGCCTATGCTGCCGCGCTGCGCGAAGCCGGCGTCGATGCCACCATCCTGCTTCCCGCCTATCCGAACGCTATTGCCCAAGCCGAAGGCCTGAGCAAGATCGGCACGCTCACCGGCCTGCCCGGCGGCGACGCGGCGCTGCTGCGCGGCCGCATGCCCGATACCGGCGTGCCGGTTCTGCTGCTGCGCTGCGACACGCTCTACGCGCGCGACGGGCTTTATCAGGACGAACAGGGCCGCGACTATCAGGACAACGCGCTTCGCTTCGCGACGCTTTCCGCCGCCGCGGTGCGGATCGCGCAAGGCGTGCGCGGCGTGAAGAAGCCGGACATCGTTCATGCACACGACTGGCACACGGGCCTGACGCCGCTGCTGATGAAGCACGCGGACGTGCACGCAAAGAGCGTATTCACGATCCACAATCTCGCATTCCAGGGCAACTACGCGCTCTCGCTTGGTGCGTCGCTCGGCGTGCCGGAAAAGTGGCTCGTGCATGCGTTGAGCGACCCGAAGAGCATCGAGTTCTATGGCGCATTGAGTCTGATGAAAGCGGGCATCGTCCACGCCGATCGCGTAACGACCGTCTCCGAAACTTACGCGCGCGAAATTCTCACGCAGCGCTTCGGTCATCTGATGGAAGGCGTGCTGCAAAGCTGCGCCGACAAGCTGTCGGGCGTCGTGAACGGCATCGACGAAGAAACGTGGAATCCCGCCGCCGATCCGCTCATCGAACGCACCTATTCCTTCGACGATATGCGCGGCAAGCACGCGTGCAAGCGCGCGCTGCAACGCATGTTCGGCTTGCCCGTCGATCCGTTCGCGCCGCTGATGGCGATCGGCAGCCGCATGACCGGTCAGAAACTCGCCGATGTCGTGCTGGATGCGCTGCCGCGTCTGCTCGCGCGACATCCGCGTCTGCAGCTCGCCGTGATCGGCAAGGGCGAGGCGCATATCGAAGCCGGTTTCAGGAAGCTCGCGCAGGAATGGCCGGATCGCGTGGGCGTGCATATCGGATACGACGAACGGCGCGCCCATGCCCTGCACGCGGGCGCGGACATCCTTCTGCACGGCAGCCGCTTCGAGCCGTGCGGCCTCACGCAGATGTATGCGATGCGCTACGGCACGCTGCCGGTCGCATCGCGCGTGGGCGGCCTCGCCGACACGATCGTCGATGCGGCGCAAAACGAACTGCACGGCATGCGCGACGTGCTCCGTCCATCGGCGTGGCTGCGCGACGGCACGCATGATCTGCCTGTCGCGCCGGTCCCCGCGCCGCGCTCCTCGCACGCGCCCACCGGCTTTCTCTTCGATGGCGAACGCGCGGACGATATCGTCTACGCCGCGAGCCGCGCGCTCGACGCCTACATGCGTCCGCAAGTGTGGCGCGCGTTGCAGCGCAACGCGATGTCCTGCGATTTCGGATGGAACGAAGCCGTGACGACGATGGTCGCACTGTACGTCGGCCTGAGCGGCGCGCGTCCGAGCCGCACCGCATTGCGTGCGCGCCGCGTGGCCGATGTCATGCCGACGCCCGCACGGGCACAGGACGCGCATTCGATGGCGCGCACCGCGTGAGCGTGCCGGCGGCAGTTGCTCCATAGTAACGACCAGGGTTCGAACCGGGCGCGGCACGCAACGTGCTGTCCCGCCCGTGCATGAGCCCGAAGGAAATCACTTGGGGACCGTGGCGCCCACCGTGATGCAAGAAGGCATTCGATGCACGGTGCATCGCGACAACGCGGCCAGGCAGGCGTCGAAATCCGGCGCCAAGGTGTAATCTGAGTTCCGCCTGAGAGTTCGCGTGATTCGTGACGCGCGGACCAGCTCTTCAGCCAGTTTGGCCCGTGAGCGTGATCGCGATTGATGCCCGCATCCCCGCCACCGCAGGACGACTCTGGAAAAGACGAACGATGGAAAACCATCAAGCTCCTCATGCGTACGCGCCGCGTATCTACTTCATCGATCCCCTGCTCGTCGGCCCGCTCGCGAACTGGCCCGCCCAGTTCGAGCACGCGGCAGGGCTCGGCTTCGATCACGTCCTGATCGGCTCGCCGTTCACGCCCGGCAGCAACGGGCATCGCGAGGCGGTCGCCGATCATCATCGGCTGCATTCCGTCTTCGAATCCGATGCGAGCGCATCCGACGGCCTGCGCCAGCTCGCCGACGCCGCGAAAAAGCACAAGCTCACGCTGCTCGTCGATATCGTGATCGACCGCGTGAGCGCCGAAGGCGGGCTCTATCAGGACAACAAGCACTGGTTTCAGCCGTTCGAAAGCGCGGATGCGCGCCTCGATCCGCGCAAGCCGCCGCGTCAGCGCGACGTCGCGTGGGCGAATTTCGCCGATGGCGAGGCCGCGCATCATCTGACCGAATGGTGGGCGCGCGAGCTGAACCTGCTCGCCGATGCGGGCGTGGGCGGGTTTCGCTTCGATGCGCCGGACGCGGTGCCCGCGCATGTGTGGCGCAGGCTCGGCGCGGCGGTGCGCGAAAAGCATCCGGAGACGCGCTGGCTCGCGTGGACCGTCGGCGTCACGCGGCATGATCTGCACGGTCTCGCCGACGCCGGTTTCGACGCCGTGTTCGCATCGACGCGCTGGTGGGACTTCAAGAGCGCGTGGCTCTTCGACGAGCACGCGGCGCTGTCGCGCATCGCACCGCCCATCGCGTTTCCGGAAGATCCGTTCGGCGCGCGGCTCATCAGCGATCTCGCTGATACGAGCGACACCGCGCTCGTCGAACGCGCCTACACGCGCGCGCTCGACACCGCCGCCGCGCTCGGCACCGGCATCATGGTGCCGATGGGCTTCGAATACGGCGTCGCCCTGCCGATGTCGCCGCAATACGGCATCGCGGCGGAATACGAGCGTGCGAAGAGCGAGAAGCGCATCGATCTCACCGCGCGCATCCGGCGTGCGAACGAGTTGCAGCGCAACGTCGGCACGCTCGCGAGCGTCGGCGAACTGCGCGCGCTGACGGGGGCGGGCACGCCCTACGCGGCGCTGATTCGCGCGGATGGCGGCGATCTGCGCCATAGCAGCGACGCCGTGCTCGCCGTCATCAATCCCGATCTCGTCGCGCCCGTGCACGTCGATACGTTGCATCTGCTCGAATCGGTGCCGGGCAACTACACGCGCTTCGCGCTGATCGACGACACGATGGGCAAGCCCGAGCGCCTCGCGCCCTTCACGCTCAAGGCGGGCGAAGTGCGCCTGTATCGCGCGGAAGCCGAGCCGTTCATCCTGCTCGCGCAGCCGCAAGTGAAGCGCGGCGCGAAGGCCGCCGACAAGAAGTCCGTCGCCGAGGCGATCGCCGCGCCGCGCGTGTCGATCGAGAGCGTGACGCCTTCGGTCGATCACGGACGCTTTCCGGCGAAGCGCATCGTCGGCGAGGCGGTGGAGATTCAGGCAGCGATCTTCGCGGAAGGCCACGACAAGATCGCCGCCGCCGTGCAATGGCGCGCCGCCGATGAAACCGAGTGGCACGAAGCGCCGATGACCGCCGTGCAGCCCGCCGGCCTCGATCTGTGGAGCACGCGCATTCCGCTCGAACGCGTGGGCCGCCATGAATTCGTCGTGATGGCGTGGCGCGACGATTACGCGTCGCTCGTCGATCACATGCAGAAGAAGCTGAAGGCCGGTCAGACGGTGGAGCTCGAAGTCGAGGAAGCGAAGCATCTGTTCGCGCTGATCCTCGCCGAAGTCAAAACCTCCGACGATGCCGACAGCGACAGCGCGCCGCTCGAAGCGATCGTCAAGGAATTCACGAAGGCCGACGACGCGCGCAAGCTCGAACTCGTGCTCGCGAGCGCGACCGCGAAAGCCGTTGCAGCGGCGCGGCATCGTCCGTTCCTGTCGCGCGATCCGGTCGTGTACCGCATCGATTCGGAACGCGCCGCCGCGCGCTTCGCGAGCTGGTACGAGATCTTCCCGCGTTCCATGAGCGACGACGTGAATCGTCACGGCACGTTCATCGACGTGATCGGCAAGCTGCCGCGCATCCGCGAGATGGGCTTCGACGTGCTGTACTTTCCGCCGATCCATCCGATCGGCGTCGCGAACCGCAAGGGCAAGAACAACTCGCTGACCGCGCAGCCGGGCGATGTCGGCAGCCCATATGCGATCGGCGGCAAGGAAGGCGGCCACGACGCGCTGCATCCCGAACTCGGCAATCTCGACGACTTCAAGCGCATGCTCGAAGCCGCGCACGAACACGGGCTCGAGATCGCGCTCGACTTCGCGGTGCAATGCTCGCCGGATCATCCGTGGCTCAAGGAGCATCCGACGTGGTTCGCATGGCGTCCCGACGGCACGCTGCGTTATGCGGAAAATCCGCCGAAGAAGTATCAGGACATCGTGAATCCGGACTTCTACGCGCAGGACGCGAAACCCGATCTGTGGCTCGCGTTGCGCGACGTGTTCCTGCACTGGATCGCGGCGGGCGTGCGAATCTTCCGCGTCGACAATCCGCATACGAAGCCCTTCCCGTTTTGGGAATGGGTGATCGGCGACGTGCGCGCGCGCCATCCCGATGTCATCTTCCTCGCCGAAGCGTTCACGCGGCCGCGCGTGATGAACCGTCTCGCGAAGCTCGGCTTCTCGCAGTCGTACACGTACTTCACCTGGCGCGAGAGCAAGCGCGATTTTCTCGAGTACATGCACGATCTCACGCAGACCGATGCGAAGGAATTCTTCCGCCCGAACTTCTTCGTGAACACGCCGGATATCAATCCGCGCTTCCTGCAAAGCTCCGGACGGCCGGGTTTCGTGATTCGCGCGGCGCTGGCGGCCACGCTATCCGGATTGTGGGGCGTGTATAGCGGCTTCGAGCTGTGCGAATCGGCGGCGCTGCCGAACAGCGAGGAGTATCTCGACTCCGAGAAGTACGAACTGAAGGCGTGGGACTGGAACCGGCCCGGCAACATCGTCACGGAAATCACCGCGCTCAATCGCATCCGCCGCGCGAATCCCGCGTTGCAGACGCATTTGGGCGTCAACTTCCTGCCCGCGCATAACGATCACATCCTGTTCTTCGAAAAGGCGAACGCGTCGCGCGACAACGTCGTGCTCGTCGCGATCAACCTCGATCCGTTCAACGAGCAAGGCGCGGATATCGAACTGCCGTGGCAGACGCTCGAACGCTGGGGCGTGCATGAGTGGGACGCGATCGCGGTCGAGGATCAGGTGACGGGCGAGCAATTCGAATGGCGCGGACGGCGCCAGCATGTGCGGCTCAATCCGCATTCGCTGCCATTCGCGATCTGGCGCATATCGCCGACATGGGGTTTGCCGAAGCCGCAGCCTGACGCAGCGTGATTCATCGACGTACGAAAGCACACCAAGAACATTGGAGCGAAACGTGGATACAAGGGTGAAGCGCAACAAGAAGGCGTCGATTCTCAACGACGATCCGCTTTGGTACAAGGACGCGATCATCTATCAGGTTCACATCAAGTCTTTCTTCGATGCGAACAACGACGGCATCGGCGATTTTCCCGGCCTGCTCGCGAAGCTCGACTACATCGCGGAGCTGGGCGTCGATGCGATCTGGCTGCTGCCGTTCTATCCGTCGCCGCGCCGCGACGACGGCTACGACATCGCCGACTATCGCAACGTGCATCCGGACTACGGCACGATCGCGGACGTCAAGCGCTTCATTCAGGAAGCGCACGCGCGCGGCATACGCGTGATCACCGAACTGGTCATCAATCACACGTCGGATCAGCATCCGTGGTTTCAGCGCGCGCGTCATGCGAAGCCGGGATCGAATCATCGCAACTACTACGTGTGGTCCGACACGGACAAGAAGTACGAAGAGACGCGCATCATCTTCATCGACTCGGAACCTTCGAACTGGACGCACGATCCGGTCGCGGGCCAGTATTACTGGCATCGCTTCTACGCGCATCAGCCCGACCTGAACTTCGATAACCCGGCGGTCATCAAGGAAGTGCTCTCCGTGATGCGCTTCTGGCTCGACATGGGCATCGACGGGCTGCGGCTGGACGCGGTGCCGTATCTCGTCGAGCGCGAAGGCACGAACAACGAGAATCTGCCCGAGACGCACCAGATCCTCAAAAAGATTCGCGCCACCATCGACGCGGAGTATCCGAACCGCATGCTGCTCGCGGAAGCGAATCAGTGGCCGGAAGACGTGAAGGAATACTTCGGCGACGAAGACGAATGCCACATGGCGTTCCACTTCCCGCTGATGCCGCGCATCTATATGTCGATCGCGAGCGAGGATCGCTTCCCGATCACGGACATCATGCGGCAGACGCCGGACCTCGCCGAAACCAATCAATGGGCGATCTTCCTGCGCAATCACGATGAACTCACGCTCGAAATGGTCACCGACTCCGAGCGCGACTACTTGTGGAACACATACGCGAGCGATCGCCGCGCGCGCCTGAACCTCGGCATTCGCCGCCGTCTCGCGCCGCTGATGGAACGCGACCGGCGCCGCATCGAGCTCATCAATTCGCTGCTGCTGTCGATGCCCGGCACGCCCGTGATCTATTACGGCGACGAGCTCGGCATGGGCGACAACATCCACTTGGGCGATCGCGACGGCGTGCGCACGCCGATGCAATGGTCGTCCGACCGCAACGGCGGTTTCTCGCGCGCCGATCCCGAGCAACTCGTGCTGCCGCCCGTGATGGGCTCGCTCTACGGCTATGACGCGGTGAACGTCGAATCGCAAAGCCGCGATCCGCATTCGCTGCTGAACTGGACGCGCAAGATGCTCGCGGTGCGCCGCTCGAAGCATGCGTTCGGCCGCGGCACGATCCGCTTCTTGCGGCCCGCGAATCGCAAGATCCTCGCGTATCTGCGCGAACTCGAAGGCGAGCCGCCGATCCTGTGCGTCGCGAATCTTTCGCGTGCGCCGCAAGCGGTGGAGCTGGATCTGTCGGAATTCGACGGCTCCGTGCCGCTCGAAATGACCGCCGATTCGCCGTTCCCGGCTATCGGCAAGCTCACGTATCTGCTCACGTTCCCGCCCTACGGCTTCCTGTGGTTCCAGCTTTGCCCGGGCAACATGCGGCCCGCGTGGGCGCAGGCGCCGTCCGAGCAATTGCCCGAGTTCGTCACGATGGTGATTCGCGCCGGCCAGACCGGCCCGACGCCGGAAAACGTGCGGCTGCTCGAATCGGAAGTGCTGCCGAACTATCTGAGCAAGCGCCGCTGGTTCGCATCGAAGGATCAGAAGCTGCATGCGGTGCGCCTCGCCGCGCTGACCACGATCGAAGGCGCGGGCTTCGCGTTCACCGAGATCGAAGCCGATGTCGGCGATCATTGCGAGCGCTACGTGTTGCCGCTGTCGATCGCGTGGGGCACGGAGACGACGTCGCCGCTCTACATGCAGCTCGCGCTCGCGCGCGTGCGGCGCAACCGCAACATCGGGCATTTGACCGATGCGTTCTCGGTGCCGCAATTCACCTATGGCGTGATCCGCAAGCTCAAGGAGCGCGCGGTCGTGCCGACGGTGCAAAAGAGCGAGATCCGCTTCATTCCGACCGAGCTCTTCGACACGCTCAATCTCTATCCCGCCGATCCGCCCGAGATCCGCTGGCTCGCCGCCGAACAGAGCAACAGCTCGCTCGTGATCGGCGACAAGATCGTGCTCAAGCTCGTGCGTCGCGTCGTGGGCGGCATTCACCCCGAAGCGGAAATGAGCCGCTATCTGACGCAACTCGGCTACGCGAACACCGGCCCGCTCTACGGCGAAGTCGTGCGCGTCGATCCGCAGGGCGTGCCGCATACGCTCATCATCCTGCAGGGTTACATCGACAATCAGGGCGATGCGTGGAACTACGCGCTCGACTATCTGCGCCGCACCGTCGATGAGCTCGCGGTCGCGGTCGAATCCGAAGAGCACGCGCAGGAACGCGACGCGCAGGCGGAAGGTTTAGCGGGCTACGGCAACATCGCGGGCATCATCGGCAAGCGGCTGGGCGAACTGCACGTCGCGCTCGCATCGCCGACGGAAGACGAAGCGTTCTCGCCGCAGCGCGCATCGGCCGAGGACGTCGAGGGCTGGATCGACGGCACGCTGAAGCTGCTCGAATCGGCGCTCGACATCCTCGCGCAGAAGATCGGCGAATTCAACGAGCACGACCGTTTCCTCGCGCAAAGCCTGCTCGACCGGCGCGAACTGCTCGTCGATACGGTCAAGAAGCTCGTCGCGCCCGATGCCGATGCGTTGTGCATCCGCATCCACGGCGATTTCCACCTGGGCCAGGTGCTGATGGCGCAAGGCGATGCGTATCTCATCGACTTCGAAGGCGAGCCCGCGCGACCGCTCGACGAACGCCGCAAAAAGACGAGTCCGCTGCGCGACGTCGCGGGCCTGTTGCGTTCGCTGTCGTATGCGAGCGCGGCAGCGCAATCGACGACGGAAAACGCGCCCGCGCAGACGGCGGATCGCAAGCGGGCGCTGTTCGAACGCCTGCGCGCGTTCGCCGAGGAGAGCTTTTTGCGGGAGTACACCGGGGCGATCGCCACGTCGCCCGAAACGATCGCGGCCGAAGACGTGTTTCAGCCGTTGCTCGATCTTTTCCTGATCGAGAAGGCCGCTTACGAAATCCGCTACGAAGCAGCGAACCGGCCGACCTGGATCGGCCTTCCGTTGCGGGGTCTCGCGTCGCTCGCGAGCCGCCTGCTGGGAGATACGGGCGAGCCGCCCGCTCCGGGCACGCGACCCGTATTCGGAGCCAACAAGGACAATCCGGATGGAACTCACCATGAACACTCGTAGCGATCCGGCGGATACCAGGAACCCGGCGCACGGCCTCAATCCGCTCGATATCGACGCACTCGTCGAGGCCCGGCATCCCGATGCCTTCTCGATGCTCGGCCTGCACGAAACCGATCTGGGGCACGTCGTGCGCGTGTTCCTGCCGGGCGCATCGTCAGTAAGCGTCGCGGATGCGGGCAACGGCGAGCATCTCGGCTCGCTCGCGCGCATCCACGATGCGGGGCTTTACGCGGGCTTCGTCACGAGGCCGGCGGCGTATCGCCTGAAGATCGACTGGCACGGCACGCCGCAGGAAACGCACGACACGTATTCGTTCGGCCCTGTGCTCAGCGACGAATGGCTCCACCGTCTCTCGCAAGCCGATCCGTATGCGGTGCTCGAATGCCTCGGCTCGCGGCCCATCACGCATGGCGGCGTCGCGGGCGTGCGCTTCGCGGTGTGGGCGCCGAATGCTCGGCGCGTCTCGGTGGTCGGCGACTTCAACACATGGGATGGGCGGCGCCATCCGATGCGCCTGCGTCACAACGCAGGCGTGTGGGAGCTGTTCATTCCGGGCATCGGCGCGGGCACGCGTTACAAGTACGAGATCGTCACGCGCGACGGTCATACGCTGCCGCTCAAGGCCGATCCGTGCGCGATGCAGAGCGAGAAGCCGCCGTCGACGGCATCGGTCGTCGCGGATGCCGATGCGATCGATCATTACGCATGGACCGACGCCGAGTGGATGAACACGCGCGGCGGCAAGCAGACGCCGCAATCGCCGATCACCATTTACGAGGCGCATGCCGAGTCGTGGCTGCGCGTGCCGGAGGAAGACAATCGCGGCATGAACTGGCACGAGCTGGCCGAGCGTCTGATTCCGTATGCGAAGGGCATGGGCTTCACGCACCTCGAATTCATGCCGATCGCGGAGCATCCGTTCGGCGGTTCGTGGGGTTATCAGCCGCTCGGGCAGTTCGCGCCGTCCGCGCGCTTCGGCACGCCGGAGCAGTTCGCGGAGTTCGTGAATCGCGCGCACGAGGCGGGGCTCGGCGTCATCATCGACTGGGTGCCGGCGCATTTTCCGAACGACGCGCACGGTCTCGTGCAGTTCGACGGCACGCCTTTGTACGAGCACGCCGACCCGCGCGAGGGTTATCACCAGGACTGGAACACGATGATCTACAACCTCGGCCGCAACGAGGTGAGCGCGTTCCTGATCGCATCGGGGCTGGCGTGGCTGAAGCGCTATCACGTCGATGGCTTGCGTGTCGATGCGGTTGCGTCGATGCTGTATCGCGACTATTCGCGCAAGGCCGGCGAGTGGGTGCCGAACATTTACGGCGGGCGAGAGAATCTCGAATCGATTGCGTTCCTGAAGCGGCTGAATCATGAAGTGCGGCAGATTCCGGGCGCGATCACGGTTGCGGAGGAATCGACTGCATGGCCGGGCGTGACGGCGAATGTCGAGAGCGGCGGACTCGGCTTCGACTTCAAGTGGAACATGGGCTGGATGCACGACACGCTGCACTACATGCAGGAAGATCCGGTGTATCGGCAGTATCACCATCATCTGTACACGTTCGGGATGGTCTATGCGTATTCCGAGCGCTTCGTCTTGCCTTTGTCGCACGATGAAGTCGTGCATGGCAAGGGGTCTTTGATCAACAAGATGCCGGGCGACCGGTGGCAGAAGTTCGCCAATCTGCGCGCTTACTTCGGCTTCATGTGGACGCATCCGGGCAAGAAGCTGTTGTTCATGGGCGGAGAGTTCGGCCAGTTCGCGGAGTTCAATCACGATGAATCGCCGCATTGGCATCTGCTCGATGATTCGATGCATGGCGGGTTGCAGAAGCTCGTGCGCGATCTGAATCATCTCTATACGAGCGAGCCGGCGTTGCACAAGCTGGATAGCGATTCGCGCGGCTTCGAATGGCTCGTCGGGGATGACAACGCGAATAGCGTTTATGCGTATCGGCGTACGGATGCCGAAGGGCGCGATGTCGTCGTGGTGTGCAATATGACGCCGGTGCCTCGTCTGGCTTATCGGATCGGGTTGCCGCGGCGCGGGCGGTGGAGCGAAGTGTTCAACTCCGATGCTTCCATTTATGGCGGGTCGAATATGGGGAATGGCGGGGTGATTCATACGGACGACTATCCGAGTCATGGGAGGGAGCAGTCGGCGGCGTTGACATTACCGCCGTTGGCAACCATCGTGTTGCGGGCCGATTGATGGTCTTTTTTTTCGCCGGATCCCGTAATCGCGTCGGTCTATCAGCGTTGCCCCGCACAGGGGCAGTGCTGATAGACCACTAAGAAACCGGGATTCCATAGAAGCGCAAGCAATACGAAGAGCAAGAGCAGGAAACAGCAAAGGCAGAAAAACCCCAAAAGGATGCGCCAACATGGCAAATGCACTCCCCGACAAGTTGCTCCCGGGCGCGCCCTACCCGCTCGGAGCCAACTGGGACGGTCTGGGCGTCAACTTCGCGGTGTTCTCATCGAACGCTCATCGCATCGAGGTATGTCTCTTCGACAGCACCGGCCGCAAGGAACTGATGCGCTTCGACCTGCCCGAGTGCACCGACGAAATCTGGCACGGCTATCTCCCCGGCGCGCACCCCGGCACCGTCTACGGCTTTCGCGCGCATGGCCCGTATCAGCCGCAGCAAGGTCATCGCTTCAATCCCCACAAGCTGCTGCTCGATCCCTACGCGAAAAAGCTCGTCGGCCCCTGGCGATGGTCCGACGCCCTCTTCGGCTATCGCGTGCATTCGAATCGCCTCGACATGTCGATGGATCGCCGCGACTCCGCACCCGCGATGCCCAAATGCATCGTCACCGACGACGCCTTCGACTGGTCGCGCGACGTGCGCCCCGACACGCCCTGGGGCGAAACCATCGTCTACGAAACGCACGTGCGCGGTGCATCGATGATGCGCCACGACATCCGCCAGCACGAACGCGGCACCTTCGCCGCGCTATCGTCGCCTTGGTTCATCGAGCACTTGCAGAAGCTCGGCATCACCGCCGTCGAATTTCTTCCGGTGCACGCGTTTCTCAACGACCGCTTTCTCGTCGAACGCAGTCTCAGGAATTACTGGGGCTACAACACCGCCGCGTTCTTCGCGCCCGAGCCTTCCTATCTGTCGACGCATCGGCTCAACGAAATGCGTATCGCCGTACGTCAACTGCACGCGGCGGGCATCGAAGTGATTCTCGACGTCGTCTATAACCACACTTGCGAAGGCAACGAACTCGGCCCGACCGTCTCGTGGCGCGGACTCGACAACGCAAGCTACTACCGCCTCATTCCCGGCGACGAACGTCACTACATCAACGAAACCGGCTGCGGCAATACGGTGAATCTGTCGCATCCGCGCGTCTTGCAGATGGTGATGGACTCGCTGCGCTACTGGTGCACGGCGTTCAACATCGACGGCTTCCGCTTCGATCTCGGCGTCACGCTCGGCCGCGAAGGCCACGGCTTCGATCCCGGCTCGGGCTTCTTCGATGCCGTGCGCCAGGATCCCGTTCTCTCCACGCGCAAGCTCATCTCCGAGCCGTGGGATATCGGGCCGGACGGCTATCAGGTCGGCAATCATCCGCCGGGCTTCGCGGAATGGAACGACAAGTATCGCGATGGCGTCCGGCGTTTCTGGCGCGGCGATGCCGGCATGCGCCCCGATCTCGCCGCGCGTCTCACCGGCTCGGCGGAACTTTTCAACCGGCGCTTCAGGAAACCATGGGCGTCGGTGAACTTCGTCGCGTCGCACGACGGCTTCACGCTTGCGGACGTCACCGCGTATTCGCACAAGCACAACGAAGCGAATCAGGAAGGCAACAACGACGGCCACAACGAGAATTGCAGCGCGAACTGGGGCATCGAAGGTCCGACCGACGATCCCGCGATTCTCGAAGTGCGCGCGCGTCTCGCCCGCTCGATGATCGCGACGACGCTGCTCTCGCTCGGCACGCCGATGCTTCTCGGCGGCGACGAATTCGGCCGCACGCAGCAGGGCAACAACAATGCCTATTGCCAGGACAACGAGATTTCGTGGATCGACTGGGACGCGGCGCAAAGCCCCGCCGGCGTCGAGATGACGGAGTTCGTCGCGAAAGTTATTGCACTGCGCAAAAACTACCCGGTGTTGCGCGAAACGCGCTTCCTTTACGGCGACCGCGAAGTGCTGCCGGGACTCTACGATGTCAGTTGGTTCGATGAACGCGGCAACGCGCTCGCGATCGAAGCATGGCAGGATCCGGAAGGCCGCGCGCTCACGCTGCGGCGCGCGGGCCCGGGCGTCGACGGTGAAATCGACGTGCTGCTGCTCATGTTCAATGCATCGTCGCAAACGCTCGTGTTCACACCGCCCGCGCCGCACTTGGAATGGAACGTGCTCTTGGATAGCGCGGAGCCCGATTCGGTGACGCGGCCTCTCGTCGGCAGCGAGTTGGAAGTGGCCGCGCACAGCGTCGTGGTGATGCTGGCCGAGCCGACCGGCGATGCCGACTGGCAAGCGGTCTGGATGGCGGGCGCGCATCAGGGGCCGCGTCTTCTGACGGCATTGCCGCCCGATCCGGGCACGATGCCCTCGCATCGCGATTCCGAGATCGATTCGCCTCACTGACGCACAACCCATACGCAGTCCACCGCAGCATTAGAGGCAGGAAATCATGTCCGAACGTCCGATCGATCCGCACAAGCATCAATATGCGTATTGCCTTCCTTTCGGCGCTCATCTAACGGGCGCCGCACGCGACAATCCGCGCACGCGCTTTCGTTTCTGGGCGCCATCGCGCGATGCCGTGCAAGTGGAAATCCTGCGCGCGGGCGGCACGCCCGAACGCGTCGACATGCAGCCGACCGGCGACGGTTGGTTCGAAGCCGAAGCCGATGGCGGCGCGGGCACGCTGTATCGCTATCGGCTCGACGAGGACCTCGCCGTGCCCGATCCCGCCTCGCGCTATCAGCCGCAGGACGTGCATGGACCGAGCGAAGTCATCGACCCGCGCGCGTATCGATGGACGCACACGAACTGGCACGGCCGGCCGTGGGAAGAAACCGTGCTTTACGAACTGCACGTCGGCGCGATGGGCGGTTTCGCGGGCGTCACCGCGCGCCTGCCCGAACTCGCGCAACTCGGCGTGACGGCCATCGAGCTGATGCCGCTCAACGATTTCTCCGGCACGCGCAACTGGGGCTACGACGGCGTGTTGCCCTACGCGCCTGACTCGGCGTATGGCCGTCCCGAAGATCTGAAGAGGCTCGTCGACACCGCGCACGGTCTCGGCCTGATGGTCTTTCTCGATGTCGTCTATAACCACTTCGGACCAGACGGCAATTATCTGCACGCGTATGCGAAAACCTTCTTCCGCGAAGGCGTGAACACGCCGTGGGGCCCGGCGATCGACTTCGAGCGCCCGCAAGTGCGCGACTTTTTCTTCGACAATGCCCTGTACTGGCTCAACGAATATCGTTTCGATGGCCTGCGCCTCGACGCGGTGCACGCGATCAACGATGACGAATGGCTGCGCGAACTGGCGCATCGCATCCGCAGTTCCGTCGAGGCGGGGCGTCATGTACATCTCGTGCTCGAGAACGAGCACAACACGGCGAATCTGCTGGAAACGCATTTCGACGCGCAATGGAACGACGACGCGCACAACACGCTGCACGTTCTGCTGACCGGCGAGGACGAGAGCTACTACGGCGCGTATTCCGACAAGCCGATCGAAAAGCTCGCGCGCATTCTCAGCGAAGGCTTCGCGTATCAGGGCGATCCGTCGCCGATTCATGACGGCAAGCCGCGCGGCGAACCGAGCGCGCATCTGTCGCCCACGCGCTTCGTCGCGTTCCTGCAGAACCACGATCAGATCGGCAATCGCGCGATGGGCGATCGCCTGCGCGCATTGACCGACGACGAATCGCTCTTCGCCGCAACCGGCCTTCTGCTGCTTTCGCCGCAGATTCCGCTGCTTTTCATGGAAGAGCAATACGGATCGAGGCAGCCGTTCCTCTTCTTCACCGACTATCACGATCAACTCGCCGATGCGGTGCGCGAAGGCCGTCGCAAGGAATTCGCGAAGTTCTCCGCATTCACCGACGAAAAGCGCCGCGCGCAGATTCCCGATCCGAACGACGAGAAAACGTTCGACATGTCCTCGCCGAAGATCAGCGACAAGCAGGACGAAGAAGACCGGCTCGAATGGCTGCACTTCTATCGATCGGCGTTGACGGTGCGCGCGAAGCTCATCACGCCGCGTCTGAAGGGCGCCAAAGCGCTCGGCGCGGACGTGCTCGGCGACAAGGCGCTCGTCGCGCGCTGGAAGCTCGGCGACGGCGAAACGCTCTCCATCGCGCTCAATCTCGGCGACGCGGCTGTCGCGCTCGACAAGCAGCCGCCGGGCAAGATCATCTTCGAGACGCCGGCGCGCGCGCAGGATCGCGTGCGTAACGGCGAACTCGGCGCTCGCACGTTCCTCGCGTGGATCACCGGCGAAGTGAACGAATATGCGATTGCGCACGACGCGCGCCGCTTCGAACCGGCATCCGCGGAAGGAAAAGTCTCGTGAACGCCGCCGCGACGAAAACGACCCAGACGGGCGCCACGCGTTCCGTGAGCAGCATCGAGGCGCTCGCGGAGCGCGCGGGCTTCGAGATCGAATGGCAGGACGCGCACAAGAACACGCAGCGCGTGCCTGAAACGACGCTGCGCATTCTGCTCGAAAAGCTCGGCCTGCCGTGTGGCAACGCCGCGCAGATCAAGCAGAGCATGAACGCCGTCGATGCCGAAATGAGCGGCCGCAAGCTGCCGCCGCTCATCACCGCCGAAGTGGATCGCGGCATCGCGCTGCCGGTGTCGGCGGCGAAACAGGGCGCGCGCTATCGCATCGAACTCGAAAGCGGCGAAGTGATCGACGGGCGCTTCACGTCGCCGAAGGGCGAGACCGCGCTGCTCTCGCCGATCGCGGAGCCGGGCTATCACACGCTCGTCATCAACGACCATCGCACGACGCTCGCGGTCGCGCCCGCGCGCTGCTACACCATCGACGATGCGTGGCGCACGCTGCACGAAGATGCGGCGAAGGCGCCGCCGCTGTGGGGCGTCGCGGCGCAAGTGTATGGCTTGCGGCGTGACGGCGACGGCGGCATCGGCGATTTCACCGCGCTCGCATCGCTCGCGACGCAAACTGCGAAGCGCGGCGGACATGCCGTCGCGATCAGCCCGATGCACGCGATGTTCAGCGCAGAGCCGAACAAGTTCAGCCCGTATTCGCCGTCGTCGCGGCTCTTTCTCAACATCGCGCACGTCGATCCTGCCGCGGTGCTCGGTGCGCCTGCCGCGCGCGCCGCGATCGACAAAGCGGGCGTCGCGAAGGAACTCGCCGAACTCGAAGGACTGACGCTGATCGACTGGCCGCGCGCATCGAACGCGCGCCTCGCGATTCTGCGCGCCCTCTTCGACGCGTTTTCCGAAGATCGCGATTCGCCCTTCGCGAAAGACTTCGCCGCATTCGTCGAGGAAGGCGGACGTCCGCTCGAAGACCATGCGCGCTTCGAAGCGCTGCAGGCCGCGCAGATCGCGCAAAACGGCGAAGGTCACTGGCGCAACTGGCCCGAAGCGTTGCGCGATCCGCGCAGCGACGCGGTGACGGAATTCGCCGATGCGCATCGCCGCGAGGTCGATTTTTATCTCTTCACGCAATGGCTTGCCGCGAAGGGACTCCTGCACGCACAACACGCCGCGCGCGATGCGGGCATGGCGGTCGGGCTCGTCGCGGATCTCGCCGTCGGTTGCGACAGCGCGGGCAGCCACGCATGGTCGTATCGCGATGAAATGCTCACGGGCGTGTCGGTCGGCGCGCCGCCGGATCTATTCAACCAGGCCGGGCAATCGTGGGGACTCACGACGTTCTCGCCGCGCGCGATGCGTACGCAAGGCTTCGCCGCGTTCATCGACATGCTGCGTTGCGCGTTCAAATGTGCGGGCGGCATCCGCATCGATCACATACTCGGCTTGCGCCGGCTGTGGCTCGTGCCCGAAGGCGAAAGCGCGAAGGACGGCGCGTATCTGCGCTATCCGCTCGAGGACATGCTGCGGCTGATCGCGCTCGAATCGTGGCGGCATCGCGCGATCGTCGTCGGCGAGGATCTCGGCACCGTGCCGCCCGGCTTTACCGAGCGCTTGCAGGAGCACGGCTTGCTTGGCATTCGTGTGCTGTGGTTCGAGCGCGAAGTGGACGGGCCGGGCTTCAAACCGCCGCGCGAATGGGACAGCGGCGTCACCGCGACGACGACGACGCACGATCTGCCGACCGTCACCGGATGGTGGCGCGGCGAGGACATCGTGTGGCGCTCGAAGATCGGCCAGACGATGGCGCGCGCCGATGGTCGCGATGCCGTCGAAGCCGCGCTCGAGGAACGCGGCGAAGATCGCGCGCATCTGTGGCGCGCGTTTCAGGACGCGGGCATCGCACCGGATGACGTGGAGGCGCCCGATATCGACAATGCGCCCGTCGACGAGGCGCTCGCCTTCGTCGCCGCGACGCCCGCGCCGCTCGTCACCTATCCGCTCGAAGATTTGCTCGCGCTCGTGGAGCAGCCGAATCTGCCCGGCTCCATCGACGAGCATCCGAACTGGAGAAGGCGCATCACGCGGCCCGTCGACGAACTGTTTCTCGACGATGCCTTCGCCGATCGCCTGCTCGCCGTCGATGCCGCGCGCAAGCGTTCCGCGCAACCGAACGAACCCAAATCGAAACCCGAATCACCATGACCGTACCGCGTTCCACGCTCAGGCTTCAGCTTCACAAGGGCTTCACTTTCGACGATGCCGCCGCGCTCGTGGACTACTTCGCGCTGCTCGGCGTGAGTCACGCGTACGTCTCGCCGATCACGACCGCGACCGCCGGCTCCACGCACGGCTACGACGTCGTGGACTACACGGCGGTCAATCCCGAACTGGGCGGCGAGGACGGCCTGCGGCGCTTCGTCGAGAAGCTGCGCGCGCACGAGATGGGACTGATCGTCGATATCGTGCCGAATCACATGGGCGTGGGCGGCTCGGAGAACGCGTGGTGGCAGGACATCCTCGAATGGGGACGGCATGCCGCGCATGCGCGCTTCTTCGACGTCGACTGGCATTCGCCCGATCCCGCCTTGCGCGGCAAGGTGCTCGCGCCGTTTCTCGGCGCGTCTTACGGCGACGAGTTGCAGGGCGGCAAGATCAAGCTCGCGTATCGCGCGGATGAAGGGCGCTTCGTCATCGAGTATTACTCGAACGTGTTTCCAGTCTGTCCGGTCGATTACCCCGCCGTGTTCCAGGAAGCGCCCGAGCTCGCGCAACGCTTCGTCGGCCTGACGACGCAGCCCGCCGATCAGCCGCGCGCCGCCGATGCGCGCACCGCGCTCATCACCATCGCGCAGACGGAAGGCGGCCAGGCCGCGATCGAGGCGATTCTCGCGGCGCATTCGCCGGATACGTCGGCGGGTCGCGACCGGCTGCATCGGCTGCTGGAGCGCCAGCATTATCGGCTGGCATGGTGGCGCACCGCCGCGGACGAAGTGAACTGGCGGCGTTTCTTCGATGTGAGCACGCTCGGCGGCGTGCGCGTCGAGCGGCCTGAAGTGTTCGAGGCATCGCATGCGCTCGTGTTCCGGCTCTTCACCGAAGGTCTGATCGATGGTGTGCGCGTCGATCACGTCGATGGTCTCGCCGAACCGCGCGAGTATTGCCAGCGCCTGCGCGCGCGGCTCGAAGAGTTGGCGGCGGAACGGCCCGAGGCGTTGCGGCATGGCAATGGGCGCACGTATTTCGTCGTCGAAAAGATTCTTGCGCGCGGCGAGCCGTTGCGCCGCGACTGGCAGGTCGATGGCACGACCGGTTACGACTTCATGAACGACGTCGGCGCGCTGCTGCACGATCCGGCGGGCGCGGAGCCGCTTGCCGCGCTTTGGGCCGAGATCACGGGCAAGAGCGCATGCTTCGCCGACGAAGCGCTCGCCGCGCGCCGCAAGATCCTCGCGGAGAATCTTGCGGCGGAACTGGATCGCGTGACGCGCGCGCTGCATCGCATTGCACGCGATGCGCAGACCACGCGCGATTTCACATTCACGTCGATACGGCGCGCGGTCGCGGAACTCGTCGTGCAGTTTCCGGTGTATCGCATCTATCCCGTGGGCGGCGTGCGCAGCCCCGATGACGAGCACTTTTTCGCGCAGGCGCTCGAAGCCGCGCGCGCGGTGCTCGCGCGTGCGGACCATGTGGTGCTGGATCAGGTCGCGCAATGGCTCGGCGGCAAGCTGCCCGATGAACTGCCGCAGCCCGAGCGTGGCGAACGCAACGACCGTCCCGAACGCGGCCGGGATCGCGCGGCGGAGCGCAATCGCGAACGTGAGCGCGATCGCAATCAGGCGCAGGCGGGGCCGAATCCCCCGTCGTCGAGCGGCTCGCAGCGTCGCGCGGCGCAGACGCTGTTCTCGCAGCTGACATCGCCCGTGGCGGCGAAGGCGGTCGAGGATACGGCGTGTTATCGCTACGGACGGCTGATTTCGCGCAACGAAGTGGGCGCCGATCCGGGCGAGTTCGCGTTGTCCGTCGATGCGTTTCACGCGGGCAATCGCGAACGCCTCGATGCGTTTCCGCACGCGATGCTTTGCACGGCGACGCACGATCACAAGCGTGGCGAGGACGTGCGCGCGCGCATCGCTGCATTGAGCGAAATTCCCGACGAATGGGCCGCGACGCTCAGGCAATGGTCGACGTTGAACACACCATTGCGACGCGGCCCGAGCGGCGGACATGGCGAAACCACCGGTATCGACGACTGGGCGCCGGGGCCGGCGGCGGAAGCGATGCTGTATCAGACGCTCGTCGGATGCTGGCCGACCACACTCGCGCCCGATGACGAAGCGGGCGTTCGCGAACTCGCCGAACGTGTCGCCGGATGGCAACTGAAGGCGCTGCGCGAGTCGAAGACGCGCACGAGCTGGTTTGCACCCGACGAAGCGTATGAGAACGCGTGCAGGGACTTTCTGTTCGATATCGTCGCGCCGCAGCGCCGCGATGGCTTTCTGCGTGAGTTATCGGCGTTCATCACGCGGCTCGGACCGCTCGGCGCGATCAACAGCTTTCAGCAAACGCTTTTGCGGCTCACGTCGCCGGGCGTGCCGGACCTTTATCAGGGCACGGAGTTGTGGGATTTCAGTCTTGTCGATCCGGACAATCGTCGGCCTGTCGATTATGAGTTGCGTCGCAAGTGGCTTCTCGAGATCGAAGAGCAAGGGCCGCCTTCGGAGCAATTGGCGAACTGGCGCGATGGGCGCGTCAAGCTTGCAATCGTGCGGCGAGCTTTGGCATTGCGCAAGCATTGCGAGTCGTTGTTTGCGCAGGGCGAGTATTTGCCGCTCGAGGTCGAGGGCGAGCATGCGGGGCGCGTGATTGCGTATGCGCGGCATGCGGGGAGCGCGTTTGCTGTCGTTGTTGCGACGCGGCTTGCAGCGCCGCTGCTGGACGTCGGGCGCGACGTGCCGCTTGTCGAGGCCGAGCGTTGGGGCGATACCGCCATCGTGTTGCCAGAAGCGCTGCATTCAAGGGCTTTGTTTGACTGGCTCAGTCCTAGTGCGCCTAAAGCCGATGGGGCGAGGTTGTTTTTGCGCGATGCGCTTGGGGTTATGCCGGTGGCTTTGCTTGTTGAGGAAGGGGTGCCTAAGGCTTAGGTTTCTGCTTTTCGCTTTCGCTTGTTGCTTTCGCTTTTTCTTTTGCTTTCGCTCTTGCTTTCGCTTGTCGCCGGATCCCGGTTTCGCGTCGGTCTATTAGCACTGCCCCTGTGCGGGGCGGCACTCACTTTCTTTGCTGCTGCAAAGAAAGTAAGCAAAGAAAGCAGCTCGTTAAGCCCGCGGTCACACGCAATTTGGGTAGTCCTCTCGTCCACGGTGGCACTCGCCTAAAGAGTGCCCTCATCACAATAACGGGGCTTGGATCGCGCGCGGTCCGCCGCCCAATAACTTCGAGCGCGCTGGTTCAGCACGAAATAGCTTCGGCACAGCGCTACGCGCTGCCGCCGGGTCTGCAAGAGAAACCGGCGTGATCCACGCGCGGTGAGATGGAGACGTTAGTAGAGAAGCACATGCATCCCCGATTGACCCATCGGCCGCGAAGCGGGCTGGAGCTATTTGGTGCTGAACCAGCTTGTTGTGTGGTGCGATGTGACAGACCGTGCGCGAGCCAAGCCCGATGGGGCCTATGAGGGCACTCTCTAGGCAGCCCACGATGGACGAGAGGACTACCCAAATTGCGTGTGACCGCGGGCGTATCGGGAGCTGCTTTCTTTGCTTACTTTCTTTGCAGCAGCAAAGAAAGTGAGTGCCGCCCCGCACAGGGGCAGTGCTAATAGACCGACACGACAACGGGATCCGGCGAAATCACTAGCGAAAGCGAAGAAAAACCCAAAAAGGTCATTCCGCTTCCTCAAGCGCCTCCTCCCGCGGATACACCCGAACCAGCACAATCCTCGGCCCCTTCATCTTCTTCACGACGATATCGAACCGATCGAACTCCACCCGCTGCCCTTCACTGGGCAAATCGCCCAAAGCATTGATAACGAGCCCGCCAACCGACTCCGCGCGTCCTTCATCGATATCGATCCCCAACGCGCGCTCGAGCGAAACAACCGGCAAGCTGCCCTTGCCCATCAACGTGCCGTCATCCATGCGCGACCAATCGGCATCGCCCTGACGAAACTCGTCGTGAATCTGCCCCACGAGCGCGCCAAGCAGGTTATCGAGCGTGATGAAACCGATAGGCTTCGCGCCCTTGCGCCCAACGATCGCCAGATGCGGCGCGCCCTTGCGAAAGCGCCGAAACAGCTCGAGCGCCGACAGATTCGGCGCAACGTACTGCACCGGCCGCACATGACGCGAAAGCTTGTCGATCTTCCCGACCGCATCCTTCGAAAAGTTGAAGTGGATGCCACGCGCGCCGCCATCGCCTGAAAGCAGAAGGTCCTTCAGATGGATCATGCCGATCACGCGCTCGCCCGACGCATCGGCGAAAAGCGGATAGCGCGAGAAACGATGCCGCGCGATCACGGCGAGGTTGTCGCGCATCGGCAGATCATTGCGCAAGCCGACCAGCTCGTGCGCCGGACGCATCAGATCCGACACCGTCATGCGACTAAAATCGAGCGAATGCGCGATCGTATTCCACTCGTCCTCGTTATACGAGGAGCCGCCGCCATGACGGCGCCCGCGCAGGATCAGCTTGAGCTCGTCCGTGGAGTAATGCGCGTCGTGACCATGTTCGGCCGAAATGCCGAAAAGACGCAGCACGAAGTTCGCGCTCGTATTCAGCACCCAGATGAACGGATACATCAGCCAGTAAAAGCCATATAGCGGCGTGGCAAGCCACAGGCCCACCTGTTCCGCGCGACGGATGGCCCACGACTTCGGCGCCAGTTCGCCAACGACGATATGCAGGAACGAAATGACGGAAAACGCGAAGAAGAGCGAGATCGAGTCGATCAGCTTCTCCGACTCGACGCCGAGCAGTGCAAAGAGCGGATGAAGCAGCGCCGCGAACGCGGGCTCACCGATCCAGCCGAGTCCGAGCGATGCCAGCGTGATGCCGAGCTGACATGCGGAAAGATAAGCGTCGAGCTGCCCGTGCACCTTTGCGAGCAGTCGGCCAGGCAAGCCATTGGTGCGTGCCAAGGCCTTGACGCGCGTGGCCCGCAGCTTGACGAGCCCGAACTCCGCCGCGACGAAGAAACCATTCAACGCGACGAGCAACAATGCGCCGATCAGCGCGACAACCTGAGCCAAAGCAACTCTCTTCGAAAGTGGAAAGCGTCAGTATATGGGTGACAGCTGATCGAAAGTCAATTACATGCCCGCGACCGGCACGCGCACCGATAACGTCACTTCGGCGTTGTCGGCGATATCGCTGTGCTCGAACGCGCCGCCATGCGCCTCCGACACGCGCTTGCACAATGCGAGGCCCCATGCGATGCGTCCGCCTTCGCGCGGCTCGAGCGCCTGACGCCGCGCGAACGCTTCGAGCACGTGCGGCGAGGCCGTATCGCTGAGCGCCTGTGCCGATGCCGTGAATTGCACGTCCGTGCGCCACATGCTGCCCTCGACGTTGCTCGACACACGCACCGTCGCGCCCGCGGGACTCGCTTCGGCGGCGAACGCGAGCATGAGCCAGAGCGTCTGCAACAGACGTTCGCCATCGCCTTCGACTTGTTCTTCCGCGAGCGGCGAATCGATGTCGATCGTCACGTCACGCGCGCGCGCGACGCCGGCACGCGCGAGCGCCGCGCTCTTTTCCAGAAGTGGTCGCAACGCGACCGGCGCGAGCGCGACCTGTAGCGCCTTGGTCTCGGCGCGCGTCGTATCGACCGATTGCTCGATGAGCTTCACCTGTTGCTCGACGCCCGAGCGAATGCCCGCGAGCGCGCGCTGCGCGGCGGCATCGTTGGCGTCGACCTTGCGCTCCAGCACATAACCCCAGCTATGAATTGCGTTGAGCGGGCCGCGCAAATCGTGCGATACGACCGACAGCACATGATCGCGCATGAAAAGCGCAGCCTCGGCTCGCAGATGCGCGATGCGATCCTTTGCGCTGGGCTCGCCGTCCGGCGCGTTCGCCGGCGATACGATCAGCGTCACGCAATCCGGGCCCGGCAGCGCGATGATCGAGAAGGCGCGCCGCGCGTCGTCTTCGCCGAAGCTCACATGCGCGCGACGCGTGCCGTTGCCTGCGAGCGCGGCATCGGCAGCCTCGGCGAGCACCGCAGTGAGCGGCCGCGGCAACGGCGTGTCGGCGAGTGCGCGGCCGTTCAGCGCGGCGGGATCGAGATCGAAGAGATGAGCGAGAACGGAGTCGGCGGAGAGGCATCGCTGGGCGGCGTCGAGCACCAGCACGCCGTCGTTTCCTGCGACGGCCGCATCGAAGGACTTGTCGCCTTCGGGTTCGACCGTACTGGAAAAAGACGTTGTCACGGTTGTGGATCCTTGGTGTATCGGTGTTGCGGTTGATGTCGCGGAAGCTGGATGCGTAGTAGCAGTGCGCGTATTGGCCTGACGAACGAGGACGCGCGAGAAACCTTGCAAGTCATTATATGTGAGCGCCTACCACGCCTGCGGCAGCGGTGCGCAACGCGCTCCGCTGCGCCGCTCGCAGCAATTCGCGTGCACGACCGATTCGGCATCATGCGCATGCGTTTTCATTCGACGCTCGCACAAGATGCTATCGGCGAACTATTGCGACACGTCATGTGTCGGAAGGGAAGGCCTCGTGGTTCACGCGCCTTTCGCTTACCAGCACTTCGCGAAAATTTCAATCGAACGATCGCATCCGATCATCGTGTTACGTGTGCAAACCCACTGACAAATACGGGTTTTCCTTGTTAAATAGCTTCTGTCGCACAGACAGCGCACTCTCCGGAAGTGTACGACGGTCCGGAACCGGCGCATTTCGTTCAACTTCAGCGCGCTTGATGCCAGGCCAAGGCACAAGTGCGCAGACCTCTTTGGCCCGCGCCGCATTGACGGCAATACGTACGAGCGAAACTAATCGCTTCATGCGTTGTCACGCAATGGCCCGCCCGTAACGGGCGAGCATGCAGGGTTCGTAGCCCTGCGTCATAGTCATAAAATCAAGCTGCGCTAAAGCCGGGGAAAAACCGTTCAATGGCTTCATTTCGAAAGAACTTCACGATATTGATGACGCTGCAGGTATCCACATACCTCGCACCGTTGCTGACGCTGCCATGGCTCGCACGCGTCCTCGGCCCCAGCGAATACGGACGCCTTTCGTTCGGCCTCGCCTTCACCGCATACTTCATCTCAATCACCAATTACAGCTTTTCGCTGACCGCGACGCCGAAGATCTCGATCAATCGTCAGAGCCGCGAAATGCGCTCGAAGCTGTTCTGGGAAACCATCGTCACGCAGGCCGCGCTTGCATTAGCTGGCTTCTTCGTTGTCATCGCGCTGACGTCGGTCGTACCTTATCTGCAAGAGAACCGCGAGTTGCTTCTCATCGGCTATGGTCAGGCAGTCGGTGCAATGTTAATTCCGACGTGGTACTTTCAGGGCATCGAAGATCTCGGCATGTTGAGCCTGTTCGTATTCATCGGACGTGCCCTCAGCATTCCTGCGATGTATCTCTTCGTGCGCGAGCATGACGATGTCCATAAGGCGATGGCCGTCAATGCTCTGGTGCCGCTGCTGTCGGGCATCGCGATTTGCACGTACCTTTATCTGCGGCGCGAGCTCGACTTCGTGCGCGTGTCGCTCCGTACCATCGTCGTTCGTCTGAAGGACGGATGGAGCGTATTCATGGCGACGTCGATCGTCGACATCTATGCATCGAGCAACATCGTGCTCCTGACATTTATTTCGGGTAATGTTGCAGCAGGTTATTTCGCCGCGGCCGACAAGCTGATCCGTGCCGCGTTGAACATGCTTCAGCCGCTCAAGACCGCGGCCTATCCGCGCGTGAGCTTTCTCATGCATCACGCAAAGGATGATGCGTTTGCATTCCTGCGCAAGATGTTCGTCGTGCAAGGCCTGATCGTGTCGCTGATCTCGGTGTGCATCTTCTTCGGCGCGCCGCTTGCAGTAAAACTCTTGTATGGGCCGAAGTTCTTGCCTACCGTAGAGGTGTTGCGCTGGATGGCATTCGTGCCGTTGATGGTCGGCCTGACGGATCTGTTCGGTGTTCAGACGATGCTGCCGCTCGGCATGAAGGCACAGTTCAGCCGCGTGCTGATGGCCTCCGCGGTACTGAATTTCAGCTTGCTTGCCGTGCTGGCGAAGCTCTTCGGCGAGCAAGGCGCGGCGGCTACGGTGCTGATCGTCGAGACGCTGGTTGCTGCGGCCATGGCCTTCACGCTGCATCTGCAAGGCGTGCCGTTGCTCAAGCGTCAGCGCCCGATCGCGGGAGGAAGTGCCGGGTCTGAAACGACGTGAACCCTATGGGGAAATACGTCGTAGCTAATAAGCTTTCCCAGGCTGCATATTCGCTTTTCCATAAATGTGAAACTGGCGTGTTAAAAACAGTAACAAGTGATTCTAATTGGTAACGCATTTATCGAATCACGCGCTTTAACAAAGCTTTGTTTTGCACCCGAAGAGCGCAGCGGATGCTTTCGACTTGCGCTCTACTCCAAAGTTGCATTTAAGTATGTGAGTCAACGAACCGACCTATGCAGGTCGAGTCGTTATCTTAATGGTATGAGCAGCATTTAATTAAGAGAGCCTGCAGAATGGAAACAGAAGAAATGTCGGTCGAGCATGTACAAAGGCTGGCCGATCAGGCCGAGAGCCTGCGCATGCAGTCGGTCGCGGTACCGCTCAAGGATCTGCAGATCCTTCTGCAGATTTGCGAGACGGCGATAGCTCAGCAGAATGCTGCGGCCGCCAAATAAGCTTTATTTTCCGTATTCGTCAGCACGATTTCGCTGACTTCACGATGTTTCCAAAAAAGACCGACATCGGGGCGCCCATCCGACCAAAGCTGATTGGTCCGGGAGCTTGCGGCAGGTAAATCCAGGCTTGTCATCAGGCTTGACGGGGCTCTTGGCATCCCCGTGCGCAAGGAACGAGTAATGCTATGCCGGATCTCGTGTGTGCTTTTCGGACGCGTATTCAAATCGTGCGATTAGTACTCGCCATGCATATCCCGGCTTTTTGACGCGTTCCTCGAAGTGGCCATAAACCGCCGCTTCGGATGCGTTCGCCCTGCGTGAACGTGTCACGTCATTTTCCATAACGACTAGACCATTCCTTCTCATTGCGTATCGCCGCGGGCGCTCGGCGCAACGCCATTCGAAGAGTTGAATATGAAAGAGATCGTCCATATCACCGAAGCCTTCGGCGGCGGTGTACTGTCCATGCTGACGCAGCTTTCCAATCGCGCGGCGGCCGCTGGCGTCGGCGTAACGATCCTTCATTCGATCCGGCAAGAAACACCCAATAATTTCGCCAAGCTCTTCCATCCGGCAGTAAAGCTAACCTACGTCAGCATGTTCCGCGAAGTGAGCGTGAAGAATGACCTGACGAGTCTCTGGAGCCTCGTCCGCAAGTTGAAGGAGTGCGATCCATCGGTGATCCATCTGCATTCGTCGAAGGCGGGCGTTCTCGGACGCGCGGCCGCGCGCATCGCCGCGCCGCGCGCACGCGTGTTCTATTCGCCGCACGGTCTCGCGTTCCTGCGCCGCGACGTGTCGCCCGCGAAGCAGTTTGCTTATCTGAGCTTCGAGCGCATCGCCGCGAAGCTCGGCGGCACCATCGTCGCGTGTTCGAAAAGCGAGCTCTCCGAGATCGAAACGAAGATGCATGCGCGACGTGCCCGCATGATCGAAAACGGCGTGAACGTTCCGGAGATTCCGCCGCGCGTCGACACGAACGCGGGCGGCATCGTCATCGGCATGAGCGGCCGTGCGATGTTTCAAAAGAACCATGAAGCGTTCGTGAAGCTCGCGAGCGAGTTGTCCAACCCTTCGGTGCGCTTCCTGTGGATCGGCGGCAACGAAACCGAATTGCCCGCCGGCACGCCGAAGGATGCCGTCGCGTGCAGCGGCTGGGTCACGCGCGATCGGGCGCTCGAACTCACGGCTGGGCTCGATATCTATGTGCAGACGTCCCGGTGGGAAGGCATGCCTATCGCACTCATCGAGGCGCAGGTCGCGGGCATTCCCGCCGTCGTCACCGACGTGGTCGGCAATCGCGATGTCGTGCAGCACGGCGTGACCGGCTTCGTTGCATCGAACATGGAGGATATGGCGAAGTACATCGCGATGTTGCGCGATGACCCGTCGTTGCGCGCACGCATGGGGGCCGCAGCGAGAGCATCCGCAAGCAAGCGCTTCTCGATGGACGCGATCTTCCGTCAATGGCTTTCGATGTACGAGTTCGGCTCCGACAAGCCCACGCGCGAGCCGCTCGGCGCGAATGAGGTTGCATCGTATGAAACCAGCTCCGATTCACAGTTCTGACGCCCTGCACATGGATACGACAATCGCCACGAACAAGCTCGTCTATAACGGCCGCTTCACGAGCCAGAAGACCACCGGCGTGCAACGCGTCGCGCGCGAACTCGTCGCCGCGCTAGGAAAGTTGCCGCAAGGCTCGCATGTGACGCTCGCGGTGCCGCCGCAGGACGGACTCGATCCCGTGCAAGGCGTTCAGACCGTCAAGCTCGGCTTCGGCAAGGGCGTCTTCTGGGAGCAGATCGTCCTGCCGCTCTTCGCGGGGCGCTCGCGTATCGTGAATCTTTCGAACTCGGGTTCCATCTTCCGCCCGAACCAGATCATCTACATGCACGATGCCGCGGTGTTCGATACGCCCGCGCATTTTTCGTGGAAGTTTCGCACCTGGTATCACGTGATGTTCTGGATTCTCGCGCGCACGTCGAGCTGCGTGCTGACGAATTCGAAGTTCTCGCGCGACCGGCTCGCGCATCATGTCGGCGTGCCGGCGGAGCGTATCGGCGTGGTGCCGCTCGCGGCCGATCACCTCGATCAGATCACGCCCGATCTTTCGGTGATCGACGAGCTCAAGCTCACGAAGCGGCGTTACGTGCTCGCCGTGAGCAGCATGAATCCGACGAAGAACTTCAAGCGCCTCGTCGAGGCGTTCATGCGTCTGAGCGATCCGTCGATCGATCTCGTGATCGTCGGCATGAAGAACGCCGCGATCTTCGGCAAGGCGCACGATCTGTCGAGCGCGCCGAACATCAAGCAGGCGGGCTATGTCAGCGACGAAAAACTGCGGGCGCTCTACCAGAATGCGGCGTGCTTCCTCTATCCTTCAATCTACGAAGGCTTTGGCATTCCGCCGCTCGAAGCCATGCGCAACGGTTGCCCGACACTCGTCGGACGCGCGGCCGCATTGCCGGAAACGTGCGGCGATGCATCGATCTATTGCGACCCGTACTCGGTCGAAGACATTTCGAACAAGTTGCGCGAGCTGCTGGATTCGCCTGAACTGAGCGAAGACCTGAGACGTCGCGGCCTCGCGCATGCCGAGCGCTTCCGGTGGACGGAAAGCGCCCGCTTGCTGATGCAGTTCATCGACAAGCCATGATGGCAACGACGTCACATCATTCCCACGCGCCCGCCGAAGCACGGCGCGCGCTTACATGAGGGCCGAATGTCGATGCGAACTCTGGTGGCTGCCGTCTCGCTCTTCGGTGCGCTGTGCTGCGCATCCGTTCTGATCTATGCGCGCAGCGGCACGTCCGACGCCTATTCCAGCAAGCACTCGGCAACGCACAAGGCGGACGCCGTGAGCAGCGCGACGCCCAGGATCGCGTGCGGAAACGGATCGACGGGTGTGTTCTACGGCATCGCGGGACATCTGGAACATCACGGCGCCTACGGCACGAGCGATTACGACTTGCAGATTTCACAGCTCCGCGATCTCGGCGTCACGATGTATGCGCAGGATGTATCGAGTGAACGAAGCGCGCATATGGTGGCGGATTTCGCGCGCGCGGCGGCGAAGCAATGCATCGGCGTACTCGCGCTCGTCACGCCCTTCGAGCCGGAAAAGCGCGCGAACGAGCAGGAAACTTTCGAGCGAGGCTATGCGCTCGGCAAGACGGCGGGAAGCGTGCTGAAGGGACTCGTAACGTACTACCAGGTCGGCAACGAATACGACAACTGGTCGATACTCGGCTCGGATCGCAGCGGCGAGCATCCGCAGGACTACGACAACGCGATGTTCATGAAAGCGCGCGGCTCGATCCTCGGTCTGATCAAAGGCATACGTGAGACGAATCCCGACGCGAAGATCCTGCTGACGTCGTTCAGCTGGCTGCATTACGGCTTCACGGACATGCTGTATGCGGGCACGCAGCCCGACGGCTCGCGCGGCCATCCGATTCCGCAGTGGGATATCACTGCATGGCATTGGTATTCGAACATGGGTTCGATCACGGCGGCGGGCGACAAGAAGGTCAACGTGCTCGAACGCCTGCGCGACAGTTATGGCAAGCCGATCTGGATCACCGAGTACGGCGTGCGGCCCACGCACGCGGACCCGGGGGGCTATCTCATCGGCAAGGACGCATTGAAGGGATTCGTGTCGCTCGCGAAGACCTACAACATCCAGAACGTGACGTTGTACGAGCTATACGACGATCAGCGCTTTGGCGGCGATGGCAACTACGGCGTGATCCACGATGACGGTAAAACGCGCAAATCGCGCTTCAATACGGTGCGCGACTTCATCAAGGCCAATCCGATGCCATGAAACCGCAATCTATTCGTGTTACGAATGAAGTATGGGCGGAACTTGCGATTATCGCGTGAAAATGGGCTTGCGCAACGGGGGACCCCACCCTTATGACGCCCGCAACGTTCGCTACATAACAGACGCATGCAGTTTGTGTCCGGAAGATAGATTCAGCACCGTTTTTTCCGGACTCAACGTATCGTTTTACAGCAAGCGATTCGTAGGGCTTCGCGAGTTTCATCCGCCGAATCCCGAGACGCGGTTCCGAGGCACGGAGTGTGCTTCCAAGGAATATCGCACTCCGACGAGCCAACGCGCTTCGTCACGCGAACTCGAAGCATCGCGCGCTTCGCCCGCTTTTAAGAGCCTTTCGCGTCTTTAGTCTGTCTGGAAGTTCCGACGGCCCTGCGCCGGATCAAATAACACGTAAGACGTACCGCGGACATGTCGCGCGGGCTTTCTGTTTTTTCTCGGCCCGGGAAACAACGCTCAACTTATCGACTTATCGAACTGAGGACGCGCCATTGAACACCCTCTATGTCAACTCCGGATCCTCGCGCCCTGGCAAGGACGACGGCGAATTCACCGCGGGCGACATGCTCAGGCTCCTGCGCGATCACCTTGGCATGCTGTTCCTGTTCATCGGGATCACGGCCGCGCTCGCGACCGCCTATGCGTTTCTTGCCACGCCCATCTATTCGTCGGATGTCGTGGTGCGGGTCGATCCACCTGATCCGAACGCGCTCGGCATCGCGCCGCAAAACCAGGCGCAGATGCAGCAGGCTCAACCCACGGCCACGCAGCTCGCGCCCGCGGAAATCTCCGTGATGCAGAGCCGCTCCGTGCTCGAACCGGTCGTGAAACAGTTCCACTTCGACATCAAGGTCAAGCCGGACACGTTCCCGGTGCTCGGTCAGATCGCTTCGTTGTTCGCGAAGAAGGGACATCTCTCCCCGGCATGGTTCGGCATGGATTCGTACGGATGGGGCGGCGAGTCGCTGCAGATCGGCCGCCTCGATGTGCCGCCTTCGCTCGAAGACCAGAAGCTCGACTTCGTTCTGCTCGACAACAACCAGTACGAACTCCGCGACCCCGACGGCGCGGTGCTCGTGCGTGGCACGATCGGTCGTCCGGCATCGGCGAACGGCGTGTCCATTCTCGTCAATAGCGCGCTCGGTCATCCGGGCGTGCACTTCGACGTGACGCGCCTCAACACGCTCGACGCGATCGCGATGATGAAGAAGACGATGAAGGTCGCCGAGTCCGCGAAAGACACGGGCGTCGTGCAGATCACGTTCAACGCCGACGATCCCGCGCTGACCGCCGATGTCGCGAACGCGCTCGGCCAGGCGTATCTGACGGCAGCCGTGCACGCGCGTCAGGCCAACGACACGAAGACGCTCGAATTCATTCGCGGAGAATTGCCGCGCCTCGAAAGCGATCTGCGTCGCGCGGAAAGCAACTTGAGCGCGTTCCGTTCGAAGTCGCAATCGGTGACGCCGCTCAACGAAGCGCAGGCCTATCTGCAAGGCAGCATCACGTCGATGCAGCAACTCGCGACGCTCAAGCTGCAACGCACGCAACTCTTGCAGCGTTTCCAGCCCACCAGCCCGCAAGTCGTCAATCTCGATCAGCAGATCGCGGAGCTCGAAGCATCGAACAAGCAGATTCAGCAGCGCTTCGACAGCATGCCCTCGTCCGAGCGCCAGAACGCGACGCTCACGCGCGATGCGCGCGTGGCCGAAACCATCTACATGGGGATGGTGAACAAGGCGCAAGAGCTGTCCGTGCGCCGCGCAAGCACGAGCGGCGGCGCGCATATCGTCGATAACGCGCTGCGTCCGTATCGTCCGGTGAAACCGAACAAGGCGCTCGTGATCGCCGCGGGCACGGGTCTCGGCTTTTTCATCGGCACGTTCTTCATCTTCCTGCGCCGCCACGCGATGATCGGTGTGACCGATCCGATGTTCGTCGAGCGCCGTCTTTCGGTGCCGGTACTGGGCGAAGTGCTGTATAGCCGTCAGCAGGCGATGCTCGATCACGAGATTGCCGTATCGCCCGTGGAGCACGCGCCGCTCACCTACTCCGGCGCTCAGGACGGCGGCGCGCCGAAGGCGTTGCCGCATATTCATCTGCCAGAGCACGACGCGTTCGCGATGCCGCACGTCGCCGACACGGACCGCGACGCCCGCGTGCTGGCGACGCGCTTCCCGCACGATCCGGCCGTCGAGGCGCTGCGTGCGGTGCGTACCGAGCTGTATCGCGATCTCGCCAATGCGCCGAATAATATCGTGATGCTGACGGGCCCGATTCCGTCCGCGGGCAAGAGCTTCGTCGCGGCGAATCTTTCGGTGCTGCTCGCGGAAATCGGCCTGCGCGTGCTGCTGATCGACGGCGACATGCGGCGCGGCCACATCGCATCGTTCTTCAAGCAGTCGAATCCGGGCGGTCTCTCGGAAGTGCTGAAGGGCGAACTCGCGCTCGGCGATGCGATCCGTTATGTCGGCGTGCCGGGACTGTCGTTCATGTCGTGCGGCGGCTATCCGGAGAATCCTTCCGAACTTTTGATGATGCCGGGCTTCCGCAACATGCTCGCGCGCATGAGCGATCAGTTCGACCTCGTGATCGTCGATACGCCGCCGTTCCTCGTCGTCACCGACGCGGCGATCGTGGCGAGCGATGCGGGTTCGACCGTGCTCGTGCTGCGCTCCGGCATCCAGAGCGAGGAAGAGATCGAGGAAACCGTGAAGAAGGTGCAGCGTTCGGGCGGCAGGCTCGTCGGCTCGGTCTTCAACGCGATTCCGCGACGCCCGAGCAATCGCCGCAGTTATGGTTACGCGGCGGCATATACGAGCACGTTCAAGTCGATGACCTAACCGCGGCGCATAATCGAGCGCAGCGGATGAAGCATCGCGCCGCGTGCCTGTCACGCGGCGCTTCACGTTGTAACGGTGGAATCTGCACGGACTTTCGATGTAAGCACGTCGTCAACCGGGTCGATGAGAGAGACGCATATGAGCGGACATTTTTCATTCGGGCATCGGCTCGTGCACTGCCCGCGTTGCCGCAGGCAAGTGGGCGCGACGTTGAGCGTGTGTCCGCATTGCGATTTTCATCGCGTGCGAAAGGCGCGACCCGAGCGGCAGTTGCCGCCGCCCGTGCAAGAACCGGTCGTCATCCGGCGCGCGCCGCTCGTGTCGCTGCGTTCCGCGCTCGTGATCCTGCTCGCGCTCCTGGCGACGCTCCGGCCCAGAGTGTGAGCGTGCCGACGATCGATCCGGCAGGCGTTTTGCTCCCGATAACGAACGACAGCCCGTCATGAAGCGGGCGCATCCTACCCTTCGATGATGAAAGATAAAGCGTCGCTGACCGACCTCTACTACCGAATCTGGGCCTTCGCGATGCCGGTGACGTCGTTTCTCGTCATGCCATCGATTCAGGGCACGACGATCGGCTATCTGATGTGCTTCCTGTCCGTGCCGCTCGTGCTGCTGTTCGGCGGGCGCGCGCGCAAGAACTGGATGCACTTCGTGATCGCGGCGATCGCGGTCTGGCTGCTGATGGTCTGCACCTCCCAGCTCGCGGACGTCATGGCGCCCTTCGATCCCGACTTCAGCAAGATCTCGCTCGTCGACGACACCGATCCCCTCACGTTCATCATGCGCAAGAGCATGTTTACGCAGTCGCTTTACGTGGCGGCGGTCGTGCTCTATGCGGCGTATGTGTACCACTATTACAAGCCGACCTGGGATCAGTGGATTCTCGCGGCCGTCACGCTGCTCGCGATTTACGGCATTTACGAAGTGGCGTACTTCATCGCGACGGGACAGCCGGGCGACTTCATCTCGAACCGCGCATTCGGCGATCAGTTCGGCAAGGGCATCGTGCGTTCGGACGGCACGGTGAACGGCAGTTCCTTCCAGCAGATCGACATCAAAGGCTTTCCGATCCAGCGCTTGAAAGCGCTGACAGGCGAGCCGTCGATGTACGCCATGTCCATCTTCCCGTTCTGGGTCTACTTCAACGCGACGTCGCGCGTGCGCTGGCCGGTGTGGGTGATCGGACTGTCGCTTCTGATGACCACTTCGTCGACGGTGCTGATCGGCTATGCGGTGTATTCGCTGATCCGCGTGCGCAAGCTCGGCATCAACCCGGTGAAGGCGCTGATCGGACTTTTCGTGCTGTGCGTGATCGGGTATCTGCTGCAGGATTACATCGCCGAGCTCTTCAAGCAGATGGTGACCGACAAGCTCGAAGCGAAGACCGAGTCGGGCTCCGACCGCAGTCTGCTGTTCCTTCACTCGATGCAACTGTGGCTCGATCTCGCGCCGCTCAATAAGCTCTTCGGCATCGGCTTCGGCTATGTGCGCTCGACCGATCTCTTCTCGACGCTGCTCGTCAATACCGGCATCATCGGCACGGTCTTCATCAGCGCGTTGATGCTGTACCCCGCGTTCAAGCTCGACTGGGATCCGCGCGGCATGGCGCTGCGCCAGTGCTGCGCCGCGACCTGGACGATGATGATGGTGTCCGTGCCCGAGTTCGCCTATCTCGCGCCGTGGACGCTCGTCGCGATGGCCTATGTCCGCGTGCGCGCGCTGAAGATCGCAAGGCAGCAGATCGGCGATCAGGCCGCCGCCGCCGCGATGCATGATTCGCAAGACGGCGCGTCGATCGGCACCGCGATCGGCCGGCACGTAAGGCCGGAAATCGGCACACGCATCGGTTCGCGCTTCGGGCCGCACAGCCGTCATCTGTAATCGACGCGGCGCTTCCGGGCGCCGCCCGCTTCCCTGCGACGTTCTACAATGTCGGTTTCGACCACCGGTTCATCCATCGCCGATGACCGGGCAACCAGGGAGCAACCATGTCGACTGTCACGACCGATTCCGGTCTCAAATACGAAGACGTCACCGTTGGCGAAGGCACTGAAGCCGTCGCCGGCAAGACCGTCAGCGTGCACTACACGGGCTGGCTCACGGACGGCCAGAAGTTCGATTCGAGCAAGGACCGCAACGACCCCTTCGCCTTCGTGCTGGGCGGCGGCATGGTCATCAAGGGCTGGGACGAAGGCGTGCAGGGCATGAAAGTGGGCGGCGTGCGCCGTCTCACGATTCCGCCGCAACTCGGCTACGGCGCGCGCGGCGCGGGCGGCGTGATTCCGCCCAACGCCACGCTCGTGTTCGAAGTGGAACTGCTCGACGTCTGAGCGTTTTCCGCATGAGCGCGCCGCTTCATCGTCCTGCCGTGTCGTTGCGCCGCTATGAGGCGGCGCAGGCGTCGGACGTGCACGACTTTCATCAGATCGTGCTCGGCCTCGACGGGTCGATGGAGATGGCCGTCGACGGCAACGGCGCACGCATCGATTGCAGGGGTGCGTGGATCATCCCGGCGGGCGCGCGCCACGATTACTGGGCCGAGGGCGACAATCGCCAGCTCGTGCTCGATCTGCCCGCCACGTCCGTCGCGGTGCCCGAGCGCTACTTCGAACGGGCGCGCGCGATCGTCATCGATCCGCGCATCACGCAAGCCGTCGCCGATGTCGCCCGTCGCGCGCATCTCGCGGATGCGCATCTCGCGGACCGCTTCGCATGGCAAGCGGCTGCGCATCTGTGCGGCGCGCTGATGCACGACACCGACGATTCCATCGACGCGATGCGCGGCCTCGATTTCGCGCGCATCGACCGATGGTTGCGTTCGCAACTATCGGCGCCGCTGCGTATCGCCGATCTCGCCGCGCATTGCGGCTTCGGCATGCGGCGCTTTCATCAGCTCTTCAACGAAGCGTTCGGCGAGACGCCGCATCGCTATCTGCATCGGCTGCGGCTCGACACCGCGTTGACGTTGCTCGCCGACTCGCGCGCGTCGCTCACCGATATCGCGCTCGATGTCGGTTTCGCCGATCAAAGCGCGTTCACGCATGCGTTCTCGAAACGCTTCGGCATCTCGCCGGGGCAATGGCGCAACGGCGGTTCATCCGATTCACGCGACAGACCGGCGCGTATGACGGATGCGTGATAGCGCGCGATTTCGAGCGCATTCGCCGATTGCTTCTCGACGCGCAACCCGAGCGTCTCCATGCCATTCGACAGCACCCACGCAAGCGCTTGGCCGCTTCCGCCGCGCTCGAAAAGCAGAAGCTCGAAGGCTCGAGACGCAAAAAAGCCCGCTTGGTCCTTGCAGACGAAGCGGGCTCGTTCGAAGCGCCGAAAACTTACTCGACCGATAGTTGCAAATGCAACTGTGAGCGCGCCATGCCGCCCTCTTGCGCGTCGCTCGCAGCATCGCGATCCGACTGCGATTGCGGCGCAAGACGTGCGGACTCGATGCGATCGAGATAATCGGTCGTCACGTCGCCAGTGATGTAGTTGCCGTCGAAGCACGACGCTTCGAATTCCTTCAACGCCGGATTGATGTCGCGGATCGCGTTCTTCAGGTCTTCCACGTCCTGATAGACGAGATAATCCGCGCCGATCATGCGTGCGACTTCCTCATCGCTGCGGCCGTGCGCAACGAGTTCGCCGCGCGTCGGCATGTCGATGCCGTACACGTTCGGGAACTTCACCGGCGGCGCGGCGGACGCGAAGATCACTTTGTTCGCGCCGGCATCGCGGGCCATCTGCACGATTTCATGCGAGGTCGTGCCGCGCACGATGGAATCGTCGACGATCAGCACGTTCTTGCCTTTGAACTCGATGCCCATCGCGTTGAGCTTCTGACGCACCGATTTCTTGCGCACCGCCTGACCCGGCATGATGAAGGTGCGGCCCACGTAGCGGTTCTTGAAGAAGCCTTCGCGATACTCCACGCCGAGCTTCGCGGCGACCTGCATCGCGGCGGGGCGCGACGAGTCGGGAATCGGCATGACGACGTCGATCGGCACATCCGGCAGCACGCGCTTGATTTTCTCGGCGAGGTAATCGCCCATGCGCAGACGCGCGTTGTAGACCGGCACGCCGTCGAGGCACGAATCCGGACGCGCGAGATACACGAGCTCGAAAATGCACGGATTGAGCTCGGGCTTCTCGGCGCATTGGTGGCTGTGCAGATTGCCTTCCGCGTCGATGAAAATCGCTTCGCCCGGTTCGACATCGCGCACGAATTCGAAGCCGATGCCTTCGATCGCCACCGATTCCGACGCGACCATCCACTCGACGCCCGTCGACGTTTCGAGCTTGCCGAGCACAAGCGGACGAATGCCGAACGGATCGCGGAACGCGACGAGACCGTAGCCCGCGATCAGCGAGACGATCGCGTACGAGCCCTTCACACGGCGATGCACGCCCGCGACGGCTTTCCACAGCGCGGTCGCATCGAGTTGCAGGCCCGAGCTCGCGAGCTGCAGTTCGTGCGCGAAGACGTTGAGCAGCACTTCGGTGTCGGATGCGGTGTTGATGTGCCGGCGGTCGATGCGGAACATCTCGTCCTTCAGCTGCATCCAGTTCGTCAGATTGCCGTTATGCGCGAGGATGATGCCGAACGGCGCATTCACGTAGAACGGTTGCGCTTCTTCCTCGCTCGATGCGGACCCGGCGGTCGGATACCGCACCTGGCCGATGCCGACGTTGCCCGGCAGACTGCGCATGTTGCGCGTGCGGAACACGTCGCGCACCATGCCGTTGGCTTTGTGCATGTGGAAGTTATTGCCGTTCGCCGTGGCGATGCCCGCCGCGTCCTGTCCGCGATGCTGGAGCAGGAGCAAGCTGTCATAGATCAGCTGATTGACGGGACTTTGGGAAACTACACCTACGATGCCGCACATGGCATGGTCCTTCAAAGAGTCGAAACGGGTAGACAAGGCGTTGCCCGGATCTCTTCGACGCTTCTCTCAAAAACTGGCCGTGACGTGGCCGGGGCGAAGCGTCTTCGAGCCGTCGCGCGTTCCTCGTGTAGCCGGCCGTTCGTCTATTGTGCGGCGTTGGGCGCCAGGCCGCCCGGTTCGGGAGCGACGTGCACATACGCGGCGAGCGTATCGGGGAGCAGCGGTTTCAATTCGCGCACGCCTTGCTCGGCCATCGGCCGCAGCAGCGCATTGCGCCAAAAATCTTTCTGAGGCAGTTCGGTCAGGCCAGCCAGGGCGACCAGAATAACTACCAATATAGCCCCTCTGACGAGGCCGAACAGCAAGCCCAACGAGCGGTCCACGCCGCGCAGGCCGGTGACTTCCGTGATGCGCGTCAATAGCGCCGACAGCACGCTCGATACGAGCAGCACCGCCCCGACCACCAGCACGAACGCCACGAGCCACTGCGTAAGCGCGCCGCCGGGCCACGTCGACGGGATATACGGCACGACGAGCCCGACGAACCGTCCCGCGATCAGAATGGCGGCGACCCAGCCGACCAGACCGAACGCTTCGGCCAACAGGCCGCGCCACATGCCGCGCAGCGCGGACAGGCCGATCACGGCCATCACGGCGTAGTCAAAAGCGGTGAACATCGAGCCGGCTTAGTTCGATGCCCGGGTGCCGCCGCCCAGGCCGGCCTGCCGCACCTTCACGAGCGCGGCCTGCGCCGACGCGCGATCCGGGAACGGCCCCGCGCGCAACAGCGACTTGGTCGCGCCGTCCGACTGCTTGCGATGTTCGAGATATGCGGGCACACCCGCGGACTTCAACTTGTTGACCCAATTCTGCGCGGCGGTTTCGTCGTCGAACTGGCCGATCTGCAGCACGAAGCGGCTGCCCGCCGGCGACGACGGCGTGTTCGCCGCGCCTGCCGCGGCGTTCGCCGCGGTATTTGCGTTGGCTTGTTCGGAAGGCTCGGCCGCTTGCGGCTTCGCGTTCTGGCTCGCCACGGCTGCGGGCTTCGACGGCTTCGCTTCCGGCTTGGCTTCGGCTTTCGCGTCAGGCTTCGCTTCCGGCTTCGGCTCGGGCTTTGCCGTTGCGGCAGGTGCCGCGGCTTGCGGCTGCGTCACGCCGGCGGAAACACTGCCCGACGCACCCGACGGCGCGTCGTGCGCGACACCGGCTTGCGTGTCGGCGTCGTTGGCGTCGCGCGACTGCTTCGCGGCGGGCGCCGGGCGGTTGGGAATATCAATGGAAATGTCGTCGGTGACGGGCTTCGGACGCGAATCGAGCACCATCGGCAGGAAGATGACGGCGGCGAGCACCAGCGCGATCGCCCCGACGAGCCTGCGGCGCGCGCGCTGCTTCTCGGGCAGGGTGGGATCGAGCATCATCGCGTCGGCGTCGGTGCGCTCGGATCTGCGCGTGCGGCGTTCCGTGCGGACGGTGTGACGCGAGCCGCGCGATGAATCGGAATATGCGTCGCGACCGGAGTCGTCTTTCTTGCCGAACGAAAAGAGTCCCATGTATCGCTTGGTGCTGACGGCCGACCGTCTCAATGATGCTGCTAGTTATGCTGCATTCGACGGTAGGCCATGACGCCGGCTACCGTGTAGAAACTGCCGAAAACCAAAATTCTATCATTTTCAGACGCCCGGCTTAACGCATCTTGAAAAGCCGCCGCGGGTGTTTCAAAGCGAGAAACGCTGCTGTCGGCGCTGTCGTTGACACCGGCGTCGCGCAATGCGTGTTCCAGTTGCTCCGCCGACGCGGCGCGCGGCGTGGGCAGCGCGGTCACGTTCCAGTGATCGATCTCGCCCTTGAGTTGCTTCACGACGCCTTCGATGTCCTTGTCGCCCATCGCGCCGAACACCGCGTAAGTGTACGGAAAGTAGCCCATGTTGCCGAGATTTTGCGACAACACGGCGGCTGCGTGAGGATTGTGCGCAACGTCGAGAATGATTTGCGGCTTGCCCGGCAGCACCTGGAAGCGTCCCGGCAATTCGACGTTCGCAAGGCCAAGGCGAATGTCCTGCGCCGAAACCGGCAGACGGTCGCGCAGCGCTTCGAGCGCGGCCAGCGCCGCCGACGTGTTGATGAGCTGATTCGCGCCGCGCAGCGCCGGATAGGCCAGCGCCGAGCGCCGCTGCTCGCGCCCGATATAACTCCATTGCTGGCGCTCGTTGCCCGGCTGGGCTTCGTAGCGGAAATCGCGTCCGACGAGCCACAGGTCCGCGCCGATCGCCTCGGCATGTTCGATGAGAGTCTGCGGCGGCGACGGATCTCCGCACACTGCCGGCTTGCCCGTCCGGAATATGCCCGCTTTTTCGAAGCCAATTTTTTCGCGCGTGTCGCCGAGATAGTCCGTATGGTCGATGTCGATGCTCGTGATCACAGCACAATCCGTATCGACGATATTCACCGCGTCGAGACGCCCGCCCAGCCCGACTTCGAGAATCACCGCGTCGAGCTTGCGCGACGCGAAGAGATGCAGGATCGCAAGCGTTGTGAACTCGAAGTACGTCAGCGAAACCGGCTCGGGCAGGCTGGCGCGCGCCTTTTCCACGGCCGCGAAATGTTCGAGCAGATCGGCGTCGCTCGCCTCTGCGCCGTCGATGCGCGCGCGCTCGTTGAACGTCAGCAGATGCGGCGACGTATGGCAACCGACGCGATACCCCGCGCGCAGCAAGATCGTTTCGATGATCGCGCAGGTCGAGCCCTTGCCGTTCGTGCCGCCGACGGTGATGACCGGGCAGTCGAAACGCAGGCCAAGCGCATCCTTCACCTTGCCGATGCGCGCGAGGCCCATGTCGATGCCGACCGGATGCGCCGCTTCCAGATGGGCGAGCCAGGCGTCGAGAGTCGGGAATGTGTTCATTTTCGAGATCGCAAAAACAAAAGCGCCGCGCGGAACCTCGCGGGGTTCACGCGCGGCGCGGCGCTACGTACATTCGGGTCAGGCGACGGAATCGGCGGGTTGCCGCGTCATCAGCGCCATCAATTGGGCGATTTCTTCGCGCATCTTGCGGCGATCCACGATCATGTCGACCGCGCCCTTCGTCAGCAGGAACTCGGCGCGCTGGAAACCTTCCGGGAGCTTTTCGCGCACGGTCTGCTCGATCACGCGCGGGCCGGCAAAGCCGATCAGCGCCTTCGGCTCGGCAATCACGACATCGCCCAGGAACGCGAACGATGCAGACACACCGCCCATCGTCGGGTCGGTCAGCACGGAAATGAACGGCAGCTTCGCGTCCGCGAGTTTGGTCAGAAGCGCAGTGGTTTTGGCCATCTGCATGAGCGAAAGCAGGCTTTCCTGCATGCGCGCGCCGCCCGAGGCCGTGAAGCAGATGAACGGCACGTTCTGCTCCAGCGCGTTGCGCGCGCCGCGCACGAAGCGCTCGCCGACCACCGAGCCCATCGATCCGCCCATGAACGAGAATTCGAAGCACGCGACGACACACGGAATCGTGTGGATCGCGCCGCCCATGACGACCATGGCGTCGGTCTCGTCCGTATCTTCCATCGCTTCCTTGATGCGATCCGGATACTTGCGGCTGTCCTTGAACTTCAGCGCGTCGACCGGGACGACTTCCTGGCCGATTTCATAGCGGCCTTCCGGATCGAGCAGGCGGTCGAGCCGCTCGCGCGCGCCGATTCGCATGTGATGGCTGCACTTCGGGCATACGTGCAGATTCGCCTCGACGTCGTTGCGATACAGCACCGCTTCGCACGACGGACACTTCACCCAAAGGCCCTCGGGAATGCCCTTGCGGCTTTTGGGATCGGTTTGCTTGATCTTCGGCGGCAGCAGTTTGTCGAGCCAGCTCATCGTTTTTCCTTGACTGATCGGTTGCCGCGCGGCGCACGCCCGAATCGGGCGGCCCGCGGCGGCGCGTATTTTACTGTGCGGCGTCGAGCGCCTGACGAATTTCGGCGATGAAGCTCGTCAGCGACGCGGCCGCGGTGTCCGGCTTCGCGTCTTCGAGCAGCTGCACGAGGCGGCTGCCGATGACGACGGCGTCCGCGACATCGGCGACGGCGCGCGCGGTCTGGGCGTCGCGAATGCCGAAACCGACACCGACCGGCAGGGGCACACGCGACTTGATGGCCGGGATTTTACTCGCGATGCTGGAAACGTCCAGATTTGCCGCGCCGGTCACGCCTTTCAGCGATACGTAGTAGACATAGCCGCTCGCGATCTTGCCGACCGCCGCGACGCGCTCGTCCGTCGATGTCGGCGCGAGCAGGAAGATCGGATCGATGCCGGCGGCGCGCATCGACGTGCCGAAGCTCTCCGCTTCCTCGGGCGGGTAATCGACCACCAGTACGCCGTCGACGCCCGCTTCCTTCGCAGCTTTCGCGAACGCGTCGGCGCCCATGCGCTCGATCGGATTCGCGTAACCCATCAGCACGACGGGCGTTTTGTCGTCGGTTTCGCGGAAACGCGCGACGTCGGCGAGCACGCGCTTGAGCGTCACGCCGCGCGCGAGCGCCCGCTCCGACGAACGCTGGATGACGGGGCCGTCGGCCATCGGATCGGAGAACGGCACGCCCAGTTCGATGACGTCCGCGCCGCCCTTCGCCAGCGCGTGCATGAACTCGACGGTTTGTTCCGGATTCGGGTCGCCCGCGGTGATGAACGGAATCAGCCCTTTCTTGCCCTGTGCGGCGAGCGCCGCAAAAGTATTCTTGATGCGGGACATGAGATTTCTCTTAGTCGTATTCGTTGGCGTCGGACGCATTTGAATGCATTTGACGCGATCAGCAGCGAAAAAGACGCTATTCGGCTTGGGCGGCGGTGCCGGTCGCGACGAGTGTCTTGCGTCGAACGCGGGCGGGCTCTGCCGGCTCGAGCCGTGCAGCGCGCGCTTCGGCAATGCGGCTTTCGGCGATCGCGCAGTAATCCGGGTTGATCTCGTAGCCCGTGAATTGCCGGCCATGACGTGCGCACGCGACCGCCGTCGTGCCGCTGCCCATGAACGGATCGAGCACGCGCCCACCCGGCGGACAGCTCGCGAGCACCATGCGCTCGACGATCTCCAGCGGCTTTTGCGTCGGATGATCCACCCGCTCCGCGTGCTGCCGATGCAGACGCGACACGGACCAGACATCCTTCGGGTTGTACCCCAGTTCGAGCCACTTGCTGCCTTCGAAAATCTTCCGCGAACGCGCCTTTTTCGTTTCTGCGTCGTAAGGGATGCGCACCGGATCGAGATCGAAGTAGTAGTCCTTCGATACCGCGAAATAGCCGATGTTGTCGTGCACTGACGTGAATTTTCGCGTCGTTCCGCCCATGCTCGGCACGCGACGGTCCCAGACGATCTCGTTGATCATCAAAAGGCGGCGCTTGAGGAACACGAACAGTTCGGGCGAATACTGCCAGGTGCAAAAGATATACAGCGAACCGCTCGGCTTGAGCTTCGGAATCGCGAGATCGAGCCAGCGATAAGTCCACTCGAGAAAAGCGTCGCCGGACAACATGTCCGAGTCGTTCCCGTAGTCCTTGCCCAGACCATAAGGCGGATCCGCGACGATCAGATCGATCGACGCGTCGGGAATATTCTCGGCATCGGCCAAGAAGTCGCGGTTGCGGATGTCGCTGCCGGCGCCCTGCAGGGCGCCGACGGACAACGGCTCGTCGATGACGTTGCGCATCTATCTGAGGCTCAGAACTGAATGCCCGATCGCTCGGCGACCGTATGCATGTCCTTGTCGCCCCGGCCGGACAGATTGACGAGCAACACCTTGTCGCGCGGCAACGTCTTCGCGAGCTTCGCGCCATAAGCGAGCGCGTGGCTCGATTCCAGCGCGGGGATGATGCCCTCGATCCGGCAGCAGTCGTGGAAGGCCTTGAGCGCTTCGTCATCGGTGATGCCGACGTATTCCGCGCGTCCCGCGTCCTTCAGCCACGCGTGTTCCGGACCGACGCCCGGATAGTCGAGCCCCGCCGACACCGAATGCGTTTCGATGATCTGCCCGTTTTCGTCCTGCAGCAGATACGTGCGATTGCCGTGCAGCACCCCCGGGCTGCCGCCCATCAGCGACGCCGCGTGGCGCCCGGTGTCGATGCCGTCGCCCGCCGCTTCGACGCCAATCAATCTGACGTCTTTATCGTCGATGTACGGATAAAAGATGCCCATCGCGTTCGACCCGCCGCCGACGCACGCGATCACGGCATCAGGCTGGCGACCGGCCATTTCGGGCATCTGCACGCGACATTCGTCGCCGATCACGCGCTGGAAGTCGCGCACCATCATCGGGTAAGGATGCGGCCCCGCCACCGTGCCGATGATGTAGAACGTGTTTTCGACGTTCGTCACCCAGTCACGCATGGCTTCGTTGAGCGCGTCCTTGAGCGTCTTCGACCCGGATTCGACCGGCACGACCGTTGCGCCGAGCAGCTTCATCCGATAGACGTTCGCCGCCTGACGACGCACGTCTTCCGCGCCCATGTAGACCACGCACTCCATGCCGAATCGCGCGGCAATGGTCGCCGTCGCCACGCCGTGCTGGCCCGCGCCGGTTTCGGCAATCACGCGCGGCTTGCCCATCTTGCGGGCGAGCAGCGCCTGGCCGATCACGTTATTCACCTTGTGCGCGCCCGTGTGATTCAGGTCTTCGCGCTTCAGATAGAGCTGCGCGCCGCCAAGCATCTCGCTCCAGCGCTTCGCGTGATAAATCGGCGACGGCCGACCCACGTAATGCTTGAGCTCGTACTCGTACTCGGCGATGAATTCGGGATCCTGACGTGCCGCGTCATACGCGACGCGCAATTCGTCAAGTGCATGGATGAGGGTTTCGGAGACGAACACGCCTCCATATTGGCCGAAATGGCCTCTTTCGTCTGGCAAGTTGTACATTGCGTCACTCTCTCGGTTACGTAGCCGGCAGCGCGGCCCACGTTCGATTCACCCGGCGTCCGCCTCGCGCACCGCGCGCACGAACGCCGCCATTCGGGCGGGATCCTTCACGCCCTTGGCGCCCGGCAGTTCGATGCCGCTCGAGACATCGACCGCGTACGGGCGCACACGCCGAATGGCGTCACTGACGTTTTGCGTGTTCAACCCACCACTCAAAACGGCCCGATGCCCGAGATCTGTTGGGATAAGTGACCAATCGAATACCTTTCCACCGCCGCCGAAGCCCTCGACGAGCGCGTCGAGTAAAAGGCCGCCTGCGGCTTTGAACTTGAGAGACGATTCTATCAAATGGCTTGTGGACGCATCAGACCCAATTCGCAATGCGCGCCAATAGGATAAACCCGCAATCGATGCCAGCGCCTCGCATTGTTCCGGCGTTTCGTCGCCGTGAAACTGCAGCAGCGAGAGCGGCACGTTCGACGTGACTTCGCGAATCCATTCGGGCGTCGCATTGACGAAAAGCCCGACCGCCGACACGAGCGGCGGCACGTGCCGCGCCAGTTCGACGGCCTGTGCGACGCTCACCGAACGCGGGCTCGGCGGATAGAACACGAAACCCACGGCGTCCGCGCCCAGCGCGACGGCGTGCTGCACGTCCTCGACGCGCGAAAGTCCGCATAGCTTGATGCGGGTGCGATGCAAATCTCGGTCTGTCATTTCGGCTCTGCCCAAATGGCGCTCCAGGGCATGCTGGCGATATGCGGCGGCGGCACCGCGAAGTGTTCAGGATAGCCGACCTCGGCCAGATACAGTCCGTCGGGCATGAAAGTCGGCGCGGCAGCGCGGCGGTCGCGGGCGGCGAGCACGTCCGCCATCCACGACGATGGATGACGGCCCCGTCCGATCGCGACGAGGCATCCCATCAGATTGCGCACCATGTGATGCAAAAACGCGTTGGCGCGAAAGCGAAAGTGGACGAAGTCGCCCTGCTCGCGTACATCGATCTGATAAAGATGCTTGACTGGCGTTTTCGACTGGCAATCGGCGGCGCGGAACGACGAAAAATCGTGCTCGCCGATCAGGCACGCGACCGAATCGCGCATCGCTGCCACGTCGAGCGGCGTGTGCACCCAGCCCGCGCGTTTCGCGAGCATGGGCGAACGCACCGGATTGACGTAAAGAACGTAGAAATAAGTGCGTTCGAAAGCCGCGAAGCGCGCGTGGAAATCGTCGGGCATCGGCTTCGCCCATTGCACCGCGACGGTGTCGGGCAGGAACGCATTCGTGCCGCGCACCCACGAAAACTCGGCGCGATCCAGAGCGGTATCGAAATGCACGACCTGACCGAGACCGTGCACGCCCGTATCGGTGCGCCCGGCGACGACGGTCGGAAGCGGCGTCTGCGCGAATTGCGCGAGCGCGCGCTCCAGTTCGTTCTGGACCGTCTTCCCGTGCGGCTGCGACTGCCAACCGCAAAACGCCGCGCCGTCGTACTGAATCCCTAAAGCGATACGCATCTCAGGAATGCGGTGCAAGCGTCGACAAGAGCGTGGCGGCCTGCTGGCGCGTCGCCGGATCGTTCGATTCGATCACTTCCTGGAGCAACGTGCGCGCGCCCGAAAGGTCGCCCAGTTCGATGTATTCGGCTGCCAATTCGAGCTTATTGCGCGCGATGGTCGCCAGTTGGCCCGGCGTCAGGGCAGGCAAAGCCTCCGTCGCGTTCGACGTCGGCCCGAGATCGAAATCGAGACTGAGCGGGCCGAATTTTGTCGCGCCCAGGCCAGCGACCGATGCCGCGCCCGCCGTACCCGCTTCGATTTGAGACGCAACGGACTGGGCTTGCGACTGGCCTTGCCGCGCTGCTTCGAAATGCGCCACCGGCTGCGGCATGAACGGCGCCTGCTGGATTGGCTGCGTGCCGCCAGGCGGCTGTTCCAGCGCTGCGGGAGGCGTCTCGAGCGGCGGATTTTTCAGCGACGATGCAGCCGTCTCCGGTCCGGTCGCGCCGGGCGGCTTGATCGTCAGTTCCAGACGCGGCGGCAGTTCCATTTCGAGCGAACCGAGCGCCTGGATTGCGTCCTGGGGGAACTTCGGCATTGGGAAGCGATGCGCGAGCACCGGCTCTTCGTCCGGCGCGATGCCGGATTTTTCCGCCTCGCGCGCTGCCAGTTCTTCGATGTCGCGCTGCTCGGCGGCGCGTTGCTCTGCGGCTTGCTCTTCGGCGGCGCGCGCCTGAAGTTCGCGCAGTTCCGCCTCGCGCGCGATGATCTCGCGTGCCGCGTTCTCACGCGCCAGCTCTTCGCGTTCGGTGACCTGACGCAATTCGGCCTCGCGATCCGCGCCGGCATGACCGGCCTGCTCGCGTGCGAGTGCTTCCCGCGCGGCGGCTTCGCGCGCCCGGATTTCACGCTCCTCGGCCTCGCGCGCGGCGGCCTGGCGTGCCGCGGCTTCGCGCTCTTCGACTTCCCATTTCTCGGCTTCCCGGCGCGCCGCTTCGCGCGCTTCGATCTCGCGCGCATGCTGCTCACGCTGTTCGTGGGTGTCCGGTTCGCTGGCTGGCGGTACGAAATCGGGATGACGTGCAGCCGGCGCAACCGGAACGAACGGCTCTTCCGGTTGCGAGCGGTTCGCCTCGACGAGTGCTTCATCCGCCGCGGTCGACGGCTTTGCCTCGGTCGTCGGCGGCAACGCATCTTCGGACGGAGCGACGGGCGTCTGGGCTACTTCAGCGTTGCCGATGCTCGCGGCGGCCGCAGCCAGTCCGGACTGATCGCGCGCCGGCGACTTGCCTTGGGCACCGGCCGCCGCCTCGCGCGCCTTGCGCAGCGCTTCGTTGCGGGCGTCGGCGTCGGCCTGGGCTTCTTCAAGACTTGCGAACGTACGGGGCGCGCGATCGACGTCGTTGTCGTTCGTCGCGACTGCTCGCTTCTTGCGCCGCATTCTGAGCAGCAGGACGCCGATCACGACGATCACGATCGCGATGATGAAGGGCGACAGACCGATGGTCGCCGCTGCCACGCCGCTGCGGCTGGCCGGTTCCGGTGCGGCCGTGGCGGGCGCGCTTGCGGGCGCGGCGATTGCCGATGCGGCCTCCGGCGTCGCACGCTCCGGCGCCGCCGTCGCACTGGCTTGCGGCTCCGCAGCCGATGCGGGCGCCGCGCTCTCCGGCGCCGGTGTGGCGGTATCCGCCGACGAAGACGCAGGCGCGGACGTTTCGGCGGGCGCGGTCTGCTGCGCCTCGGGCGCCGACGCTGCGGCCGGCGGCGCGCCGCTCAGATCGGCGGGCACGTTCAGCACCGCGCCGAGTTTCAGCTTGTTGATGTCGTGGCTGCTGAAGGCGCTCGGATTGGCGTCGAACAGGGCACGCGCGGCTTTCGCGCGGACGTCGCGATCTTTGGATCCTGTGAGTTCGCCGGCGACATCGCTCAACGATTGTCCCGGCTTGACCGCGTAGGTTTGCCCGGTGGCGGCGGAGGCCTGCGCGAGCGCATCGCCGGGATTCGCCCAGAACATCGCGCATGCGGCGAGACTTGCCGCGGCGAGCGCCGCACGCGATGACGAAACGAAAGACCGGCGAGTTCGATGGATCATTGAGGCTCCGGGTGCGGCAAAAATTGAAACATAAAGCGAAGACCGCTCGATAAACACGGCGTTGCAACAAAGCTCCACAAAAACAAAAAAGCGCCGCGTGAAACGCGACGCTTTCGAGCAAGACACGCGCTTCAGGCGCGTAGTTTACTTTACTTGTCGAGCAGAATGCGCAGCATGCGGCGCAGCGGCTCGGCGGCGCCCCACAAGAGTTGATCGCCGACCGTGAACGCCGACAGATATTCGCCGCCCATCGCGAGCTTGCGCAGACGGCCAACCGGCACCGTCAGCGTGCCCGTGACGACCGCGGGCGACAGATCGCGAATCGATGCTTCGCGCTCGTTCGGCACGACCTTCACCCAGTCATTCGCCGACGCGAGAATGCCGTGCACTTCGTCGAGCGGCACGTCCTTCGTCAGCTTGATGGTGAGCGCCTGCGAGTGGCAGCGCATCGCGCCGATACGCACGCAGAGGCCGTCGACGGGAATCGAGCCCGGCATACCCATTGCCGGCTTGCCGAGGATCTTGTTGGTTTCCGCGCCGCCCTTCCACTCTTCCTTCGACATGCCGTTGCCGAGATCCTTGTCGATCCACGGAATCAGCGAGCCCGCGAGCGGCACGCCGAAGTTGTCGACGGGCATGCGCTCGCCGTTCATCGCGGCGAGCACGCGGCGGTCGATGTCGAGAATCGCCGACGACGGATCCGCCAGGTCTTCCTTCGCCGAACCGTAGAGCACGCCCATTTGCTGAAGCAGCTCGCGCATGTTCTGCGCGCCCGCGCCCGACGCGGCCTGATAGGTCATCGCCGTCGTCCATTCGACGAGGTTCTCGCGGAACAGGCCGCCGAGCGCCATCAGCATGAGGCTGACCGTGCAGTTGCCGCCGATGAAGTCGCGGCCGCCCTTCACGAGCGAATCCTTGATGACGTCCAGGTTGACCGGATCGAGAATGATGACCGCGTCGTCCTTCATGCGCAGCGCCGACGCCGCGTCGATCCAGTAGCCCTTCCAGCCCGCCGCGCGCAGCTTCGGATACACCTCGTTGGTGTAGTCGCCGCCCTGGCACGTGATGATGGCGTCGCACTTTTTCAGGTCGTCGATGCTCGTTGCGTCTTTGAGCTTCGTCTCGTTTTTGGCGAACGACGGCGCGTTGCCGCCCGCATTGCTGGTGCTGAAAAACACCGGTTCGATCAAGTCGAAATCGCCTTCCTGCTGCATGCGCTGCATCAGGACGCTGCCGACCATACCGCGCCAACCAACGAGACCTACGTTCATGACTAACCTTTAACTGTGGACGCTTCCCCGCATCTTTACCCGGCGTGGCCGCGCGGGGAAGACGCTCGGACACGAGGGACGATCAGCGAATCGTGATCGCTTTGATGGAGATTTTCGTAATGCGCGTTTTAGCCGTGGCTCGAGTGGCCACGATGCGCGTGCTGATGGCGAGTTCCGTCGCGAGCGACTTTGAGCCGCGTCCGATGGAATCCAGAGAGAATTGAGAGTTCTTCGCCATAGCAAAGCAATATACACGATAACCGGACGTTTTCGACGGCGTCATGCTGCAGATGCGTGAAAATCGGGCGGATCGTGCGCGAACATCGGTAAAAAGAGACGATCGGCCGCTTTAATGCTTCAGCGCGCCGATCGTCTTTCTCGCGATTACAGCGCCTTCAGCACCGCGTCGCCCATTTCCTTCGTGCCGACAACCTTGCCGTCCGCCGTCGCGATATCGCCGGTGCGGTAGCCCTGCTCGAGCACTTTCTTCACCGCGCTTTCGATGCGATCCGCCTGCTCCGTCTTGCCGAGCGAGTAGCGCAGCATCATGGCCGCCGAAAGAATGGTCGCGAGCGGATTCGCCACGCCCTTGCCCGCGATGTCCGGCGCCGAACCGTGCGACGGCTCGTACAGGCCCTTGTTGTTCTTGTCGAGCGACGCGGACGGCAGCATGCCGATGGAGCCGGTGAGCATCGCCGCTTCGTCCGACAGAATGTCGCCGAACATGTTGCCGGTCACGACGACGTCGAACGCTTTCGGCGCCTTCACGAGCTGCATCGCGGCGTTGTCGACGTACATGTGCGACAGCTCGACATCCGGATATTCCTTCGCGACGTCGATCATCGTGTCGCGCCACAATTGCGACGTTTCGAGCACGTTCGCCTTGTCGACGCTCGTCAGCTTCTTCTGGCGCTTTTGCGCGGCGGCAAACGCGACGTGCGCGATGCGGCGCACTTCGGGCTCGGAATAGCGCATCGTGTCGAAGCCTTCCTTCGCGCCCGCGAACGGGCCGTCCGGGGCTTCTCGCAAGCCGCGCGGCGCGCCGAAATAGATGTCGCCGTTCAATTCGCGGACGATCAGGATGTCGAGACCCGATACGATCTCCGGCTTCAACGACGACGCGCCCGTCAATTGCGGATAGCAGATCGCCGGACGGAAGTTCGCGAACAGTTGCAGATGCTTGCGCAGGCCGAGAATCGCCTGCTCGGGACGCAGCGCGCGTTCGAGCTTGTCGTACTTCCAGTCGCCGACGGCGCCGAACAGGATCGCATCGGCTTCCTTCGCGAGCGCCAGAGTGGAATCGGGCAGCGGGTGCCCCTTCGCCTCGTAGCCCGCGCCGCCGACCGGCGCCTCTTCCAGCTCGAACTTCTCGCCGAGCGCGTTCAGGACTTTGACCGCTTCGGCGGTGATTTCGGGACCGATGCCGTCGCCGGGGAGAACTGCAATTTTCATCTTTCGCTTCCTTTATGCGCGGTTATCCAACGAGCCGGTTATTCAGCCACGGCTGCTTCGCGAGGCGTTCGGCCTCATATTGCTTGATCTTGTCCGCATGACGCAGCGTGAGACCGATGTCGTCGAAGCCGTTCAGCAAGCAATACTTGCGAAAGCCCGGCACTTCGAACGCATACTCGGTGCCGTCGCCGGTACGCACGACTTGCGCTTCGAGATCGATCGTCAACTGGAAACCAACGAACGCGTAGGTCTCGTTAAACAGCTTGTCGACCTGCTGCTCCGTCAGCACGACCGGCAGGAGACCGTTCTTGAAACAGTTGTTGTAGAAGATGTCCGCGAAGCTCGGCGCGATGATCGCGCGAAAGCCGTATTGATCGAGCGCCCACGGCGCGTGTTCGCGTGAGCTGCCGCAGCCGAAATTCTTGCGCGTGAGCAGAATCGACGCGCCTTGATAACGCGGCTGATTCAGCACGAAATCCGGGTTGAGCGGACGCTTGCTGTTGTCCTGTCCGGGCTCACCGACGTCGAGATAACGCCATTCATCGAACGCGTTGGGACCGAAGCCGGTGCGCTTGATCGACTTCAGGAACTGCTTCGGGATGATCGCGTCCGTGTCGACGTTCTCGCGATCGAGCGGCGCGACGAGGCCGCTGTGCACAATGAATTTTTCCATGATCTTTCTCAGTGTCCCGATCGATTAAGCGAGCTTGCGTACGTCGACGAAATGGCCTTCGATCGCGGCGGCGGCGGCCATCGCGGGGCTCACGAGATGCGTGCGTCCGCCCGCGCCCTGACGGCCTTCGAAGTTGCGGTTCGACGTCGATGCGCAGCGCTCCCCCGCTTCCAGGCGGTCGGCGTTCATCGCGAGGCACATCGAGCAGCCCGGCTCGCGCCATTCGAAGCCGGCGTTCGTGAAGATCTTGTCGAGGCCTTCGCGTTCGGCTTGCGCCTTCACGAGACCCGATCCCGGCACGACCATCGCCAGGCGAATGTTCGACGCGACGCGCTTGCCCAGCGACTTCACGACGTACGCGGCGGCGCGCAAGTCTTCGATGCGCGCATTCGTGCACGAGCCGATGAAAATCTTGTCCGGCTTGATCGATTCGATCGGCGTGTTCGGCTGCAATGCCATATAACTCAGCGCGCGTTCCATCGCGTCGCGCTTGACGGGATCTTTTTCCTTGTCGGGATCGGGCACGCGGCCGTCGATCGACGTCACCATTTCCGGCGACGTGCCCCACGTCACTTGCGGCACGATCTCGGCGGCATTCAGCTCGACGACGCGATCGAAGTGCGCGCCGTCATCGGACTTGAACTGACGCCAGTATTCGACCGCCTGATTCCACTCGACGCCCTGCGGCGAGTACGGACGGTCCTTCAGATAGTTGATGGTCGTGTCGTCGACCGCGACCATGCCGGCGCGCGCGCCCGCTTCGATCGCCATGTTGCAGACGGTCATGCGGCCTTCCATCGTGAGCGCGCGGATGGTCGAGCCGCCGAATTCCATCGCGTAGCCCGTGCCGCCCGCCGTGCCGATCTTGCCGATGATCGCGAGCACGATGTCCTTCGCCGTGCATCCGCGCGGCAATTGGCCTTCGACCTTCACGAGCATGTTCTTGCTCTTCTTCTGCAACAGCGTTTGCGTCGCGAGCACGTGCTCAACCTCCGACGTGCCGATGCCGTGCGCCAGCGCGCCGAACGCGCCGTGCGTGGACGTGTGCGAATCGCCGCAGACGATGGTCATGCCCGGCAGCGTCGCGCCCTGCTCCGGCCCGATGATGTGCACGATGCCCTGACGCAGGTCGTTCATCTTGAACTGCGTGATGCCGAAGGCGTCGCAGTTCTGGTCGAGCGTATCGACTTGCAGCTTCGAAACCGGATCGGCGATGCCGTGCGAGCGGTCGGTCGTCGGCACGTTGTGATCGGACACCGCCAGATTCGCGCTGATGCGCCACACCGGGCGCTCGGCCAGCTTCAGGCCCTCGAAGGCCTGCGGGCTCGTCACTTCGTGCAGCAGGTGACGGTCGATGTAGAGGATCGAGGTGCCGTCCTCTTCCGTGTGGACAACGTGCGTATTCCACAGTTTGTCGTAGAGAGTCTGTGCCATGGTGAGCGCTTTCGTGTGTGACTGCGGGGATTTATCGGTGTACGGCTCGTGAATCGATTATGCCACCATCCGATGAGAATTGGATACTAGGATACGGGAAAAACCCATTAAAAACATATAGTTATTGTAGTGGTTCCAGTACCCGGATGACGACTACCCGGCTGAACCTCGAGCGCATCGCGACGCTGTCCTTAGATCCTATGCCATTTGGCCGAATGTTCGCCGCACGATGCGCGCAATAGGCTGTCGTCAGCGCTCACGATCCGCGCAGTAATAACATTGTATTGACGGCCCTTTCGACAGGTAATAACATCGTGCTTCCATACTCTTCAGTAGTCGACGACATGCGAACCACCATCAGAAAAATGGGCAACTCCCAGGGCATCCTGATTCCCAAGCCGCTGCTCGCGCAATTGGGCTTGGAGAACGAGGTCGACATGGAGGTCGAGAACGACGCGATCGTCCTGCGTCGGCCTCGCGACAAAGCGCGTCAAGGTTGGGCCGAAGCCAGCAAGCTGATTGCGCAAAGCGGCGAGGACGGACTCGTCATGGGCGAATTCGGCAACGACGACGACGGGGAGCTCGAATGGTAGTGCGTGGAGAAGTCTGGTCGGTCGCGCTCGATCCCACCTTGGGCAGCGAAATTCAGAAAACGCGTCCGTGCGTAGTGGTGTCGCCGCCGGAGATGCACGACCATCTGCGCACGGTCATCGTCGCGCCGATGTCGTCGAAGGGAAAGCCTGCGCCTTTCCGCATTCCCATTGCTTTCAAGCGGAAGCAGGGATTGATTCTTCTGGATCAGATTCGCACGGTGGACAAGCTGCGGCTCATCAAGCGGGAAGGCAGCATCGCGGACAACACGCTGACCGACGCGCTTCATACCTTGCAGGAGGTGTTCGCGGATTGAATCCGGCGCCGTCTCTGCGCGCGCCGAGCAAAAAGCAAAAGCCCCGGCGATTTCTCGCCGGGGCTTCGATACAACTAAAACTCGATCAGCTTAGCGCTTTGCCAGCGGCTTCGCTTCACGCGGCGTCTGGCCGATGAACAGCTGACGCGGACGGCCGATCTTCTGCTCAGGATCGGCGATCATCTCGTTCCACTGCGCGATCCAGCCGACCGTACGAGCCATCGCGAAGATGCAGGTGAACATCGACGTCGGAATGCCCAGCGCGCGCTGCACGATGCCCGAGTAGAAGTCGACGTTCGGATACAGCTTGCGCGACACGAAGTATTCGTCTTCCAGCGCGATCTTTTCAAGTTCCATCGCGAGCTTGAAGAGCGGGTCGTCGTGCAGGCCGAGTTCGTTCAGCACTTCGTGGCACGTCTCGCGCATCAGCTTCGCGCGCGGGTCGTAGTTCTTGTACACGCGGTGTCCGAAGCCCATCAGCTTCACGCCCGAGTTCTTGTCCTTCACCTGCTTGATGAACTCAGGAATGTTGTCGACCGAGCCGATCTCTTCGAGCATGTTCAGCGCGGCTTCGTTCGCGCCGCCGTGCGCCGGACCCCACAGACATGCGATGCCGGCTGCGATACACGCGAACGGATTCGCACCCGACGAACCCGCGAGACGCACCGTCGACGTCGACGCGTTCTGCTCGTGGTCCGCGTGCAGGATCAGAATACGGTCGAGAGCGCGCACGAGCACGTCGTTGACCTTGTACTCTTCGCACGGGTTCGAGAACATCATGTGCATGAAGTTCGCGCTGTACGACAGTTCGTTCTTCGGATACACGAACGGCTGACCGATGCTGAACTTGTACGCCATCGCGACGAGCGTCGGCAGCTTCGCGATCATGCGGATCGCGGAGACTTCACGGTGACGCGGATCGTTGATGTTCAGCGAGTCGTGATAGAACGCCGACAGCGCGCCGACCGCAGCCGTCAGCACGGCCATCGGGTGCGCGTCGCGACGGAAGCCGCGGAAGAAGAAGTGCATCTGCTCGTGCACCATCGTGTGACGCGTGACGGTGTCCACGAATTCCTTGTTCTGCGCCTCGTTCGGCAGTTCGCCCTTCAGCAGCAGATAGCACGTTTCGAGGAAGTCCGCGTTCACGGCCAGTTGCTCGATCGGGTAGCCGCGATACAGCAGTTCGCCCTTGTCGCCGTCGATATACGTGATCGCCGAATTGCACGCCGCCGTCGACATGAAGCCCGGGTCATACGTGAACTTGCCGGTCTGACCGTACAACTTGCGGATGTCGATCACGTCCGGGCCCATCGTGCCCTTGTAGATCGGCATTTCGACGCTCGGCGAGTTGTCGCTGAACGATAGCGTGGCTTTAACATCTGACGGGGTCATAGCACATCCTCAATCGAAGTATGGATACAGGTTTTCGATAATTTGCACGACGGAAGCTGCGCGGCAAAACTGTTTTATCGGCCTGTGTGCAGTGCAACAGGCCTATTTTGCAAAACTCCGCGAATTCCTGCTGGAATCACACGGTGCGCAGCATTTCCAGCAAGCGGGTTACGTCCGGCGTCGCCAGGTCGCCTTCAGGCTCCGTGCGCGCCAGCAGCAAGTCCATCAGTTCGTTGTCGCTCAGCTCCAGCAGGCGGGTCAATGCGGCCACGTCGGCGTCGCTGAGGTCATGCTCATATCGGCTGAAGAAACGATCGAAGATCAGATCGTTTTCCAGCAGGCCGCGCCTTGCGCGCCAACGAAGGCGCGCGCGGCGAAGAGGGTCGGACTGGTGAGATTCGTCCATTTCAAACCGCCCGTCGCACCATCAATTCCTTGATCTTGCCGATCGCCTTGGTCGGGTTGAGCCCCTTCGGGCACACGT
>NZ_JALQDN010000044.1:0-3944 GCF_023631205.1 Caballeronia sp. NCF2 | reverse complement strand
CTTGCCCGCCAGCGGCAAGCGATACTTCGCGATCTGACCGATCCCGATGTTCCGGTATTCCGGCCTTGGTTTTTTTACGGCTTCTGCCATGCTAGACCCCAACTTGTTAACACACTAATCCGCGATTTTAGCGCCTTTTTATATCGCGCTGCAGCGAGAAGTCCTCTAAAAGACCGTTGCTCCATGCGCGAGAATGGGCCTGCTAACGTGCGTGTTCCGCGAGCACTCAGCCAGTGCTCGCGGCCCGTTCTTCACTCGATCAACTCAAGTCGTTCTGATAAAAATAGCCGGTCGTGACGTACCATCCGCGACGCACTTCGACAGGCCGGTCGCCATAGGTATAGGACACGCGCTCGACCGATAACAGCGGAAATCCCTGCGCCACATCGAGGAACTGCGCGACGGTTTCATCGGCGGCGACGGCGCGGATCTTCTCGGTCGCGCGGATCATGCGCGTGCCAAACTCCGTCTCGAACATCGCGTAGAGCGGACCCTTGTACTCGGCGAGACGCTCGGCCGTGAGTCCGCGAAACACCGCGCCCGGCAGCCAGATTTCGTCGAACACGGTTGTCACGCCATCGAACTGCAACAAGCGCTTGATGAGAACGACGGGGTCGGCAGGCTTCAAATCCAGTTGGCGCGCGATCTCCGCCGGCGCGCGCAGGCGCCTGCATTCGAGCAGACGGCTTACGTGAGGATGGACGTCGCCATCGTCGGGCAGAAGGCGCAGGAAGCGGAACTGCACGCGGTCTTCGTTGTGCGTCGCAACGAACGTGCCTTTGCCCTGACGTCGAACGAGAAGATTGTCGGCGGCGAGTTCATCGATCGCCTTGCGGACGGTGCCCTGGCTCACCTTGTAGCGCGCGGCCAGCTCGACCTCGCTCGGGATGATTTCGCCAGGCTTCCATTCGCCGGACTCGAGTCCTTGCGTGATGAGCGCCTTGATTTGCTGATACAGCGGGCTGAACGTCGGCGACGGCGTGCTCGCGGCCTCAGCCGCCGGTGCAGTGCCGTTGGGGGTCGTCGTGCTCGCCGGGTTGGAATTCATGCCGCGCATTTCAACACAAGGCCCGCCGTGCGTCCAGACTTTTCCCGAAGATTCCTATGTCTTATATAAGACATAAGATAGTGTTGACTTTACCTCGGACGGCTCCTACACTCCTTGTCGAGCAAGGGTTTGCGGGTCGTTGCGAAAGCACGGGAACCGCCGCTCAGCGCGTTTTATCATGGCCCTTTTCGCCTCGAGTACGCTCTGAACACGGCATCCGGCGCAGCGTGCAACATACCGCCAGGCACGCCCTTTCGCTTTCGCCTCACGCCGATCGGCCACTCGATTCGCGCGCCGCTGCCTGCCCCTCGCCTCGCAACGTCAAGCGCCGTCTCGTATGGGCGCGTTGCCGTCAGACCCAAGCGAAATCACCGCGTCCTTCCAGAACACTCCGCACGCCTCTCGCTCGAAGAGAAGGATTCATGGCATGACGGTCAAGCCGTAACGCCGATGCACGGCACGGGCGCGAACGCTCGGTCGAGCTTCGAAGCGTTTGGGCACGGCATGGCCGGCATGTCTTCATCAACGCTTTGCGTAACGCGCATAAAATGGCGTTTTTCCCTAGCGTTCCACGCACCGTCCAGGAGAGTTCTCAATGGCTAAGTCCGCAAAGCGCGTTGCCGTAACCGGCGCCGCAGGTCAAATCGGCTACTCGCTGCTGTTCCGCATCGCCAATGGCGATCTGCTCGGCAAAGACCAGCCCGTGATTCTTCAGTTGCTCGATCTGCCGCAAGCGCAAGCCGCCGTGAAGGGCGTCGTGATGGAGCTGGAAGATTGCGCATTCCCGCTGCTCGCGGGCGTGGTCGTCACGGACGACCCCAAGGTCGCGTTCAAGGACGCCGACGTCGCGTTGCTGGTCGGTGCACGTCCGCGTTCGAAGGGCATGGAGCGCAAGGACCTGCTGTCGGCGAACGCCGAGATCTTCACGGTTCAGGGCAAGGCGCTGAACGATGTCGCGAGCCGCGACGTGAAGGTGCTGGTCGTCGGCAACCCGGCGAACACGAACGCTTACATCGCGATGAAGTCGGCGCCGGATCTGCCGAAGAAGAACTTCACCGCCATGCTGCGTCTGGACCACAACCGCGCGCTGTCGCAACTGGCGGCCAAGTCGGGCAAGCCGGTCGCGTCGATCGAAAAGCTCGCCGTGTGGGGCAACCACTCGCCGACGATGTACCCGGACTTCCGTTTCGCAACGGCGGAAGGCGAGAGCCTGACGAAGCTCATCAACGACGACGAGTGGAACCGCAACACGTTCATCCCGACCGTCGGCAAGCGCGGCGCGGCGATCATCGAAGCGCGCGGGCTGTCGTCGGCGGCATCGGCGGCGAATGCTGCGATCGATCACGTGCGTGACTGGGTGCTCGGCACGAACGGCAAGTGGGTCACGATGGGCATTCCGTCGGACGGCTCGTACGGCATTCCGGAAGACATCATCTACGGCGTGCCCGTAACGTGCGAAAACGGCGAGTACAAGCGCGTCGAAGGCCTCGAAATCGACGCGTTCTCGCGCGAGAAGATGGACGGCACGCTGAACGAGCTGCTCGAAGAGCGCGACGGCGTTTCGCATCTGCTGGGCAAGTAAGTACGTCGTTCAAGGGGGAGTCTGCAAAGGCTTCCCGTCTGCGCGAACGCTACGCGGCGTTCGTGCATGATTCGAACGCGCTTGAAAAACATCGAGCGTGTTCGAATCATCGAGCAAGATGGAATTTCCCAACTTCCAATCGGACCCGACGCCGACGATGCCTGCTCTCACTCCCGCCGAAGTGCTGTTTGACGGCGAAGCGCAACCCGCCGTGCTTCCGCCCTGTGATCATTACGCCGGCAGCGAGAAGCTGATCCGCAAATCCCTGGCGCTGCAGGCGCAACTCGGTCCGGTGTTCGACATCACGCTCGATTGCGAAGACGGGGCGCAAGTCGGTCACGAGGCCGAACATGCGGAAATGGTTGCGTCGTTCGTCGGTGGCGAGGACGACCGCTTCGGGCGCGTGGGCGTGCGCATCCACGACTTCGATCATCGTGCGTGGCGCGACGACGTTCGCATCATCCTGCGTCGCGCGAAGAAAGCGCCCGCGTTCATCATGCTGCCGAAAATCCGCAGCGCCGCCGATGCCACCGAAATGGTCGCGTTCATCGAAGCAACGCGACGCGAGTTCGGCATCGAGCAACCGATTCCCTGCCATCTGCTGATCGAGACGCACGGCGCGCTAGCGCAAGCGTTCGAACTGGCCGAGCTGCCGGGCGTCGAATCGCTGAGCTTCGGTCTGATGGACTTCGTCTCGGCGCACAACGGCGCCATTCCCGATGCCGCGATGCGCTCGCCCGGCCAGTTCGATCATCCGCTCGTGCGGCGCGCGAAGCTGGAGATCGCGGCCGCGTGTCACGCGCACGGCAAGGTGCCGTCGCACAACGTATCGACGGAAGTGCGCAACATGAGCGTCGTCGCGAACGATGCGGCACGCGCGCGCAACGCGTTCGGCTATACGCGCATGTGGAGCATCCATCCGGATCAGATCAGGCCGATCGTCGAGGCCTTCTCGCCGCGCGCCGATGAAATCGCGCTCGCGGCGCAGATTCTGCTTGCGGCACAGCGCGCACAGTGGGGCCCGACGCGGCATGGCGATACGCTGCACGATCGCGCGAGTTATCGCTATTACTGGTCCGTGCTGCGCCGCGCGCACGCGACCGGCCAGACGCTGCCCGACGAATGCGCGCCGTTTTTCAACTCATCATCTCGACAAGACAAATAACGCCGCATCGCGAGCGTGCAAAGGAGACTAGAGACAATGACCGATCAGGCATCGACCGAAGCACCCGCAACCGGCGCATTCAAGCCGAAGAAATCCGTCGCGCTGTCGGGCGTGACGGCGGGCAATACCGCGCTGTGCACCGTCGGCAA
>NZ_JALQDN010000043.1:0-66804 GCF_023631205.1 Caballeronia sp. NCF2 | reverse complement strand
TCGAGCAACGCATCGACAACAAGATCATCCGGCCGAGCGCGAATTACACCGGTCCGGAGAATTTGAAGTTCGTCCCGATAAATAAGCGAAAATAGCGGACTGCGCGATCGGATTTCACGATGAGGAAATCCACCCCGCGCGGCAAACGCCATCCAACCCCAATGTTTTTGAAAGGTTTTTTTCGATGAACAAACTTCTGATCGCTGCAATCGCCGGCACGCTGGCTACGACGAGCGTCTTCGTCAGCGCCGACGCCTTCGCTGCGACCGCGACCGATGCAAGCAAGGCCAAAACCACGGCCAAGCGTCCCGCTCCGGCGCGCCGCCTGATCAAGCGCAGTCCCAAGGCCGAAGCGGCCGCGGCGGCCAAGGTTGATCCGATTCCCGAAGGTGCAGTGAAGTGGTCGTGCAAGGACGGCAACGCTTTCTACCTGAAAGGCGACATGAAGCGTGACGCAATCGTCACCGTGAACTGGGCCAAGAAGGATTACAAGCTGCCGCGTCAGGACACGACGACCGGTGCGGATCGTTTCCACGATTCGGCATCGGGCATGGATCTCGTCGTGATCCCGACCAAAGCAATGCTGTTCTCGGACAAGGACTCGTCGCGCCTCGCCGACGAGTGCATGACGCCCGAAATGGCAGCGGGCGGCGCAGCGCCGACCCAATCGAACGCGCTGATCAAGAACGCGGAGTAAGTTAGCTCGGCACTTAAATCAGGAATCCCTCGATGTCCGCACCGATTTCCAATGTCCGGCCCGAGCCGGACAAGGTACTCGTCGAAATAGTCGACTACGTGCTCGACTACAGTGTCGACAGCACGCTTGCGCTCGAAACGGCGCGCAACTGCCTGATCGACACGCTCGGCTGCGGACTCGAAGCCCTTTCGTACCCCGCCTGCACCAAGCTGCTGGGACCGATCGTGCCGGGCACGATCGTCCCCAACGGTGCGAAGGTGCCAGGCACCCAGTTTCAACTCGACCCCGTTCAGGCCGCCTTCAACATCGGCGCAATGATCCGCTGGCTCGATTTCAACGATACGTGGCTCGCCGCCGAATGGGGTCATCCGTCGGATAACCTCGGCGGCATCCTCGCCACGGCGGACTGGCTTTCGCGCAACGCGATCGCGTCAGGCAAGAAGCCGCTCGTCATGAAAGACGTTTTGATCGCGATGGTCAAGGCGCACGAAATTCAAGGCTGCATCGCGCTCGAGAATTCGTTCAACAAGGTCGGTCTCGATCACGTTTTGCTCGTCAAAGTGGCCTCCACCGCGGTCGTCGGGCAGATGATCGGCCTCACGCGCGACGAACTCGTCAACGCGGTGTCGCTCGCCTTCGTCGATGGTCACGCGTTGCGCACGTATCGCCACGCGCCGAACACGGGCTCGCGCAAGTCGTGGGCAGCGGGCGATGCAACCTCGCGCGCCGTGCGCCTCGCGCTGATCGCGAAGACCGGCGAGATGGGTTATCCGTCGGTTTTGACCGCTGAAACATGGGGCTTTTACGACGTGCTCTTCAAGGGCAACGCGTTCGCGTTCCAGCGTCCGTACGGCTCGTATGTGATGGAGAACGTGCTGTTCAAAATTTCGTTTCCCGCGGAATTCCATGCGCAAACGGCCGTCGAAGCGGCAATGACGCTGCACGGCGAGCTCGAGCAAGCCGGCAAATCCGTCGATGACATCCGCAAGATCACGATTCGCACGCACGAAGCCGCGCTGCGCATCATCGACAAGAAGGGGCCGCTCGACAACCCCGCGGACCGCGATCACTGCATTCAGTACATGGTCGCGGTGCCGCTGATTCACGGCCGCCTCACCGCGGCCGATTACGAAGATTCCGTCGCGCAGGACCCGCGCATCGACGTGCTGCGCGCGAAGATGGAATGCGTGGAAGACCCGCAGTTCACGAAGGACTATTTCGATCCGGACAAGCGCTCGATCCCGAATGCATTGACCGTCGAATTCAACGACGGATCGAAGCTCGCCGAAGTCGAAGTGGACTATCCGATCGGTCACAAGCGTCGTCGCGCGGACGGCATACCGCTGCTCGTCGAGAAGTTCAGGACGAATCTGGCGCGCCGTTTCCCGCAGAATCAGCAGCAAGCGATCCTCGCGGTATCGCTCGATCAGGCAACGCTCGAAGCGATGCCGGTCAATGAATATGTCGATCTGTACGTGATTTAAGCAGCGCAATTTCCTCGTCTTAGTCCAAGGAAAATAACCATGGCCCACAATCTCCACAACACGCTCAAGGAATTCGACAGCGGTTCCGGCAAAGGCAAGTTCTACTCGCTGCCGCAACTCGGCGACGCGCTGAAGGTCAAGATTCAGCGTCTGCCGGTTTCGATTCGTCTGGTGCTCGAATCGGTGCTGCGCAACTACGATGGCAAGAAGATTTCCGAAGAACACATCGAACAGCTTGCGAACTGGAAGCCGAATGCCGCTCGCGTCGATGAAATTCCGTTCGTCGTCGCGCGTGTCGTGCTGCAGGACTTCACCGGCGTGCCGCTGCTCGCCGACATCGCCGCGATGCGCGGCGTCGCGAAGCGCGCGGGCAAGGATCCGAAAGCGATCGAGCCGCTCGTACCGGTGGATCTCGTCGTCGATCACTCGGTGCAGATCGATCACTTCCGCGAGCCGAACGCGCTCGATCTGAACATGAAGCTGGAATTTCAGCGCAACAACGAGCGCTACCAGTTCATGAAGTGGGGCATGCAGGCGTTCGACACGTTCAAGGTCGTGCCGCCCGGCATCGGTATCGTGCACCAGGTGAACCTCGAATACCTCGCGCGCGGCGTGCATCAGAAGGACGGCGTCTACTATCCGGACACGCTCGTCGGCACCGACTCGCACACGACGATGATCAACGGCATCGGCGTGGTCGGCTGGGGCGTGGGCGGCATCGAAGCGGAAGCGGGCATGCTCGGCCAGCCGGTGTATTTCCTGACGCCGGACGTCGTCGGCGTGGAGCTGAAGGGCAAGCTGCGCGAAGGCTGCACGGCGACCGACCTCGTGCTGACCATCACCGAAATGCTGCGCAAGGAGAAGGTCGTCGGCAAGTTCGTCGAGTTCTTCGGCGAAGGCACGGCGTCGATCGGCGTGCCGGATCGCGCGACCATCGGCAACATGGCGCCCGAGTACGGCGCGACCATGGGCTTCTTCCCCGTCGATGAAAAGACCATCGACTACTTCAAGGGCACGGGCCGCACCGACGCCGAAATCGCCGCGTTCGAGCAGTATTTCAAGGCGCAGAAGCTGTGGGGCGTGCCGAAGGCCGGCGAAATCGACTACACCAAGACGCTCACGCTCGATCTGGGCACGGTCGCGCCGTCGCTGGCTGGTCCGAAGCGTCCGCAAGACCGCATCGAAATCGGCAATGTGAAGAGCACGTTCATCGACCTGTTCTCGAAGCCGGTGGGCGAAAACGGCTTCAACAAGAAGGCCGCCGAGCTCGAAGCGAACTACACGACGGCCGACGGCGTGAATCTCAAGAACGGCGACGTGCTGATCGCCGCGATCACGTCGTGCACGAACACGTCGAACCCGAGCGTGCTGCTCGCCGCCGGCTTGCTGGCGAAGAAGGCCGTCGAAGCGGGTCTGACGGTCGCGCCGCACATCAAGACGTCGCTCGCGCCGGGATCGCGCATCGTCACCGAATATCTGACGAAGACGGGCCTCCTGCCCTATCTCGACAAGCTCGGCTTCACGCTCGCCGCGTACGGTTGCACGACGTGTATCGGCAATGCGGGCGATCTGACGCCCGAACTGAACGATGCCATCACGAAGAACGACGTCGTCGCGGCAGCCGTGCTGTCGGGCAACCGCAACTTCGAGGCGCGCATTCACCCGAACATCCGCGCGAACTTCCTGGCCTCGCCGCCGCTGGTCGTCGCCTACGCGATCGCTGGCAACATCACGCGCGATCTGATGACCGAGCCGGTCGGCAAGGGCACGGACGGCCGCGACATCTATCTCGGCGACATCTGGCCGACGAGCGACGAAGTTCATGCGCTGCTCAAGTTCGCGCTCGACGCGAAGGCGTTCCGCGAGAACTACTCTCAGCTCACGAAGGAAGGCGACCTGTGGAGCAAGATCGCGGGCGAAAGCGGCCAGGTCTATGACTGGCCGAAGTCGACGTACATCGCCGAGCCGCCGTTCTTCGGCAGCGAATTCTCGATGAAGCCGGCCGATTCGATTCCCCCGGTCAAGGGCGCGCGCGCGCTCGGCATCTTCGGCGATTCCGTGACGACCGACCACATCAGCCCGGCCGGCTCGATCAAGGAAACCTCGCCGGCCGGCGTGTGGCTGAAGGCGAACGGCGTGCAGAAGGCCGACTTCAACAGCTACGGCTCGCGTCGCGGCAATCACGACGTGATGATGCGCGGCACCTTCGCGAACGTCCGCATCAAGAATTTGATGATCCCGGCGAAGGCCGACGGCACGCGCGTCGAGGGCGGCCTGACGATTCATCAGCCGAGCGGCGAGCAACTGTCCATCTACGACGCAGCGATGAAGTACATCGCCGCCAATACGCCGACCATCGTGTTCGCGGGCGAAGAGTACGGCACGGGTTCGTCGCGCGACTGGGCGGCGAAAGGCACGCAACTGCTCGGCGTAAAGGCCGTGGTCGCGCGCAGCTTCGAGCGTATCCATCGCTCGAACCTCGTCGGCATGGGCGTGCTGCCGCTGCAGTTCAAGGGCTCGGACAGCGTGCAGTCGCTGAACATCACCGGCGAAGAGACGTACGACATCGAAGGTCTCGGCGACGACTTCAAGCCGCAGCAGGAAGTCACGCTCGTGATCCATCGCAAGGACGGCAAGGACGATCGCGTGCAGGTGCTGCTGCGTATCGATACGCCGATCGAAGTCGACTACTACAAGCACGGCGGAATTCTGCCGTTCGTGCTGCGCTCGCTGCTCGCGGCGTAAAAGGCTCAAGCAGTTTTGCAGGTGACCGCGCTCGAAAGAGCGCGGGAACATTGGACCCGGCCACGGCCGGGTTTTTTTTCGCCCTTCTTTGGCTCCCTACGCTTTGGAGATCGCGATGCGCGGCCACGTCGTCCGGCGGGCGAACAACGTGCGCACCATCTCCCTCAGGCGACGCGCGCCCGCCCGCGTCGAATCGGACGACATCGAGAACCAGTTGGCGTCCGTCGTCCCGCTGACCCAGATCGTCGTGTAAGGCTTCAGTTCGACGGACGCGCCCGCGTCCAGCCAGTAATCGTCGGCGCCGCCTTCGATGGTCAGCCAGATTTGCCCGCGCGTCACGCGCAGCGTTTGGGGCCGATCGATCACCCAGCGCGTAGGCGCATCGCGCCCGTCGAGTTCGAATGTCCGGATTTCACGCATGATGCCGCTCCTTCAGATCGCGTAACTGAAAGGCCGCCCGACAGAGATGCAAGAGCAGCCGTTGATCCTATTATTCGACCGATTGCGAACAGCTTGAATGAACACTTGTGAACAGTTTGACCGAAACTGTTAAGCCAAATTGACCGAACAGTTCGCATCGATCTGACACTTTAAAAACACTCTAGCTAGCCATTCGGCCAGTCTTGACGCGGGTTTTCGGATGCGTTCGAATGGCAAGACGACACTGGCGAACAGCGAACTCGAACTGTTCACAGCAAATCACTGAACAGTTTCAGACATCATGAATGCACTTCCGCTTCACATCGACAGCGGCACCGGCGTGCCGCTGACCGAACAGATCGTCAGTCAGATCGAAGCGATGATCCGCTCGCGCCGCGTGCTCGCGGGCGCGAAGCTGCCGTCGATTCGTCAGCTTGCCGCCGAGCAGCGCATCAGCCGCTTTCCGGTGATCGAGGCTTACGACCGTCTCGCGTCGCGCGGGCTCATTCAGCCGAAGCACGGCTCCGGGTTCTATGTGGCGAATCACGTCGATGAACGCGACAGCAACGCGGGCAATTGCGATCCGCGGCTGGCGGAAGAGGAATCGAACCAGATCCTCCAGCAGTTCAACTATCCCGGCGAGACGCTGAAGTTGTCGAGCGGCTTCATTCCCGAGGCATGGCGCGATGTGGACGGCCTGACGCAGGCGATCCGTCAGGCGTCGCGCACCGACGTATCGAGCGTGATCGATTACGCGATTCCCCACGGCGACACCGATTTGCGTCAGCAAGTCACGATGCGGATCAACGCGCTCGGCATCGACGCCGATCTTCCCAACGTGATGATCACGAACGGCGCGAGCCAGGCGCTCGATCTCGTCGTGCGCTACATGCTGAAGCCGGGCGATACGGTCTTCGTCGAGGATCCCGGTTACTACAATCTCTTCGGGCTCCTGAAGCTGCAGGGCGTGCGGCTCGTCGGCGTGCCGCGGCTCGCGAACGGACCCGATATCGACGTCGCGGAAGAACTGCTGAAGCAGCATCAGCCGAAGCTCTTCTTCATCAACACCGTGTTCCAGAATCCGACTGCGACGAACGTCGCGCCGCAAGTCGCGTTCAAGCTGCTGCAACTCGCGACCCAGCACGGCTTTTCCATCGTCGAGGACGATATCTACGCCGACTTCCAGGCCGTGCCGACGCAACGGCTGGCATCGCTCGATCAGCTCGATCGCGTGATCTATGTGGGCGGCTTGTCGAAGACCTTGTCGTCGTCGCTGCGCATCGGCTATCTCGCGGCGAATCGCGAGCTCGTGAAGAATCTCGTCGACGTAAAGGTGCTGACGAGCCTCGGCGGCACGCGCTTCGCCGAAAGCGTCGCGGCGGGCCTGCTGGAGCGCGGCACGTATCGCAAGTATCTGGAGCGCTTGCGCAAGCGCGTGCGCGATTCGCTGTCGAGCGCGGTGCAAACGCTCGAAGGCTATGGATGGGACGTGTTCGACGAGCCGAGCGGCGGCAACTTCGTATGGGCGAAAGTGCCCGGCATCGACGATTCATCCGTGCTCGTCGACGAAGCCGTGAAGTTCGGCGTCACGCTCGCGCCGGGCAGCTATTACCGCCCGAACGGCGAGGCGTGTGCGTGGGTGCGCATCAATTCGGCCTATGCGGGCGACCGACGCGCGGCGCGCTTCTTCGAGTACATGACGGAAACCGCGGCCGCGCGCGCTTAACGACGTTCGCTGAAGAAACGTTCGAGCGCGTCCGTCGCGTCCTTGTCTTTCGCAAGCCGCGCGTAAAGTCCGGCCGCGCCTTCGTAGATGCGATGCTCCGCGAACTCGTCGCCGATGAACTCCGCGATCTCTTCCATCTCGGCAACCCAGCGATAGGCCTTCGGCGGCATGCGCGGCACATTGCCCGCGAGCCACGCGGCAAGCGCGGGCTGGCTCGCCGCGAGTTCGCTGAGAAGCGCATCGCCCGCGCCGTTGCGCATCGCGGCGAGCGCCATCGCCGAGCCGAGCGCCGTCAGCCCTTTCGTGATGCCCGCATACGACATCTTGAGCGCGGATGCGGCGCCGTTCGGGCCGTCGAGCACGCGCACGACGAGACCGTGATCGGCGAGTAGCTGAGTGCGCTTTGCATGCGGTCCCGACATGTAGAACTTCGGCGCCGATGGCTGACCGATGATCGATGCATCGACGAACGGCGTGCGCGTCGGTTCGAGCGCGCGCTCGATCTGGCCGACGGTAGCGGGATTGATCGCATTGCAGTCGATGTAGACGGGCTGCGCGCTCGCGCGTTCGAACAGAGGAGCGAGGCGCTGCGCGGTATCGACAGCGACCGAGGGCGGCACGATCGACAGAATGAAGTCGCACGCCACGAGATCGTCGAGGCTTGCATCTTCCATGCTGGCTTCGCGCGCACGCGCTGCGCTCGCCGCGCTGCGTCCTTCGAGCGATGTCAGCACGCGCGCACCGCCTTGCGTCAAGGTACGGCCAATGGCCGATCCCATGCTGCCTGCGCCGAGAATTGCGATCGTGGGTTGTTTCGATTGCGTCACTTGCTGGCTCCTGTAGCTTTGTTCGATGACGATTCATACCGCGCTCATTCGTCATCCGAACTATCGGATCATCAAGGAAAGCGGCCCGTCGAAGGGCCGCCGTCCAACTAACCTACCGACTCGCGAATCAACGATGCTCCGTCACGAACTTCGTGACGAGATACGCTTCCATCGCTTCACTGCCGCCTTCCGAGCCGTAGCCCGAATCCTTGACCCCGCCGAACGGCGTCTCCGGCAATGCGAGGCCGTGGTGATTGATCGAGAGCATGCCGCTTTCGATATCGTCCGACACCGCCGCTGACGTCGCCGCAGAGCTCGTGTAAGCGTAAGCGGCAAGCCCATAAGGCAGGCGATTGGCCTCGGCGATCACTTCGTCATACGACTTGAACGATGCGATCGGCGCGATCGGGCCAAACGGCTCTTCGGTCATGATGCGCGCGGAGAGCGGCACATCGGTCAGCACGGTCGGCGCGAAGAAGTAGCCTTCGCGGCCGGTGCGCTCGCCGCCCGTCAACACCTTCGCGCCGTGCTCGCGCGCATCGGCGACGAGGCGTTCCATCGCTTCGAGGCGGCGGCCGTTCGCGAGCGGACCCATCTGAACGCCATCGTCGAGACCGTTGCCCACTTTCACCGCGCTCGCGGTGGCGATGAAGTGCTGCACGAACTCGTCATACGCGGATTCTTCGACGAGAAAGCGCGTCGGCGAGATGCAGACCTGACCCGCGTTGCGGAATTTCGCCGATGCGAGCATCTTCGCGGCGCGGGGGATGTCGGCGTCCTTGAACACGATGGCCGGCGCGTGGCCACCTAGTTCCATCGTCACGCGCTTCATGTGCTCGCCCGCGAGCGACGCAAGCAGCTTGCCGACCGGCGTCGAACCGGTGAACGAAATCTTGCGGATCGCGGGATGCGCGATCAGATACTTCGAGACATCGGCGGGCACGCCGAAGACCAGATTCAGCACGCCGGCGGGCAGGCCCGCATCGGCATATGCCTGCACGAGCGCCGCGCAGCTTGCGGGCGTTTCCTCGGGGCCTTTGAGCACGACCGAGCACCCCGACGCGAGCGCGGCCGATACCTTGCGCACCGCCTGATTGATAGGGAAATTCCACGGCGTGAACGCGGCGACCGGACCGACCGGCTCACGCGTCACGATCTGGCGCACGGCATCCGTTCGCGACGGAATCACGCGGCCATACGTGCGGCGCCCTTCTTCCGCGAACCATTCGATGATGTCCGCTGCCGACAGCGTTTCGATGCGCGCCTCGCCGAACGGCTTGCCCTGCTCCATCGTCATGATGGCGGCGATCTGTTCCGCACGCTCGCGAATGTTCTGCGCCGCGCGACGCATCAGCTTGCTGCGCTCGTAGGGCGAAACCTTGCGCCATTCCTTGAAACCGCGCGCGGCGGCGTCGGCGGCGAGCGAAAGCTCGGCTTCGCCCGCGAGCGCGAGACGGCCGATCTCCGCTTCGTTCGCCGGATTGATGACGGCCGTGTCGCGCGAACCGTCGCGCCACGCGCCGTCGATATAAAGCCGGGTATTCGGATAAGCCGGAAGGTCGGAACGAGTGTTGCTCATGCATGTCTCCTTGAGAGTGGCGTGGCCAATGTTGCTTGCGCCGGACCATATGACGCAGACGGCCATGGTATCGCGGCCACGTAAAATCTGCTGACGCGCGCTACGTTCAATCGATAGTTGCAGATCGAATTACATGACACGACGGTGACCCGTATGTTCGACCAATGCCTTTATTTCAACACCACCGCACTCGCGCGCGCACTCGAACGCGAATGGGCCAAAGCGTTCAAGCCGTTCGGACTCACGCCGTCGCAGGCGTTCATGTTGCGCGCGGTTGTCGAGCATCCCGGGCAGCTTCAAGGCACGCTTGCCGATGCACTCGCGATCACGCGCCCCACTGCCACGCGCACGCTCGACGGACTGGCGAAACTGGGGCTCGTCGAGCGCTGGTCCACTGAACGCGATGGCCGCGAATCCGCCATTCATCCGACCGATTCCGCGGTCGCGATGATGAAGCGCATCGGCGCGGTCAGCTCGGAGGTCACGCGGCGCATGAAGCGCAAGCTCGGCAACGCGCGTTTCGACGACACGGTGTCGAGCGTGAGGCATATACGCACGACGCTGGAATGACAAACGCCCGCGATCGATGATCGGCGGGCGCGTGCAGGGACTTTATCGAAGGTGACGCTTACATCGGCGGCGCGACGCCATCCTTCTCCACGACGATGCGTTGCGCCGCGAAGTCCGAACCAGCCGGAGTCGCGACGACGAACACTTTCTTTCCGGGCTTCAGGTCATCGTGCGTCGCGGGGGCGAACGTCACAACGGGCACGTTCTCCGGTACGGTCACCGAGTTCGCGCCGCCCTTGTACGAGAGCTTCAGATCGCGGCCGCTCGTGCCTTGCACGACCTGGTCGACGTTCGCGTTGGTCATCGAGCTCTTCGGTCCGAGATCCCATTCATAGTGGCCTTCGCCTGTGCCGCGCGCGGCTTCCGGGAACACGAGTACCTCGGTCGCGGTGAGCTTGCCGTCGGTGCCGGTGGTCGCCGCCGTGCCGACGAACGAGCCCGGCTTGATGTCCTGCAGCTTGATGTTCTTCAGCGCGGTGACGGGCGTATCTGCCTTGACGGCGATCTTCACGGTGTCGCCGCTGCGTCGATGAACGGTCAGCGTATCGCCCGACAGCGACACGATATCGCCGCGAATGCGCGCGGGTTTCGCGGCGGGCGTCTGAGCAAGAGCCGCGGATGCGAGTGCGAGCGTCACGATGCTGACGCCAAGTTTGAGTCGAATCGACATGCAATCTCCTTCTGGTGATGAAAGCAAAGGCTTCAGGAACCGCCGAACCAGTTGTAGCCCTGGTTCTCCCAATAGCCGCCGGGATAATCGTTCGTCACAGTGATCGCGACGATGTGCTTCGGATTCTTGTAACCGAGCTTGGTCGGCATGCGCAGCTTCATCGGGAAGCCGTACTTCGCCGGCAAAATCTGGCCGTCGTAGGTGAGCGTGAGCAGCGTCTGCGCGTGCAGCGCGGTCGGCATGTCGATGCTCGTCGAGTAGTTGTCGGCGCAATGAAAGGCCACGTATTTCGCGCTCGTATCGGCGCCTGCACGCGCGAGGATTTGCGCGAATCGCACGCCGCCCCACTTGCCGATCGCACTCCAGCCTTCGATACAGATATGCCGTGTCACCTGGCTTTCCTGCGGCATCGCGTGCAGTTCGTCGAGCGTCCACACACGCTTGCCTTTGACGAGGCCGCCAATCTCCAGCTTGTATGTCGATGGATCGACTTCGGGCACTTCATCGATGTCATAGAACGCGTTGAACGGAAACGGCCGCGTGATCATCGAGTCGGGATAAGTCGGCGCGAGCTGGTTCGGGTCGAATAGCAACGCCTGCATGTCGTCGTTGAAGGATGAAATGCGGCGCAGCATCGCGTTGACCGATTTGTCGTCGGTGATGTTGCAGCCCGACAGCATCGCGAGGCCGCCCAGCGAAAGAATGCGCTTGCCGAACAAACGGCGCGCCGGCGCCTTCAGTTCCTTCGCGGCATCCTTGATGATGAGTTCAGCGTCGGGTCTCGATTTGAATAGCTTGAGCGACATGTGTTAGCGACCTCGGATCATCAGCACGAGCGAGCGCGGCACGAGCGCGACCATCGCGACGTGCACGACGAAGAACGCCACGAGAAAACTCATGCCGAAGAAATGCACGATGCGAGCGTTGTCGTAACCGCCCATCAACGTGCGAAGCAAGGGAAACTGCACCGATTTCCACACCGCGAGTCCCGACAGGATCACGATCGCGATGTCCACGATCACCGCGAGATACGCGAACTTCTGCACCGCGTTGTAATGCGTGAGATCGTCGTGACCGAGCTTGCCGCGTAGCGCGGCGAAGGCGTCGGTGAAAATGCTCTTGATGGAGAGCGGAAACATGCGGCGGCGCAGGCGTCCGGTGAAGAGATTCATCGCGACGTACACGATAAAATTCGCGACCAGCAGCCACATCGCCGCGAAATGCCATTGCAGCGCGCCGCCGAGCCAGCCGCCGAGCGTGATCGCGGACGAGAAGGTCAGCGATTTGAAAATCGGCGATGCGTTGTAGATCTGCCAGCCGCTCGTCACCATGATCAACACGGCGAACGCGTTGAGCCAGTGCGTGATGCGCAGCCATAACGGTTGGATTTGCACGTCGTCGAGCCTCGCGAGTCGTTGAGATTTCGAGGGCATGGTAGCGACGCGCCGCTGATCGATCGATGACCTCTCGATGACTTTTTTGTCATCTTTGCGAGCGTCGCGCGCGCTCTGGCTAGAATGTCGGCAATCCATCGAATGCAGTGCGAGCATGACCATCCTCGTTATCGAAGACGACCGCAAGACAGGCGACTACCTGAAGAAAGGGCTCATCGAGTCCGGCTATCAGGTCGAGCTCGTTCGCAACGGCACGGACGGTCTGCACCAGGCGCTCGCGAATTCCTACGAACTGATCGTGCTCGACGTGATGCTGCCGGGCATCGACGGCTGGCAGGTGATGTCGGCCTTGCGCGCGAAACGTGACTTGCCTGTCATTTTTCTCACCGCACGCGATCACGTGACGGACCGCATTCACGGACTCGAACTCGGCGCGGACGATTATCTCGTCAAGCCCTTCTCCTTCACCGAACTCGTCTTGCGCATTCGCACGCTGCTCAGACGCGGCGTGATGCGCGAATCCGATACGTTCCAGATCGCGGATCTTCATGTGGATGTGCTGCGTCGCAAGGTGACGCGCAAGGGCATCGACATCGTGCTCACGAACAAGGAATTCGCGCTGCTGCATCTCTTTTGCAAGCATCAGGGCGAGGCGCTGTCGCGCACCCTGATCGCATCGGAAGTGTGGGACATGAACTTCGACAGCGACACCAATGTCGTCGACGTCGCGGTGAAGCGGCTGCGCGCGAAGATCGACAATCCATTCGATCTGAAGCTCATTCATACGGTGCGCAGCATCGGCTATTCGTTCGGGGAGAATCCTTGAACCGGCCATCGCGCTCGCTTGCGGTACGTATCGCGTTGTCGTTTGCGGTGATCGTGTGCATCGTCGTCGGCATGATCGGCGCATCGCTCTATCACGCGACGAATCGCGCGCTGTCCACGCGCGCGGATTACCAGCTGATCGCGCGCGTCGAGCATTTCCGCTCGCTTCTGCACGATCTCTACACGATCAAGGAAATCGAAGCGCGACCTCGGCTCTTCGAAACGATGCTAGGCGATCGTCAGGACGTCATCCTCTTCCGACGCGCGGGCTCGGGGCCTTTCATCTACGTCAATCCGGAGAAGATGCCGTTGCCGCCGCTCGATGTCGTGCCTGTGACGCGCGCCATCGGACTCGATGACCTGTACGAAGGCTCGCGCGCGGACGGCGTGCGGATGCGCTGGGTCGGCGCGCAGGCGCGCATCGGCGAGAACGGCGAGGTCGTCGAGATCATCGCCGCGCATGTGATGACGCAGGAAGCGATCGTGTTGTCGGCGTATCTGAAGCGCGTATGGATCAACGTGATCGGCGCGGTGCTCGTGACGTTGCTGCTCGCTTACTGGGTCACGAGCCGCGGACTCATGCCGCTCAAACTGATGGCCGATAAAGCCGCCGAAATCACGCCGAACCGATTGTCCGCGCGGCTCGACGTCGCCCATGCGCCCGCCGAATTGCAAAGCCTCGCGGCGTCGTTCAATGCGATGCTCGACCGGCTCGAACACGGCTACGAGCGTCTGGTGCAGTTCTCCGCCGATCTCGCGCATGAACTGCGCACGCCGATCGGCGTGTTGGTCGGTCAAACGCAGGTCACGCTCGCGCACGAGCGCAGCGTCGCGGAGTATCGCAGCGTGCTCGAATCGAATCTGGAAGAACTGGAGCGCCTCGCGCGCATCGCGCAGAACATTCTCTTTCTCGCGCAGGCGGATCATGAGCAGCAACAGATCGAACGGGAGCGGCTCGATATCCGCGAAGAGCTCGAGACGATCGGCGCTTACTTCGAAGGCATCGCCGATGAACGCCGCATCACGTTCGATATCCAGGCCGAAGGCGAAATGCTTGCGAATGCAATCATGTGCCGCAGGGCGATCGGCAATGTCGTCGTGAATGCGGTGCGTTATGCGACGGCGGGCACCGTGGTCCGGCTGCGCGGTTACGCGGATGAACAAGGCGCGAGCATCGTCGTGGGCAATCGCGGCGCGCACATCGAGAAGGAAGAGCTCGCGAAGCTGTTCGACCGCTTTTATCGCGGCGACGCGGCGCGCAGCGAGTTCACGGAATCGAGCGGACTCGGCTTGTCGATCGTTCAGGCGATCATGCGGCTGCATGGCGGCGTCGCATCCGCCGAATCCACGCCGGACGGGTGGATCGAATTCACCTTGCGCTTCCCTGCTGCGGAGCATCGCCGCACAACCACGCCCTGAATTCCGGTCGCATCAGATAGTCGACGCACCATGCCCGCACCTTGCCGACGCCATCCGAACGATGCGCGAGGAAGAGCCGCGTCGCGTGCTTCTGCTCCTGAATCGACTTACTGACGAGCCCGGCGTCGCCGAATGCCGCGCGGATATGCGTGGGCACATAGCCGATCGCGACATTGCGCGCGATGATTCTCACGGCCATCGAAAAGTCGGGAACGAAGATCGGCTTCTGCCCTTCCAGAAGCCACGCATGCATCGGATCGAAATCGATCGACGTGTCCTTGATGCAGACCGCCGGATACTTCCGCAACTCCGCGCTTTGCAGGATATGCGGCGCATCCGCGAGCGGATGATCGGCGCCCACGAGAAAGTCCCACGCGAGATGGCCGAGCGCGACGCTCGTGATGCCGTCGGTCTTCGGCACGAAATGCGGCGCGCCGACGACGATATCCGCCTTGCTTGCATAGAGCGCGTCCCAGCAGCCGTTGTACACCTCCTGCTGGATCGTGACGCGCGTCGTCGGATACGCATCTTCCAGATCGCACAAGAACTGGATGATCGCGTCGCGCGGCACGATGTTGTTGACGGCCACGGTGAGCTCGGGCTCGATGCCCCCCTGAACGATGGCGAGATTGCATTTGAGCGCCTGCAGATCGTCGAGAATCGCCTTGCTGTGCGCGATGAAGTATTCGCCCGCCTCGGTGAGCCGGATATAGCAACCGCGGCGCTCGAACAGCTTCGCGCCGAACGATTCCTCGAGCTTCCTGACGGTGTAACTGATCGCCGACGGAACCTTGTTCAGCCGTTCCGCGGCCGCCGTGATGCTTTGATACTGCGCAACCAACCGGACTATCCGAATGCTTTCGTCCGAAGTGAACATCGAGCCTGCTTCCACATGAGTATTTGTCCTGCCACATGAGCGAAGCGCGCGATGAACACCGTGCGCTTCGCTCACATCGTTGCGTCAGTGCCCGCTGGGCTTGACAGTGCCGCTCGCCTGCGCGAACCGGCTCAGGATCATGTAGCCGATGCACGCAACGAGAATCGAATCGAGTGAGGGAATCGACGTGACCGTGAACATGCCGTTCACCGTCGCGAAACCCGTGAGCGATCCGAGAATCCACGCGACGAAGGTCATGATCTTGATCTGCGGTTCGCGCTCTGGCGCGGCAGCATCATACCCGTTGCGCCGATACATCACGAAGTCCGCGATATAGATGCCCGCGACGGGCGGCGTCGCGATGCCGAGGAACAACAGGAACGGAATGAACCACGACATGATGTTCATGCTGCCGACGATCGCCGCCAGCACGCCGAGCGCAACCGTGATCTGCCACTTCGGAAAGCGCGTGATGAGCGTCGATGTGACGAGCGTGCCCTGGAACATGTTGCCCGCGTTGCCCGTGACCGTCGCGAAGATCAGCAGCAAGGCGGCCGGCAAGGTCGCGCCGAACACGGCCATCGCGGTGAGCAGCGAGCTCTTGCCCGTGAGCACGCTCGGCGTCGCGCCCGCCCAGTACAGCAGCGGATAGGCGATCAGGAACGTGAGCAGCGCGCCGCCGACCGCGTGTTTGCGGTTATGCGTGAAGCTGCCGAAGTCGGGCAAGGTCGCGACCAGCACGATGATCGTGCCGACGACCGTCGATACCGCGACGCCCATCGGCATGCCGGCGATCGCATCGACGGCAGGCGCCTGGCCATTGAGCGCGACGCGCACGATATAGCACATCATCAACGCGATGACCGGCACGGCGAACTGCGCCACCTTGCCGAGCACTTCGAAGCCGAACGCGGTGGACGCGACGAAGATCACGCAGCCGATCGCGACGAGCAGCGGCGCGGGCACGTTCACGCCATGTTGCGCGAGCAGGTCGGCGACCGAGTGGCCGAACATGTTGGCCGTCACCGCGATCCATCCGAACAGGCTGACCGCGAGCAGCACGTTGATGGCGATCGCGCCTTTCTCGCCGAACGGATACTTCACGATGCCGTAGGTCGGCAGCCGTGCTTTCTCGCCGACCGAGATCGTGATCGACGCGAGAATCGCGAGGATCAGGCTGCCGATCCCGACGACCTTGATCAGATCGCCGTTCGACATCTGATTGCCGAGACTCGACGACGACAGCAACACCGGCGTGACGGCGATGCCGAGCAGGATCATCGCGATGCGATAGCCCGGCGCAGTGCCGGGCGAAGCGCTGACCCGGCTCTCTTTCGATTGACTCATGACAGTTCCTTTGCTGATGCCGATTCCATTCAGGGCGTGTAGTGGTGGCCGGTGTATTCGCGCCATCCGCCGGATGCCGTGATCTCCTTCTGTCCTTCGACGAGCCACGGTTCGGCGAGGACGCCGAGCACTTCGCTGCCGTCCGCGAGCACGACCTTGCCGATCGAAAGACCCGCCGGTTCGCTGAGCAAGAGCGCGCCGAGATTGGCCATCGGCAATTCCCAGACTTCCAGCGATACGGCCACGCCGCCGCTCTTCACGCGCAACATGCCGGGATGACGATCGTTGATGGTCCAGATGCGATAGCACGCGTCCGTGCGATCCTCGCGCACGAATTCGCCCTTCGCCGCCAGCATGTTGTGGTTCAGCCCGAGGCCACGCATCAGCGTGCCGTTCACGGCGAGCAGTATCTTGTCGTTCATGTGTGTCCTTCTCCTTGTTGATGTCGGGGGCGTATGCGCGTTACGGCGTGATCCACGTACCCGTGCGCCGTTCGAGCGCGGGCCTGATCGCCGCCGGACTCGTGATGAGCCCTTCGCCCGCGTGGCCGTCCGGCTCGATGTGCGACACGAAGCGCAGAATCGCCTCCACTTTCGGCAGCATGCTGCCCGCGCCGAACTGACCCTGCGCGATCAGCTCGCGCGCTTCGCTCACGCTCATCGTGTCGAGCCAGCGCTGCTCGGGCGTGCCGAGGTTCACCGCGACCTGTTCGACGCCGGTCGGAATCAGCAGCAGATCCGCTTTCAGTTGCTGCGCGAGCAGCGCCGATGCGAGGTCCTTGTCGATGACCGCCTCGACGCCGGACAGCTTGCCGTTCTTGCGCACCACCGGAATGCCGCCGCCGCCGCACGCGATCACCACGCAGCCTTGCGCGAGCAGGCTCGCGATGACATCGCGCTCGATGATTTCAAGCGGCTCCGGCGACGGCACCGTGCGCCGCCAGCCGCGTCCCGCGTCTTCCATCAAGGTCCAGCCGAGCTCTTCCTGACGCTTCTTCGCGGTCGCTTCGTCGAAGAACGCGCCGACCGGCTTGGCCGGCTTCTCGAACGCCGGATCGTCGGCGCTGACGCGCGTCTGCGTCACGAGCGCAACGACGCGCCGTTCGATGCCGCGACGGTGCAGCTCGTTGGTCAGCGCCTTCTGGAACATGTAGCCGATCGCGCCTTGCGTATCGCCCACCGCGTAGTCGAGCGGCACGGGCGCGACTTCCTGAGACGCGAGTTCGGAACGCCGCAAGATGAAGCCGACTTGCGGCCCGTTGCCATGCGTGAGCACGACGTTCCATCCCGCCGCGATCATGTCGGCGATATGTGTCGCGCTCTCCGTCACCGCTTCGTATTGATCGGGAATGCTCAGATGACGATCGTCGCGAATCAGCGCGTTGCCGCCCACGGCGACGACTGCCAGAGGTTTTCGAACTGTCATGATGCTTGTCCGCTGTGTTGTTTGACGGTCTCGGCGAGCGCGCGAATGGCTTCGACGAAGCACTCCATCGGCGCGGTCGTGATGCCTGCGCCGATCTGCCCGACGCCTGCTTGCTTGTGAGCGATGCCCGTATTGATGACGGGCAAAATGCCGCGGTCGGCCACCTTGCGCGCATCGATGCCCGCGGCGGTCGGCGCGAAGTTGAGCGCGGGCAGCGTGAACGCCGGATTGCCGCCGAGCGTGATGGCCTGCATGCGGCGGCTGTTCGCGGTCGCATCGGCGGGCGTGCCGCCGACGAACTTCACGATCGCGGGCGACGACGCCATCGCGAAACCGCCCACGCCGGCCGTTTCGGTGATCGCGCTGTCGCCGAGATCGGCGGCTGCGTCATCGACGCCATAGCCCGGAAAGAACAGGCCCTCGACCGGATTCGCCTTCGCCTGGAACCAGCGGTCGCCGGTGCCCGACAGACGGATGCCGAAGTTCACGCCGTTGCGCGCCATCACCGAGACCATCGAGCTGAAAGGCACGTTGGCGCACGCGTCCATCATGGCCTTGCACGCGGCCATCGAGATGTTGAGGAAGAAGTGATCGTTGGCGATGATCGCCGCGCTCGCTTCGCGAATCTGCGCGAGCGGCAGTTGCGTGCCGAGCAGCGCGGGCACGATGCGCTTGATGAAGAGGCCCGTCGCCGCGCTGTTGCGGTTGTGGACTTCATCGCCCATATGCAGCGCCTGCGCCATCAGCGGCTTCAGCTCGATCTCGCCGGACACCGCGAGCGCGGCCTTCAGCGCGGGCGCGAGCGTCGCTTTCATCCAGCGCAGACGGTCGAGCACTTCCGTGCTGTTCGCGCCGAAGCGCAGCACCTTGCCGAGACCTTCGTTCAGATTGCTGTACGTGCGATGCCCGTTCGCCTTGTTCTCGACGACGAAAAGCGGCATCGACGGACTGATGATGCCCGCCATCGGACCGACGGCCTGATGGTGGTGACACGGCTCGAGATCGACCTTGCCGTCGAGAATCAGGCGTTCGGCGGCGGCGTGATCGGCGGCCCAGCCTTCGAGCATCACCGCGCCGATGATCGCGCCCTTCACCGGCCCGCACATGTTCTCCCACGCGATCGGCGGACCGGAGTGGAGAATCAGCTTGCGCGCGCCCATAGCGCTGATTGCTTCGGATGCCGTAGCGATGTCTTTCAACACCGGCTGCGCTTCGAGATAACGCGCGAATGCAATGTCGTTCGCCTGCTCGACGAGCGGATGACGCATCAGCCACGCGAGATCGAGGCCCGCGGCGACATCGCCGAGAGCGGGCGGCTGCCAGTTGACGTGACTGACTTCGCCGCCCGCGAGACGCAGGTTGTCGGCGAAGCTCGTGAGCCCGCAGTTCACCACTTTCAGTGGCTGACCAAACAATCGGTTCATTCTTTTTGCTCCTTTTTACGCGTGGCGTCGCGCCTGCAGACGCGCGACGCGGCTCGCCCACAACGCGGCCTCGGCGTTGCATCCGGCGACGAGAACGCCTGCCTCGCGCAATGCGTCGATCTGACGGCTTCTGACTTGCGGATCGGATTCCGTGCCGCACACATGCGCGATCAACAGCGGCGCGTTTTCGCGCGGCAATTGCGCCAGCAATGCGATGAGCCCTTGCGCCGGTTCGTCCGCCGCGCCGTAACCGAGCACGAGATCGAACAGCACGACGGCAGTTGCGGGATCGAGCATCTCGGCGCGCACGCGTTCGTCGCGCAGGGTCGGGTCGATCATCGGATGCGGACGGCCGCGCGTGAAATCGTCGTCGCCCATGTCGACGATCGTGTGGCCCTCGCTTTTCCAGATATCCGCGAGCTTCGCGTTGCCTTTCACCGGCGTGTTCGAGCTCGCCATGAAACCTTCCGCCTTGCAGAGCAGTTGGCTCTCGTAGCAGAACGTGCCGCCCGCGAACACGCCGCGAATGAACTTGCGGCCCGCGCCGAGCGTTTCGCTCCGCTTGACGAGCGTCGCTTCGTCGTTGGCTTCCACGCGCGCGACGCTCGCCGGCAGCGGCGCGCCGTTCAGCAACGCGACGGCGAACTGCGCGGCATCGGCGAGCGTGTGCGCGGGCGTGAAGCCCGGCGCGCGCATCTCGTCTTCGGAAGCGCCGAGAAAATTCACGACGACGGGCTTGCCCGCCTTGCGCGCGCTCTCCAGAATGCGCTCCGCGACCGCGCGTGCGGGCGGCTTGGAGATCAGCACGATCACGCGCGTGTCGGGATCTTCGGCGAGCGCGTCGAGGCCGAATTGCATCGAAATGCCGCCGATGTCCTCATGCAGATCGTGTCCGCCCGTGCCGAGCGCCTGCGAAATGCCCGCGCCGAGCTGGTCGATACGGCAGGTGACTTCCTGCAGCCCCGTGCCCGATGCGCCCACGACGCCGATGCCGCCGCGCCGCACCACGTTGGCGAAGCCGAGCGGCATGCCGTTGACGATGGCCGTGCCGCAGTCGGGGCCCATGACGATGAGGCGCTTTTCGCGCGCGAACGTCTTGATGGCCTTTTCGTGCGCCATGCTGACGTTGTCGCTGAAGAGCATGACGTTCATGCCGAGCTGCAGCGCCTTGATGGCTTCGGCGGCCGCGTAATCGCCCGGCACCGAGATGAGCGCGAGGTTCGACGCGGGTTCGTCGTCGCAGACCATCGCGAGACTGGTGGCCTTGAGCGCTTCGCGCGTCTGCGTGTCGGATGTCGACGCGCGCGCGCTCAGGCGTTCGCGAGCGAGACCGAGCGCTTCTTCGCAAGCGGCTTCGTCGCCGCGCACCGCGATGACGAGATCGTTCGGGCTTGCTTTCACGTCGTCGCCGAGTCCGGCGTCGGCGAGCTGCACGAGATTGGCCGGCGTACCCATGACGACGGACGCCTGCTCGACGCCCGGCAGCTTGCCGATATGCGCCGAAATCTGCATCAGGGAAACCGAATCCTGATACAGATTTTTGAATATTTCGATTTTGATGGCCATTGCACCTCTCCGTTCTTTAATTGCGATTCGCGGTTTCTTGAAAACAGAATCGCAAATGCTTCAAGCCGATTCCGGGAATAATGATTTCGCTTCGCGCATTCGAATCGTTTCTCGCCATGCGCGCATGCCGTGCAAAATGCCGCCGAGACAATCCACGCCGGACGACGCGCCCCAGCGCATCACGGCATCGGCGGCATGTTCGATATCCGCGCTTTCGTCCGCCGCCGATGCAAGCGCGATAAATCGATCGACCGGTTCGTTGAAATGTCCGTCGAGCGCGAGTTGCAGGTAATGGCGGCTGATATCGTTCGTGCGATGCAGATTCGCGCGCAGCTCGGTCGACAAGACATGCCGGTGCGCGTCGATTTGCGGATCGCCGCGCGCGGCCCAAATCGCCGCGAGATAGCCGAGCAGATAATCGTCGCCGTCGGGCGTGAGACCGCCGCCGAGGCCGACGAGCGCGTGAACCGTGGCAGCGAGCGTGGCGGGGTCATCGTGTGGACTCAGCCTGACGGCGCGCGCGTGCGCCGGCCAGCCCGGCAGCCACTGCAGCGCGCCTGCCACGGCGTGCCGCGCGCAGTGCGCCGCAAGCCGCGCCGCGACGCGCTCATGCCGCGCCGACAACGCATCCGGCGACATCCGCACGCCGGTTCCGCTTTGCAGCGCGGGCTGCCAGCACGCCGCGGCGGTCAGATCGACCTGCCACGTCGCGCCGCTCAGACGGCCATTGGAAAACGGGACGCGCTCGCCAGGCCGCGCATGGTCGCGCCAGTCCCAATCCGGCGGCGCGCTCACGCGCGCGCCGCACGACAGGTTCTCGCACGCGGCATCGACGAGCGTGAACCAGTCGCCCGTCTGCGCGACGAGATTGAGCGCGTGCCTGAAACTGCTGTGCACCGCGAAATCCCCGGTGCGCGACAAGCCCGGCCGCGCCAGATAGCCGATGCTCAGGCCGCGTAGCGTGATCGGACTCATTCGCGGGCTCAGCGCGCCTTAGCCGCGCAGCGCTTCGATGACCGCGCCGGCGTCGCTGACCCAGCCGAAGATCGCGCCTTGCGCCTTGATCATCTCGAGCGCGTACTTCTGGAACTCGGGGAAGTACGAACCGACGCAATCCTGCGGCACGATGCATTCGAAGCCGCGATCGTTGGCCTCGCGCACGGTCGTCGTCACGCACACTTCGGTCGTCACGCCGCACACGATCAGCGTGCGGATATCGTGATTCTTCAGGATGAGATGCAGGTCGGTTTCATAGAACGCGCCCTTGCCCGGCTTGTCGATGACCGGCTCGCCCGCGACCGGATACAGTTCCGGAATCAGGTCGTGGCCCTTCTCGCCACGCACGAGGATGCGGCCCATCGGACCGTCGGAGCCGATGAAAGTCTTGCCGCCGCGCGTGAGTTTGGCCGGCGGGCAATCGGTCAGGTCGGCGCGATGGCCTTCCCGCGTATGAATGACGAGCATGCCGGCGTCGCGCGCCGCGGCCAGCACGCGCTTGCACGGTTCGATCGCGGTGCGCACGAACGAAACGTCGTTGCCCAGCGCTTCGCCGAATCCGCCGGGTTCGACGAAATCGCGTTGCATGTCGATCATGACGAGCGCCGTGTGTTTCGGCTCGAAAGCCAGATCGAAAGGTTCGGCGCGGAAATGTTTTTGCGTCACGGCATACTCCTCTTCTTCGTTGAATTAAATGGATCGGTTCGATTGGTTTAAACGCACGAACTCATAAGGAATTCGAAATAATTGAATTCTCCGTTCGCGCGATTATTCGATTCTTAATGCCACTGAAAATCAGTGCGGTTCAAATTCGACAGAACTTCGAACTGATTATAGGCAGCGCGAATTGGAACACGATGAAATGATTGAACGCCGAGGATCAAATTTCTCGAAGCTCAATAATGAGCGCCCAGAGCGTCAATACTGGCGCGGCTTTAGACAGTCTTTTGCAACTGAGTCGGAATGTCGCGTGATCGCGTGATATTCGAAAATAAAAACGGCCACTGTCGAGTGGCCGTTTTTATCGTCCGGAGCGTGATGCGCGTTTTACGCCACGGGCACGCTCAAAGCTTCGCGCTTCGCGAGCAAGCCGTGAATCTGCGCGACGACCGCAGCGCCTTCGCCGACCGCCGCCGCGACGCGTTTGGTCGAACTCGAGCGCACGTCGCCGATAGCGAACACGCCCGGCACGCTGGTTTCCAGCGCCATGACGCCTTCCGTGCGCCCTTCGTGGGCCTCCGGTCCAGTCAGCACGAAGCCTTTCCCGTCGACGTTCACGTTGCAGTTGCGCAACCAGTCGGTATTCGGGTCCGCGCCGGTGAAGAGGAACAGATGCCGCGACTCGATCGTGAGCGGCCCATCCGGCGACTTGCAATTGACCGCCGTGAGCGCGCGGCCGTCGCCGTCGAGCGAGGTGATCTGCGTATGCGTTCGCACCGTGACGTTCGGCAGCGAGCCGATGCGCTCGACCAGATAGTGCGACATGCTCGACGACAGCCCCGCGCCGCGAATCAGCACATGGACGTGCTTCGCATGCGTCGCGAGATAGACGACGGCCTGTCCCGCCGAATTGCCGCCGCCGACGAGCACGACTTCCGCGTTCTTGCAGAGCTTCGCCTCGACCGGCGACGCCCAGTAATACGTGCCGTGCCCTTCATACCGATCGAGCCCCGCGATGTCCGGCCGCCGATACGCCGCACCCGAAGCGATCACGACCGTCTGCGTCGTCACGCGCGTGCCGTTCTGTAGTTCGATCTGGATCGGATTGCAGTCGCAATGCAGCGCCTTGATCTTCGTCGGAATCGCGATATGCGCGCCGAACTTCTGCGCCTGCACGAACGCGCGCCCGGCGAGCGCCTGACCCGAGATGCCGGTCGGAAAGCCGAGATAGTTCTCGATGCGCGAGCTCGCGCCCGCCTGCCCGCCCGGCGCGCGGCAATCGAACACCGCGACCGACAGACCTTCCGACGCCGCGTACACCGCCGTCGCGAGACCGGCCGGACCCGCGCCGACGACGGCGACATCGTAGACATGCGCGGGATCGAACTCCGGCAGCCAGCCGAGCTGCGTCGCGACCTGATTTTCATCGGGCGCGCGCAACACGGTGCCGTCCGGGCAGATGACGAGCGGGAAATCGGCCGTCGATGCCGAAATGCGTTCGAGCAGCGAGATCGCATCGGGGTCGGTGCAGGCGTCGATCACCGTGTGCGGATAACCATTCCGGCGCAGGAAGCCTTGCAGCGACACGAGACGGCCGTCGTCGGACGGGCCGAGCAGCACCGGTCCGCTGCCCTTTTCGATGAGGCCGACGCGCCGCAGGATCAGCGCGCGCATGATGCGCTCGCCCAGTTCCGCTTCGGCGACGAGCAGCGCCCGCAGACGCTCCGGCGGAATCACGATGCCATCCACTTCGCCGACCGCCATGCCGTCGACGAGACACGGCTTGCCCGAGAGTTGCGCCACTTCCGCGAGAAAATGCCCCTCGCCGTGCTCGCGCACGATGTGCTCGATGCCGAGCGCATCGCGCCGCGTCACGCGCACCGCGCCCTTCAGGACGATCACCATGCCGCGCCCGGTTTCGCCGACGCGGAAAATCCACTCGCCCGCGCGATAGTGCGCCGGCGTGCCGAAGCGGCTCATGCGCTCGATCTCGTTATCGGTCAGGCGCGGGAACATCTGGTGCACGCGGCTTTCGAGCGGCGAGAAGGGCGCGTTGTCGTCGCTCGTCGAGGATGCGGCGGCGGGCGTCGGCACCACGTTCGGATTCGGACTCTCCATCGGCTCGCGCGCGCTCCATGCGACGACATTCGGCATGTCCTGAGAGGACTCGTTGAACGGCGTGATACTCATGCGCGATCTCCGTGTGGAAAACCAGCTTCATGCAGGGATGCGGTGCCCGCGGGCGATGCCGACGCCGATCCCGATACCGACGACTTGACGGGCCACGGGCACATCGCCGCCATTTCCGCGACTTCCTCGGGCGACGACGCCGCGAGCTCGCCGAACTCGGTCAGCGTCGCGACGTGAAAACCGGCGAGCCGCCACGCGTCGAGCCCGCCCGTGAGCGGCACGACGTCGCGAAAACCCGCGTTACGCATGGTCTTCGCCATCCACGCAGCCGACACTTCGTTCGGACACGAGCAATAGATGACGACCTTGCGCGACTTGTCGTAGCTCTCGATGATCTTCGCGAGATCGCGTTCGTCGGCGAACATCGAGCCGGGAATCGCTTCGGGATCGAGCATGCGTTTTTCGGGCGAACGGATGTCGAAGATTACGGGCAGCGGCTCGTCGTTCATGAGCGCATACAGCTCGTCCACGCTGATGCGCGCTTTTTCCAGCGTCGCCATGAGCGCGCGGCGGCGCCACCAGCGGTACGTGACGTAGATCGCGAGCAGCACCGCGACGACCGCCACCGCCTGCCGCCCGAGCTGCGAGATCATCGCGAAGACCATCTCCAACTGCGCCGCGAAGATGACGCCGACCGTCAGCCCGACCGCGCCCCACAGCGCGATGCCCGCGCCGTCGTGCGCGATGAAGCTGCGCAGCTTCACGCCCATCGCGCCCGCGAGCGGCACGGAGACGAGCGAAAGACCGGGGATGAACTTCGCGACGAGCAGGATGCGTACGCCCCAGCGCCCGAAGAAGCGTTCGGTCTTCTTCACGCAGGTATCGCGCGAAAGCGAGAGCTTGCAGATGGTCTTGAGCGTTTTGTCGCCATACTTGCGCCCGCCCTGGAACCAGACGAGATCGCCGAGCACGCCGCCCGCCACCGCGACGCACAGCACGCCCACGAGCGGCGGCCAGAATGCGCCGCCGTCGACCGCCATCAGCGCGATGGATGCGCCGACGACGATCATCGTCGGCATGGCGGGCACGGGCAGCCCGAGCGCCGAGCCCATCACGTTGACGAACACGATCGCCGGGCCGAATCGATCGACTAGCTGATGCAACAACATGGGAATCTCCCGCGCGGGAATGGTCTGTTCACGGGACGACGGGACGCGCGCCGCGAACGGCGCTGCGAAGGCGCACGGAGCACGTTAGGCACGCAAGGCACGAAAGCGAGAGAGATACGAGCGCTTGCGGCCGCTCGTGGTTCAACGCGATACGCGCGGCGCCGGGCCGACGTTCGTCACATTTAAGAGATAAGTGTAGCCCGGAAACGCGATCGTAAGCATGACAGGCGCGCGGGACGCGGGCATCGCGCGCGCGATGCCCGGAGAGTGGGATTCAGGCGAGGTCGTCGGCGATATAGGCGCGGATCACGTCGGCGAAATTTTTATCGCCCGACAGGCCGAGTTGCTCCGCGCGCGCCGTATTCCACGCGCCCGGCCAGCTGCACACGATCTTCTCGATGCGTTCGTCGCGCTGCCAGTCGATGCGCTGCACGACTTCGTCGCCCGCCACTGCGCGCAGCGCCGCGACCATCTCGTTCACGCTGACCGACAGCCCCGGCAGATTGATGACTGGCCGCAAGCCGAGCTTTTCGCGCTCGATTTCGCAGCCGGCGATCAGCGCCTCGACCGCGCTTTTCGGCGACAGCAGCCACAGACGCGTTTCGCCATCGACGGGACACGTCGAACGCTCGCCGTTCAGCGGCTCGCGGATGATGCCGCTCGCGAACGACGACGCCGCCGCGTTGGGCTTGCCGGGGCGCACGCTGATCGTCGGCAGGCGCAGCACGCGGCCATCGACGAAACCGCGCCGCGCGTAATCGGAGAGCAGCAGCTCGGCGATCGCCTTTTGCGTTCCGTACGACGATTGCGGATTCAGCGCGGTGTCGTCCTGCACGACGTCGGGCAGCGCGCCGCCGTACACCGCGACCGAACTCGTGAACACGACGCGCGGCTTGTGGCCCGCCGCGCGGCACACTTCGAGCAGCGCGCGCGACGCGTCGAGGTTGATCTTCATGCCGAGATCGAAATCCGCTTCGGCCTGGCCGCTCACGATCGCAGCGAGATGGAAGATGGCTTCCGTCCCCGTGTCGACGTGGCGTTGCAGCACCGCCGGGTCGGAGATGTCGCCGGTTTCGGCGCGCACGCGTTTGTCGTTCAGCAGGCTGTCGTCTTGCGGACGCGCTACGTCGAGCAGCACCAGTTCCGTGATCGGCTTGCCATTGAGCTCGTTGCGCGCGAGCAGCCGCTTTGCGAGTCGCTGACCGATGAAGCCCGCGCCGCCCGTGATGAGTATCTTCATGTGGTCGCTTCCGTTTTTACAGATAAGGTTTGAGCCAGCCGAGACCTTCCGACGTGCCGGCCTTCGGTTTGTATTCGCAGCCGATGAAGCCCTCGTAGCCAAGCGAATCGATCAGTTCGAAGAGATACGGATAGTTCAATTCGCCGATGCCCGGTTCGTGGCGCTCCGGCACGCCCGCAATCTGGATATGGCCGATGCCCGCATTCGGGCGCTTCATGTCGCGCTTAAGCTTCATCGCGATGTCGCCTTCCACGATCTGGCAGTGATAGATGTCGAATTGCACTTTTAAATTCGGCGCATTGATCTCATCGCAGATTTGCTGTGCTTCGTCTTGGCGGTTCAGGAAGAAACCGGGTATGTCGCGGGTGTTGATCGGCTCGATCACGATCGTTATGCCCGCTTTCTGCGCTTCTTTTGCCGCGTATTCGAGGTTCTTCAGATACACCGCGCGATGTTGCTCTCTGTTCTGATCTTTTGCGATCAGGCCGGCCATGACGTGCAGTTTCTCGTTGCCCAGCACGGCGGTGTATTCGAGTCCCTTTGCGACGCTCTGCTTGAACTCTTCCTCGCGGCCCGGTAACGAGGCGATGCCGCGTTCGCCCTTCGCCCAGTCGCCCGGCGGGGCGTTGAACAACGCCTGCGTCAAGCCATTGTCCGTTAAGCGCTGCTTGATTTCGTTCGCTTCAAAGTCGTAAGGGAACAGGAATTCCACCGCCTTGAAACCATCCTTCGCCGCTGCGGCGAAGCGGTCCAGGAAAGCGTGCTCGGGGTACATCATCGTCAGGTTTGCTGCGAATCTTGGCATTTGCTTGTGCTCCGTCTGTTCCGGTTTCGAATGCGCTTGCTTCCATGGAATCCTGTGTTCGAGTCGGTCTATTCGCGTTGCCCCTGTGCGGGGCGGCACTTACTTTCTTTGCTGCTGCAAAGAAAGTAAGCAAAGAAAGCAGCTTTTCAGGCCCGCGGTCACACGCAATTTGGGTAGTACTCTCGTCCACCGTGGCACTCGCCTAAAGAGTGCCCTCATAGGCCCCATCGGGCCTGGCTCGCGCACGGTCCGACCAGCTAGTCCGTTTCGCGCGCTGGTTCAGCACGAAACGGCTCCAGCCCGCTTCGCGGCCGATCGGTCAGTCGGCTCTGTGTTACCAGCGCGCGCCGAACGTCTTCTTCAATTCCTCTATCGCTTCTTCCGCCAACGGCTCCGGACGCGGCATCGTCGATAGATACAGCCGCGCCGTCTCCTCCAACTCCTCCAACGCATAGCTCGCGTGCGACACAGACTTCTCCCACACCACCGGCCCCAACCGCTCCAGCAACACCGCCCTCACGCGCGACGCCAACGCCGCCACTTCCTCCGCCACCGACTCGTCGCCCGGTCGGCGGTACGCTATCAGCGGAACATGGCCCACCTTCATCACGTAATACGGCGTGATCGGCGGCAATACATCGTCGTTCTTCCACACGCCCGCCAACGTCAGCGCCACCAGATGCGTCGAATGCGTATGCACCACGCCGCGCGCGTTCGCATCGTTTTCGTAGATCCGGCGATGCAGCGCCAACGTCTTCGACGGACGTCCGCCCGATACGTGATTGCCTCGCGCATCCACCTTCGCAATATCGTTCGGATCGAGGCGGCCCAGGCACGCATCCGTCGGCGTGATCAGCCAGCCATCGTCGAGCCGCGCGCTGATGTTGCCCGCGCTGCCCACCGTATATCGGCGCTCGTACAGGCTTCTGCCCGTCACGCAGATCTCTTCGCGAATAGCGTTCTCGTTCGATGCCATCACAGTGCCTTCAACGCCTTTTCAAAGAAATCGGTCGTGCCGAAATTGCCGGACTTGAGCGCCAGGCCCAGCGCCCCGCTTCCATCCGCGCCGATCGATTGCGTCGCCGGCACGCCCGGATCGATCTGCGGCCCGATGCGCAACGAACGCACGTCCAGCGCCTGCACCACCGCGCCCGACGTTTCGCCGCCCGCCACGACGAATTTGGCGCAGCCGTCATCGCGCAACGTCCGCGCTATCGACGCAAGCGCGTCTTCCACCAGATGCCCCGCCTTCTCGACGCCCAGTTCCTTCTGCACCGCCTTCACTTCTTCCGGCGATGACGTCGCGTAAATCAGCACCGGCTCGTCATGCTGGCGCGCGAATTCGACCGCGCTCTGCACGACCGGCTCGCCGCGCGACAACGCCATCGGATCGACGCGAAACGCCGGCTTCGATTCGCGCCAGTGCGCAACCTGCGCGTTCGTCGCCTTCGATGCACTCCCCGCCAGCACCACCGCTTTGCCCTCGATCGTCGGCAAATCGGCGGCGTGCTCCGCGTGCGCCAGCAGATTCGCCGCGCGGAAATTCTGCGGCAATCCAAGCGCGATGCCCGAGCCGCCCGTAATCAGCTTCAGATCGCGGCATGCGTCGCCGAGCACGTACAAGTCCGCGTCCGAAACGGCATCCGCGATCGCGAGGCGCACGCCGTCCTTCTTCAATTCATCGATGCGCGCGCGGATCGCGTCCGCCCCCTTCGCAATCGTGTCGTAACGAATGAGCCCGACCTTCGATTTCGTCTGACGCTGCAAGACGCGCACGAGGTTCGGGTCGGTCATCGGCGTGAGCGGATGATTCTCCATGCCCGATTCGTTCAGCAACACATCGCCGACGAACAGGTTGCCGCGAAAAATCGTGCGCCCATTCTCGGGAAACGCCGGGCACGCAATCGTGAAATTGTCCTTCAGCGCGTCGAGCAGCGCGTCCGCGACCGGGCCGATGTTGCCCTTGTCGGTCGAATCGAACGTCGAGCAATACTTGAAGAAGAACTGGCGGCAGCCCTGCGCACGCAGCCATTCGAGCGCATCGAGAGACTGGCGCATGGCGTCGTCGGCGGGAATCGTGCGCGACTTCAGCGCGACGACGATCGCGTCCGCCTCGATCCGCGCGCTCGCTTCCGGCACGCCGATGGTCTGCACCGTGCGCATGCCGCCGCGCACGAGCATGTTGGCGAGATCGGTCGCGCCGGTGAAATCGTCGGCGATACAGCCGAGCAGTGCCTGCGCCGCTTGCGTCATTGCTTCGCTCCCTTCGGAATGTCGATGCCCGGAAAAATCTTGATGACCGCGGAATCGTCCTCGCCGCCGTGTCCGGCCGTGGACGCCATCATGAACATCTGATGCGCCGCCGCCGACAGCGGCAACGGAAATTTCGACGTGCGCGCCGTGTCGAGCACGAGGCCCAAGTCCTTCACGAAAATATCGACGGCGGAAAGCGGTGTGTAATCGCCCGAAAGAATGTGCGGCACGCGATTCTCGAACATCCACGAATTGCCCGCGCTGTGGGTGATGACGTCGTAAAGCGCATCCGGATCGACGCCTTCGCGCAGGCCGAGCGCCATCGCTTCGGCCGCCGCCGCGATATGCACGCCCGCCAGCAACTGATTGATGATCTTCACCTTCGAGCCCGCGCCGTGGGCGTCGCCGAGCCGATAGACCTTGCCCGCGATCGCGTCGAGTACGTCCTCGCAGGCGGCGTAGGCGTCGGCGGGGCCGGAGGTCATCATCGTCATTTCGCCGGAGCTGGCTTTCGCCGCGCCGCCGGACAAGGGCGCGTCGAGCATGTGCACGCCCTTCTCGCCGATGCGCTTGCCGAGATCGGCGGCGAATTGCGGCGATACCGTCGCGCACGCGAGCACGACGCCGCCGGGTTTCATCGCTTCGACCGCGCCGGTTTCGCCGAACAGCACGGCTTCGGTCTGCGCCGCATTGACGACGACCGTCAGCACGACCGCGCACTTGCCGCCCAACTCGGCCGGCGACGCGCACGCGATGCCGCCTTCGGCCGCGAACGCATCGAGCACCGGCTGGCGCACGTCGCACGCATGCACGGCGAAGCCCGCCCGCAGCAACGAGCGCGCGACGCCCATGCCCATTGCGCCCAAACCGATCACTCCGACGTTTCGTGTCATCGCAGATTCCTTAACAGATGCCCGCTTCCGCCAGTCGGCGCGCGGCGTTGATGAGATGCGTCTGCGCGGCGTGGCGCGCGGCGTCGGGCTCGCGCGCGCGGATCGCCTCGACGATCGCCGCGTGCTCCTCGCGCACCTGACGCATGAAGTCCTCGCGCAGCGCCTCGTTGCCGCGCGTAACGAGCGTGCCCGCTTCCAGGTACTGGTTCAGAAAGGTGAGGGTTTTCAGGAAGTACGGATTGCCGGTCGCGTTGGCGATTTCCCGATGGAACGCGACGTCCTCGGCGACGCCGTCGCGGCCATCGCGCACGGCTTCATCGATGGATGCGAGCGCGTCATCGATGGCGGCGAGTTGTTCGTCGGTACGCCGCTGCGCGGCTTCGGATGCCACTTCGGCCTCGATCGCCCGGCGCAGCGCGAGAATCTGCACGACCGCGCCGGGCTCGACCGCCTGCGCATAATCGATGCGCAACGGCCGAATCCCCGCGCGCTCGACGATGAATACGCCGCTGCCCTGACGCGGCTCGACCATGCCTTCGTTCTTCAGCCGCGAGATGGCTTCGCGAATGACCGTGCGGCTCACGCCGAATTCCTGCGCGAGCACCGCTTCGGTCGGCAGCTTGCCGGTCGCGGCGAAACTGCCCTTCTCGATCAGCTTATGCAATTGTTGCGCGACGGTGTCGCTCAACGCGCGCGGCGGAATTTTCTCGAACATGCGACTCGATGCGCCTCGTCAGGTCATCGGGTCATCATACAAATTTTTACGATGGAAGTGGACCGAGGAATAACCCTCGGTCGTGGCTTACTGCGCGAGCGGCTCGTCGATGAGCGCGAGCGCGTCACGAATTTCGGAGACGTCGCCGGGGCGCACGAGGCGCGCGACTTCCTTGCCGCCGAGCATGAAGACGAGCGTCGGCCAGAGCTTTACGCGAAACGAACGTCCGAGCGGGCGGCCGCTGCCATCCTCGATCTTGATGTGCTGCACCGCGCGATGATCCTGAAATGCCTGCGCGATCAACGGTTGCGCGGCACGGCAGAAACCGCACCAGTCGGTGCCGAACTCGACGACCGTCGGGCCGGTGAGCGCGTCGATTTCCGTGCGATCCGGTGCGGTCTTCGCGTATTCGATGTTCATGCTCATGGCGTGCTTCCTTGTCTTTTGTTGTCGATGAAGCCAGCAGAAAACTTGCCCGATCTTACTGGCCGAAACCCGTCAGCCCGATGAGCGCGCCGCCCGCGAGCAGCCACAGCGGATGCAGCTTCGTCCGGTACGAGACGAGCGCGACGAGCGCCGTGATGGCCGCGAGCGTCCAGGTTCCATCGGATGCCTCGGCGATCAGCAGCGCGCTCGCCGCGACGAGCCCGGCCGTGATCGGCACGAGCCCGAGCTGGATGAAGCGCCGCCACGGGCGATCCTTGAAGCGCTCCCACGCGTGCATCGCGGCGATCGTCACGAGCGACGACGGCCCGAACTTCGCGATCGACGTCACCAGCACGCCGGGCCGGCCGGCGACATGCCAGCCGATCAGCGTGACGACCATCATGTTCGGGCCGGGCGCGGCCTGCGCGAGCGCGAAGAGCGCGGAGAAATCGGCCTTCGACATCCATTCGTGAACCTGCACGACCTGACGCTGCATTTCCGGCAGGATCGAATTGCCGCCGCCGAACGCGAGCAGCGAGAGCTGACTGAAGATCGCCGCGAGCGAAAGCAGATCGTTTTTCATCGGCGGACTTTCCACGCGATCAGCACCGAAATCGGCGTGAAGACGAGCATCGTCGGCAGGAGCGGCGTGCGCAGGATCGCTATCGACGCGAACATCAGAAGCGCGACCATCGCCGCTTCCGGCTTCCGGCGCAGCGGCCACATGATCTTCGCCGCCATCGCGATGAGCAGGCCCGCCGCAGCCGCCGCGAGTCCCGCGAACAGATGCGCGATGCGCGGGTCCTGATGCGTGCGCTGATAGATCACGCCGAGCCCGATCACGATGAGCGACGGTCCGACAAGCAGCCCCAGCAAGCCCGCGAGCGCGCCCGGCACGCCGCGAAAGCGCATGCCGATTGCCACCGACAGATTGATCACGTTGCCGCCCGGCAGGAACTGACAGAGGCCGAGGAGATCGGTGAACGCGTCGGCGTCGAGCCATTTGCGGCGCTCGACGATCTCGCGCCGCGCGAGCGGCAGCGCGCCGCCGAACGCCGTCAGCCCGAGCGTCAGAAAGCCGATGAAGATTTCGGCGACCGTCGGCCGTGGCGCGTGGCCGTCGCGGGACATGACGCTCACGCGCGTGCCCGGCGCGCTTCGTAGGCTTTCAGATGCGCGTACGCGACCGCCAGCGCCGACAGCCCGGCGATTTGCGTGCGCCGCCGCGACAGCAGATCGCCGACGATGTGATCCGCCTCGATCGGCGCGCCGTTCTCGAGATCGCGCAGCATCGATGCGGTCATCGGCGAGCCGCGCTCCGAGAAAAACGCCCGCGCGCGCGTGACGACCGCCTCGCCCGGTGCGTGCGCGTTGTCGCCGGCGATGCCGCAGCATTCGTCGAAGAGCTGGAACAGCAGCGCCTCGCCGCCCGGCGCCGCGAGAATATCGCCGATGGGCGCGCGCATCAGGCAGGTGCCGGTCGCGAGCGTGGCGAGGAACACCCACTTGTCCCACATCGACTGAAGGATGTCTTCGCTCACGTTTAAATCGAAGCCCGCGCCGTCGAGTTGCGCGGCGATTGCGTCGATGCGCGCCGAGCGGCCGCCCGTGCGCTCGCCGATAGTCATCGAATGCATGTTGTTCAGATGCACGATCTCGCCTTCGGCGTCGAGCGTCGCGGCGATCACGCATTGGCCGCCGAGCACGTTCGCGGGATCGAAGCGCGCGTCGAGCGCGTCGAGATGGCCCATGCCGTTCAGGAGCGGCAGGATCGCGGTATCGGGACCGACGGCGGGCGCGAAGGAATCGATCGCGCCTTGCAGGTCGTAGGCCTTGCAGCTCAGGAGCACGAGATCGTAAGGGCCGTCGATGTCTTTCGCGAGCACCATCGGCGGACAGGCGAACGCGAGATCGCCTTCCGGGCTCTTCACTTTCAGGCCGCACTGACGCAGCCGCTCGGCGCGGCGCTCGCGCACGAGAAAGGTCACGTCGCGGCCCGCTTCGAGCAGCCGTGCACCGAAATATCCGCCGATGGCCCCCGCGCCCACTACCAGAATCCGCATGTCTCGCTCCTCTTCGCTGTATGAATCGTTCACGCCTGCCAGACGCCATAGCCCGCTTCGCGCAAGCCGATCGCCAGTTCCACTTCCATGTCGCGCGCGCCGTCGTAGGGCATCGGGTTGTACATCTCATACAGTTGCGGCAGGAGCCGCAGCCCGTATTCGCGGACATAGCGATTCGACTGGATGCCGGCCTTGTGCTTGTCGAAGCGCACGTCGGGATCGATGCCCGTCATGCCCACGTAGACGAACGGCATGCCGATCACGTAATCCGGATTCGCGCGACGGAAACGCGCTTCGTTCCAGACCGTTCCGGACAGTTCGACGACGTAGACGGAGTAATGATGGCTGCGCGCGCGCCGGGCGGGCGGCATGTTTCGGATGGCCTTCGCGGCGTGCTCGTTGCGGGCGTCCATTCTATGACGGCGATGCTTTTGGCGCTCGATCGGACGGCGCGGCCCCTGCCGGATGCGTCTCAAAGTGGTAAATTCGGGCGGTCTGCGCTCGCGCAAAACGATCGGACATCGGCGCGGCCCATCGCGCCGCCGGTCGGAACCGGAGACGATCTCTCTCGCGCGGGCGCCGCCCCATCGACACGTTTTCATCCCGAAGCCGCGCGCCACGAGCCGCGCGACGCTTCGGTCATTCGGAGATCAAGCAATGAGCAAGCAAGCTATCGGCGTGGTAGGCCTCGCCGTCATGGGCCGCAACCTGGCCTTGAACATCGAGAGCCGCGGCCACGCCGTTTCGGTATTCAACCGCAGCCGCGCCAAAACCGACGAACTGATTGCCGAACATCCCGACAAGAAGCTCGTGCCGACCTACACGCTCGAAGAGTTCGTCGAGTCGCTCGAAAAGCCGCGCCGCATTCTGATGATGGTGAAGGCCGGCGCCGGCACCGACGAGACCATCGCTTCGCTGCGTCCGCTGCTGGAAAAGGGCGACATTCTCATCGACGGCGGCAACACGCATTTCACCGACACGATCCGCCGCAATCAGGATCTCGCGAAGTCGGGGCTGCATTTCATCGGCACGGGCGTGTCGGGCGGCGAGGAAGGCGCGCTCAAAGGCCCGTCGATCATGCCGGGCGGACAGAAGGAAGCGTACGAACTCGTCGCGCCGATCCTCACGGAAATCGCCGCGAAGGCGCCGGACGGCGAGCCGTGCGTCGCGTACATGGGCCCGGACGGCGCGGGCCATTTCGTGAAGATGGTGCACAACGGCATCGAATACGGCGACATGCAGTTGATCGCCGAGAGCTATGACGTGCTCAAGCGCGTCGCGGGTCTGTCGAACGAAGAGCTGGGCAAGGTGTATGTGGAGTGGAATCAGGGCGAACTGGACAGTTACCTGATCGAAATCACGTCGAAGATTTTCTCGAAGAAGGACGAGGAAACCGGCAAGGATCTCGTCGATGTGATTCTCGACCGCGCCGCGCAAAAGGGCACGGGCAAGTGGACGAGCCAGAACGCGCTGGACCTCGGCGCGCCGCTGCCTTTGATTACGGAAGCGGTGTTTGCGCGCGTGCTGTCGTCGCTGAAGACGCAGCGTGTGGCGGCGAGCAAGGTGCTGGCAGGCCCGACGCCGAAGTTCGACGGCGATCGCGCGGCGTTCGTCGAGTCGGTGCGGCGTGCGCTGTATCTGTCGAAGATCGTCTCGTATGCGCAAGGTTTTGCGCAGTTGCGCGCGGCGTCGGAAGAGTACAAGTGGGATCTGCATTACGGCGAGATCGCGAAGATTTTCCGGGCGGGCTGCATCATCCGCGCGCGCTTTTTGCAGAAGATCACCGATGCTTATGCTGCGAAGCCCGACCTCGCGAATCTGTTGCTCGATCCGTATTTCAGCGATATCGCGGCGAAGTATCAGGAAGCGCTGCGCGATGTCGTCGTGGCGGCCGTGAAGGCGGGGATTCCGGTGCCGGCGTTCTCGTCGGCGATTGCTTACTTCGATGCGTATAGGTCGGAGAGGTTGCCCGCGAACCTGGTGCAGGCGCAGCGCGATTTCTTCGGCGCGCATACGTTCGAACGCACGGATAAGGAAGGGAGTTTTCACGCGAATTGGGCGTGAGGATCTGACTGAACAGATCGAGAGCATGAGACGCGGCTTCCTTTGGAAGCCGCGTTTTTTCTTGCAGCCAAGCTGCGAAATCTTCGATTCGCAATCGAGCGTTTGGCGCGCATTTCGGCTGAAGGCGAAGAAAGTGGGTATTCGACTAATTCTTCAGCCCCACCCACTCCCCATTCCGCCCCCCACTCCTCAACACCGCCTCCACGAACCGCAACCCCGCGACCCCATCCTCGACGGTCGTCAGCCAGTCATCCCCCTGCGTCGTCCCGCTCGCGATACACGCCGCCGCATCCGTATAAACCTGCGCGAACGCTTCCAGATACCCTTCCGGATGTCCCGCCGGCACGCGCGTCGCGTGCAGCGCTTCAGGACTTTGCACGCGCCCGCGCGTGATGCGCTCCGACGCGCCGCCTATCGGCGTGAACCACAATTCGTTCGGCTTCTGTTGATCGAACGCAATGCCCGCCTTCGTCCCATACACGCGCAATCGCAACGCGTTCTCCTCGCCGGCCGCGACCTGACTCGCCCACAACATGCCACGCGCGCCGTTCTCGTAGCGCAACATCGCCTGAACATGATCGTCCACACGACGATTCGGCACGAACGTCGTCACATCGGCGGCAAGCTCGGATGGCCGCATCCCCGTCACGTATTCCGCAAGCTGATACGCGTGCGTGCCGATATCGCCGAGACATCCCGCCGGTCCAGCGAGCGCGGGATCGGTGCGCCATACGGCCTGCCGGTTCGCCTGCGTCTCGACAGGAAGAGACAGCCAGTCCTGCGCATACTCGATCTGCACCACGCGAATGTCGCCGAGCAAGCCGCGCTGTACCATTCCGCGCGCATGCCGCACGAGCGGATAACCCGTGTAGGTATAAGTCACCGCGAACACGCGATCCTTCTCGCGCGCAAGCTTCGCCAGCGCCTCGCCTTCATCGAGCGAAACGGCGAGCGGCTTGTCGCAAATCACGTGAATGCCCGCTTCGAGAAAAGCGGTCGCGATCGGCGCATGCAGATGATTCGGCGTGACGATCGCGACCGCCTCGATGCCGTCCGAGCGTCCAGCCTCGATGCGCGCCATCTCGCGAAAATCGTCGTAGCTGCGCGCGAGCCCGATCGCCGCGGCGCTCGATGCCGCGCGCCGCGCATCCGACGACAACGCGCCCGCGACGAGTTCATAGCGATCGTCGAGCCGCGCCGCAATGCGATGCACCGCGCCGATGAACGCGCCCTCGCCGCCGCCGACCATCCCCAACCGCACGCGATTCATCGCTTGTCTCCGGAATCGATGCCGAGCACGCCGCGCATCTGCTCGCGGCTCGCGCCGCTGCCCGCGAAGTCATCGAAGGCGCGCTCGGCCACGCGGATGATGTGATCGCGGATGAACACCGCGCCTTCGCGCGCGCCGTCTTCCGGATGCTTCAGCGCGCATTCCCATTCGAGCACGGCCCAGCCGCCGAAATCGTATTGCGCCATCTTCGAGAAGATCGCCTTGAAGTCGATCTGGCCATCGCCCAGCGAACGGAAGCGGCCGGCGCGATCGACCCATCCGGAATAGCCGCCGTACACGCCCTGTTTCCCGCTCGGCCGGAACTCGGCGTCCTTTACGTGAAACGCCTTGATGCGCGCGTGATAGATGTCGATGAACGCAAGGTAGTCGAGCTGCTGCAACATGAAGTGGCTCGGATCGAACAGGATGTTCACGCGCGGATGATCGTCCACCGCCGCGAGAAAACGCTCGAACGTCACGCCGTCATGCAGGTCTTCGCCAGGATGAAGCTCGTAACACACGTCGATGCCCGCGCGATCGAACTCGTCGAGAATCGGACGCCAGCGGTTCGCAAGCTCTTCGAACGCGGCTTCGACGAGACCCGCCGGACGCTGCGGCCACGGATACACATACGGCCACGCGAGCGCGCCCGAAAACGTCACGTGCGCGTTCAAGCCGAGACGCTTCGACGCCGCCGCCGCGAGCTTCATTTGCGCGATCGCCCATTCGGTCCGCGCGGCCGGATCGCCCCGCACATGCGGCGCGGCGAAGCCATCGAACAGCGTGTCGTATGCGGGATGCACGGCGACCAGTTGTCCTTGCAGATGCGTCGACAACTCGGTGATCGCGACGCCCGCATCGTCGACGGTGCGGCGAATCTCATCGCAATACGCATCGCTCGATGCGGCCTTCTCCAGATCGATCAGACGCGGATCGGCAGGCACCTGTATGCCCTTGTAACCGAGCGACGCCGCCCACGACGCGAGATTCGCGAGCGTATCGAACGGCGCCTGATCGCCCATGAACTGTGCGAGAAATATCGCCGGGCCTTTGATGGTTTTCATCTTTCGCCTCCACAAAAAGAAGGCCGGATGAACGGCCTTCGCGCATCAGAACGGCGAGTTCGGGAAATAGAACTGCTTGGCGTTGTCCTTCGTGATGAGCACCGACGGGATGATCGTCGTCGGCGGCAGCTTGTCGCCCTTCAGGCGCGCGTCGGCGGTCAGCTTGATCGCGTCGTAGATGAACTTCGGCGAATACGAGACATCGGCCGGCACGCGCGCATCGCCGTCCATGATGCGCTTCACCGCTTCCTTCGATCCCGCGCCGCCGAACACGATCTTGATGTCCGTGCGCTTCGCCTGATCGATCGCCTTCAGCACGCCGACCATCATGTCGTCATCCGCGGCCCACACCGCGTCGATATGCTTGAAGCGCGTGAGATAGTCCTGCATTACCTTGAACGCATCGTCGCGATTCCAGTTGGCGTATTTCGCATCGAGAATCTTGATGTCGGGATATTGCTTCAGCACGCCTTCGAAGGCGTTCCAGCGCTCGTTGTCGAGTGTCGTCGGAATGCCGCGTAGCGCGACGATATCGCCCTTGCCGTTCAACTGCTTCGCGAGAAACTCGGCGGGAATCTTGCCGAAAGCGGTGTTGTCGCCGGCGACGTACGCGTCCTGCGCGCTCGTGTCGGTCAGGCCGCGATCGACCACCGTCACATACACGCCTTTCTTCTTGACCTGCGCGACCGGTTGCGTGAGCGACGCCGATTCCTGCGGGAAGATCACGAGCGCATTGATCTTGTTGACCGTGACCAAATCCTGCAACTGGTTCGCCTGCTCGGGCGCGGTGCTCGCCGTCTTCACGATCACCTTCAGGTCGGGATGCGCCTTTTCCAGTTCCTTCTTCGCTTCGTTGGCCCACCACACGATGCCGCCCGTGAAGCCGTGATCGGCGGTCGGAATGGCGACGCCCAGCACGACCTTGTCGGCGGCGAATGCGGACGACGATGCAGCGGCGAACGCGCTCGCCGTCAACGTGAGCGCGCCGAGCGCGCGAAGCATTTTCTTCATGACGATGTCTCCTGTTTTAAGACTATCAACGACGACCGCGCTGCAGGAATGCTACGAGGATGATGACGGCGCCCTGCACCGCCGCATTCAGATACACGCTGATGATGCTCGTGAGATTCAAAATGTTGTTGATGACCGAAAGCAGAATCGCGCCGATGACCGTGCCGATCACGCGCCCTTCGCCGCCCTTCAGCGCCGTGCCGCCGACCACGACGGACGCGATCGCTTCGAGTTCCCACAGGAGGCCCGTCGTCGGCGTGGCGGAGCCTAAGCGCGGCACATACAGAATCGTCGCGACGGCCACGCATGAACCGAGCAGCACATACGTGACGATCTTCACACGATCCACGCGAATCGCCGCATAACGCGCGACCTGTTCGTTCGATCCGATCGCCTGCACATGACGCCCGTACACCGTGCGATTGAGCACGAGCGCACCGCCCGCCGCCACGATCGCGAACACCCAGATCGGCACCGGAACATGCAGCAGACTCGCGTAATAAACCGGCCCGTAAAGATCGACGAGCGAGTTGTCGAGCGTGAGCGCGCCGCCATCCGCGAGCCATGTGAGCAGCGCGCGAAATATGCCGAGCGTGCCGAGCGTGACGATGAACGGCTCGATGCGCCCTTTCGTCACGAGCACGCCATGCGCGAAGCCGAACAGCGCGCCGAGCACGAGCGCGAGCACGATGCCGAGCGCGATGATCAGAAGCGGCGGCACCGCGTGGCCGTGAAAGCCCTGCATCAGCGCGTTCATCATGTAGATCATGCTGCCCGCGATGAGCGCGGCCATCGAACCGACCGACAGATCGATGCCGCCCGAGATGATGACGAAGGTCATCCCCACCGCGATGATGCCAATGAACGACGTGCGCGTGAGCACGTTCATCGCGTTGTCGACGGTGGCGAAATCGCCGTTGAGCAAGGTGCCGCCGATACACAGCGCGATCAGCCCGATGAGCGGCCCGACGCCGAACATGAAGCGCGCGACGGTGGAGAGACGGCTCTCGCTTTCGGTGTCTTCAGTGTGTGCCGGTCGCATGCGCGATCAACCTCTCTTCGGTCAAAAGATCCATGCCGAGTGTCGCGACGAGTTCGCCCGCGCGCATCACCGCGACGCGATGACACAAGCCGATCAGCTCGATCAGTTCGGACGAGATCACGATCACCGCGCGGCCTTCCGCGGCCAGCCGATGAATCAGGAAATAGATATCGCGTTTCGCGCCGACATCGACGCCGCGCGTGGGTTCGTCGAGCACGATCACGCGCGGATCGGGATTCAGGAACTTCGCGAGCGCGAGCTTCTGCTGATTGCCGCCCGACAGCATGCGCGCGCGTATCGACGCGTTGCCGGTGCGTATGCCGAAGTCCTTCACCGCCGCGTTCAGGGCTTCGCGTTCCGCGCGCGTATCGATGAGCGGATGCGCGTAGCGCTCCAGCGTCATCATCGTGAGATTGTCTTTCAGCGCCATGTCGACGTGGAGGCCGCGCCCCTTTCTGTCTTCGCTCAGATAAGTGAGGCCTTGCTGCATCGCTTCGCGCGGGCCTTTGAGCTTGACCGTTTTTCCGTCGATGACGACGCGCCCCGCAGAGAGCGGACGCAGGCCGACGAGCGCTTCGAACAGCTCCGTGCGCCCCGCGCCGACGAGTCCCGCGAAGCCGAACACTTCGCCCTTGCGCACCGAAAAGCCGATGCCGTCGGCCCAGCCCGGCACCGATGCGCCTTCGACTTCGAACGCGACCGGCGCGTCGTCGGACAACGGCGGCTTGTCGGGGAACATGTCGGAGACTTCGCGGCCGACCATCAGATTGGCCATCTGCTGACGCGTCAGCTCGTCGGTCGGCGCGCGCGCGACGAAGCGGCCATCGCGCATCACGATCACTTCGTCGGTCACGCGTTCCACTTCGTCGAGCTTGTGCGAGATATAGACGATGGTCGTGCCCGCTTCCTTCAGACGCGCCATCAGGCCGAAGAGACGCTGCGTCTCCGATGGCGTCAACGTCGCGGTCGGTTCGTCCATGATGAGCAGGCGCGCGCTGCGCAACATCGCCTTCGCGATCTCGACGAGCTGCTTCTCCGCGACGATCAGATCGCGCACCTTCGTATCGGGATTCTTGTGCAGGCCGACGTCGTTCAACGCGGCGCGGGCATCGTCGCGCATCGCGGCTTCATCGAGGAAGAAGCCTTTCTTCAGCTCGTGCCCGAGGAACATGTTCTGCGTGATGCTCAAATGATCCGCGAGATTCAATTCCTGATGGATCAGCACGATGCCGGCATGTTCGGCATCGCGCGAACTCGCGAAGTCGCGCGCGCGTTCATCGACGAAAAGCTCGCCCGCGTTCGCACGCTCGTAGCCCGCGAGAATCTTCATCAGCGTGGACTTGCCCGCGCCGTTCTCGCCGAGCAATCCGTAGATGCGGCCCGGCGCGAGATCGAAGCTGACGCCGTGCAGCACGCGCACCGGCCCGAACTGCTTTTCGATGCCCTGAAAGCGCACGGCGAGGCTCATCGTCACGCGCTCCTTCTTTGAATCAGCCGATGCGGCAGCAGCACGCCCGGCACATCCGCGCGCGGGTCGCGCAGGCGCTTGAGCAGCAGGTCGGCTGCGGTTTCGCCGAGCAGTTGCATCGGCTGCGAAACGGTCGTGAGCGGCGGATCGACATGCGCGGCAACGGCGATATCGTCGAAGCCGACGACAGCGACATCGTCGGGCACTGAAAAGCCCGCGCCGCGAAAGCCGTTCATCACGCCGATGGCGAGCGTGTCCGACACGGCGAAGGCGGCCGTCGGACGCGCATCGCCCAACGATGCGAGTTGCGCGGCCGCGCGCTCGCCCGCGTCGTAATCGAGGCTGTCGAGTTCGATCAGCCACTCCGCGCGCGGCTCGATGCCGGCTTCGATCAACGCATCGCGATAGCCCGCGAGCCGCTGTCGTCCATACAGATAACCCTGACCCGAGTTGATGAGCGCAATGCGCCGATGCCCCTTCGCCGTCAGATAACGCACGACATCGCCCGCGGCGAGATGATTGTCGATGCCGACGTACGGCACGCCCGCCGCCGGATCGAACTCGCAGCACGCGACCCACGGCAGCGTCGACGCTTCTTCGGCGAGCGCTTTTTGCACGGCGGCGGGATCGAGACAGATGGCGCCATCGGCGCGGCGGCCGCGCAGCAGATCGAAATAGCTTCGCTCGCGCAACGGGTCCGCGCCGGTATCGCACAGCAGCATGAAGTAGCCGTTCTGACGCGCGACGCTGTCGATGCCGCGCACGATCGCCGCATAGAACGGATTGCCGAAGTCCGGGACCATCGTGAGGAGCAGGCGGCTTTCGGCCGTGCGCAGATTGCGCGCCAGCTCGTTGATGCGATAGCCGCTCGTCGCGACCGCTTCGAGCACTTTTTCGCGCGTCGTCTCGCGAACGTTCGTGTGTCCGTTGAGCACGCGCGATACGGTCGCGACCGACACGCCCGCGCGTTCAGCGACGTCGGCAATCGATACTTCTTCGCGTGGTCGAACCGTATCTGACATCGCTTTGCCGCGCGTCGCGATCGAGATGTAATGGATTACATTATTTGATCTTACGGGTCGCGAAGGCAACAGCAATCGACTAGGGAAAAACGCTTAAGGGCGGGCATGTCGATCTCGTGTCATGTTGCTCGTCGTTAGGTGTGAGCGTACCGAAGACGCTCGATAAATACACCAACTTCAAGGAGCGATCCACATGCGATTCATGATGCTGATGATTCCGCGCGGCTACGAAAGCGCCGAACCGGGCACGATGCCGAGCGCCGAAGCCGTCGCCGCGATGATGAAATACAACGAGGAATTGCAGAAGGCCGGCGTGCTGCTCGCGCTCGACGGACTGCATCCGCCGTCGATGGGCGCGCGCGTCACGTTCGAAGGCGGCAAGCCGCGCGTCACCGACGGACCGTTCGCCGAAGCGAAGGAAGTGCTCGGCGGCTACTGGATGGTCCAGGTGAAGTCGCGCGAGGAAGCGATCGAATGGGCGAAGCGTTGCCCCGGATCGGACACGGAGATGATCGAAGTGCGGCAGGTCATGGAGATGGACGATTTCCCGCCGGACGTGCAGCAAGCCGCGGCGGGTTTCGATGACATGCAGAAGAACGCGAAGCGCTGACGCGAACGCCTACGCGATCGCTTCCAGCGCGAGCGCGATGCCCTGCCCGCCGCCGATGCACAGCGTCACGATCGCGCGCTTCACGCCGTCGCGGCGCATCGCGTGGGCGAGGCGCGTCGTCAGCACGGCGCCCGTCGCGCCGATCGGATGACCGTGCGCGATCGCGCCGCCTTCGACGTTGACGATGTCGTCGGGCACGCCGAGCGTTCGCGCCACCGCGATCGGCACCGCCGCGAACGCTTCGTTGATCTCGAAGCGCTCGACATCGCCGAGCGTCCATCCCGCGCGCTGCAACGCCTGCTGCACGGCGGGCACCGGACCGAGCCCGAACATCCCCGGCTCGACGGCCGCGACGCCGAACGCCGCCAGGCGCACGAACGGTTCGATGCCGCGCGCGTCCGCTTCGTTGCGGCTCGTCACGATCATCGCCGATGCGCCGCTGTTCAGCCCCGGCGCATTGCCGGCCGTAATCGTGCCGTTGGGACGGAATGCCGGACGCAATTTCGCCAGCGCCGCGAAATTCGTGTCGGGACGCGGCTGCTCATCGCGCGCAAACGCAACGGTTTCCTTGCCCGCCTTCACATCGACGCCGACGATTTCCGCATCGAACGCGCCGTCCTTCTGCGCCGCCGCAAACCACTGCTGCGAGCGCTCGGCCCAGCGATCCTGCGCCTCGCGCGTGATGTCGAACTTCGACACGAGATCTTCCGTGTGCCAGCCCGAATGCTCGCCCGAGAACGCATCGACGAGACCGTCGCGCAGCAGGCTGTCGTAGATCTGCGCGTTGCCCATGCGATAACCGCGACGACCGCCATCGAGCAGATACGGCGCGCGGTCCATGTTCTCCATGCCGCCCGCGATGGCAAGACGCGAGACGCCCGCCGCGATTTCCGTCGCCGCCGTCGCCACGGCCTGCGCGCCGGAGCCGCACACGCGATTGACCGTCAGCGCGGGCACGGAAACCGGCACGCCGCCGCCGACCGACGCCTGTCGCGCCGGATTCATGCGGTTGCCCGCCTGAATGACGTTGCCGAACACGACCGAATCCACCGATGACGGATCGAGCGCCGAACCCGCGCGCCGCAACGTTTCCGCGATGACGGCCGCGCCCAGATCGACGGCGGGCGTGTCCTTCAGCGAGCCGCCGAACCCGCCGATCGCCGTACGCACCGGATGACACAACACGATGTCCTGCGCAAACATGGCGAGCCTCCGATCAGCGCGGAATGCCGGTGAGGTAGATAGGGGCGTCGGTCGACAGCGATTGCTTGACCGCGCGCCCGGTGTCATCGACGAGCACTTCTTCCTGATTCTTCTCCACCGCCGCCAGCACTTCGCGCACGACATGTTCCGGCGTCGATTTCGGCGCGGTGACTTGCGCGGTCATGTCGGTATCGATGTAACCGGGATGCGCCGCCACGACGAGCGTGCCCTGCTCGCGCAATTCCTCGCGCAGGGCGTTCGTGGCCGCCCACGCCGCCGCCTTCGAGATGTGATACGCGCCACCCGCCGGCAACGAGACCCAGCTCAGCACCGAAAGAACGTTGATGACCGCGCCGCCGCCGCTCTTCTTCAGCACGGGCGCGAATGCCTGCGTGAGCGCGATGGGGCCGAACGTGTTGATTTCGAGCAGATCGCGAATGCCTTGCGTCGATGCCGGATCGACGAGCAAGCCGCGCGTCGTCACGCCCGCGTTGTTGACGATCACTTGGACGTCGGTGTAGGTCGCCGCTGCTTCCGCGATGTCGGCGGCGTTCGTCACGTCGAGGCGGATCGCTTCGACGCCCGGAATGTCGACGCTCTTCGGATCGCGCGCGGCCGCATAAACCTTCGCCGCGCCCGCTTCGATCAACGACTTCGCAAATTGCTTGCCGAGCCCGCGATTGGCGCCGGTGACGAGTACCACTTTTCCTTTGACCTGCATGATCTGCTCCGCTTGATTGTGCATATGCACTAATGCCGATGAATAAAAGGCTCGCACGCGGCGAGCCAGCGCTTGATCAACTCACTCCATCGTCGTCAATTCGAACAGCGACTGGCGCAATGCCTTCGCGCGTTTCTCGCCGAACTTCGTTTCGAATTCCGCCTGCGCCGCGCGCCATTGCGCCGCTGCCTTCACGAGCGTTTCCTTGCCGGTTGCCGTGAGACGCAAGCCGACGGCGCGCGAACTCGCCGATTCCTGCGCCGCTTCGACGAGACCGTCGCGCTGCAAGGGCTTGAGCGCACGCACGAGCGTCGTGCGGTCCATCACCATCGAATCGGCGAGTTCGAGCATCTGCACGCCGGGCTTGCGCCCGATCGCCGCGAGAATCGTGAACTGCGCCGCCGTGATGCCCGCTACGCTCAAATGCCGCTCGTACATTTGCGACACATAACGCGCCGCCTGACGGATCGCAAAACAGTTGCAGTCGAGAGGAGAAGAGTTGGAAGTCATGCCACGCAGAATATTTGTGCATATGCACTTTGTCAAGCGGCGGGATTCAATCGGCCCGATAGCAGCGTCTCGCGGATGGTCGGGAATCGTCGCGCGCGGCGCGTCGGCGAAACGCCCGAAGCCGCCATGGGGTTGAGATCGCGGCGTATCGGGCCTATGCCGAAATCCGCATCGGACGCGCGACTAAACACCAAGACGCGCCGAAATTGGCTCCCTACATTTCGCTTGTCCGATGCCAGGGCGTTCCATTCGATTTCGATTTGCCAGATCAAAAAGGAGAGGGAAAACCATGCGCTTCCGTACCAGACCTTTGGCATGGCTCGTGGCGTGCGCCGCGGCCACGCTCGGCGCCGTGCCTTTTGCCGCGAGCGCCGACGAACTTCCGGTGAAAGTGGGTTTCGCCGCGCCGCTGACCGGCGCGAACGCGGGTTACGGGAAGGATCTCCAGAACGGCGTGCAGCTCGCGCTCGATGAAGCCAACGCGAAAAAGATCACGATCGGTGGCAAGACGGCCAAGTTCGAGATCCGCGCGGAAGACGATCAGGCCGATCCGCGCGTCGGCGTGCAGGCGGCGCAGAAGCTCGTCGACGATGGCGTGGTCGTCGTCGTCGGACACTTCAATTCGGGCACGACGCTGCCCGCATCGCCGATCTACAACAACGCCGGCATCCCGACGATCGATCCCGCCGCGACCAATCCGACCATCACGACGCGCGGCCTCGCGAACATGTTCACGGTGATTTCCAGCGACGCGCAGAACGCGGGCAACGCCGGCGTCTACGCGGTGACGACGACGAAGGCGAAGCGCATCGCGATCATCGACGATCGCACGGCCTTCGGTCAGGGCGAGGCCGACGAGTTCGAGAAGGCGGTGAAGGCGAAAGGCGGCACGATCGTCACGCGCGAATACAGCGACAATCAGACCGTCGATTTCAGCGCGCAACTGACGCGCATCAAGTCGACCAACGCGGATCTGATCTTCTTCGGCGGCCTCGACCGGCAGGCGGCGGCGGTCGTCAAGCGGATGAAGCAGCTCGGCATGAACGCGCAGTTCGTGGGCGGCGGCGGCGTGATGGACGCGGATTTCCTCAAGCTCGCCGGCGACGCCGCCGAGGGCGCGCAGGCGTGGGAATACGGCAGCCCGCTCGACAAGCTGCCCGAAGGCAAGGCATTCAGCGAGAAGTTCCAGAAGCGCTTCGGCGTCGCGATCCTGTCGTATGCGCCGTTCGGCTACGACGCCGCGTGGGCCGCGATCAACGCGATGCAGAAAGCCAATTCCATCGATCCGAACGTGTACCGGCCGGTGCTGAAGACCAACAAGTTCGACGGCATCACGGGGCCGATCGCGTTCGACGACAACGGCGCGTTGAAGAACGCATCGTCGACGCTGTATCAGGTGAAGAACGGGCAGTGGGAATCGGTCGTGACGAAGCACGGCATGTGATCGAAACGCTTCGCGCGGCCGCCCGCGCGAAGCGTTTCAATGCGTGGGCGAATCGCTCGGGCGCGGCAACGTCGCGATGAAACGTTCGAGATGCTCGTTGCATTCGATGACCGCTGAAAGACGCACTTCTCTCATCTGCCGGTCGTGCTCGTTGATCACCGCAGTGAGCCGCGGCACCGCAGTCGCGGGAAGGCGCCAGTCGCCGACCGTCAGGCCGCGGTCGAGCAACGCGAGCACGTCGCCCTGCACTTCATCGAGCGTCGCGCGGTCCAGAATGCCGAAGCCCGCCTCGGTCAAGAGTCCAGACAGCAGCACGGCCTGCGCGATGCACTGCGCCTCGATCAGACTCGCCCGGCCACGCTTGACCGATTCGAGTGCGATCCGGCATTGAAGGATGACTTTGTCCGCCTCGACGCGCGGCATCGGCAGCCAGTAGATTCTGGCGTTCCGGTCTCGCGACGGTTTCGGGAGCCTTCGTATTTTCGTGTTCGACATCGTCTCGACTCCTCGTGGCGTTCAATCGACAAGCAGAAGACAAGCCAGCGAAACGAAACACAGAAGCGCGCTGAGACAGAAGAACCGGTCGGATTTCGCCAGCGGTCCGCGCGGCGTCTGCGGCAAGGGCGCGTCGTCCCGGATGATTCTCAAGACCGCGACGTACTCCACGATCGAACAGCACAGCATGACCGCCGCTGCGAGCAGGAAAGCAACAACCAGAATGTTGATCGACATAACTTCATGCACCCCCGATAGTGGTCGCAATGGTCCGGCGCGCCATGTCAAGAAGTGAAACGCGATTCACGCGCACATGACGTCCGACTGTTCCGGTCAGCGCATCATTCGCGCTTGTCGCGGAACATGAAACGCATCCTAGCCGCTCGAATCTTTCACGGCGCTATCGCGCGTGCTACGCATATCTAAGTATTGTCACCGAGCGCACACATCGATCATTCTTCGCGTGCGCGCAGGATATAGCCGAGACCGCGCAACGTCATGATCTGCGCGTTCGTTTCGGCCAGCCGCTTGCGCAAGCGATGAATATAGATGTCGATGGCATCGGCGCTGGCGACATCGTCGAGACTGAAGATGCATTCCATCAGCATCGACTTCGACACGGTCTTGTCCTGCCGCAGGATCAGCGCCTCGAGAATCGCGTGCTCGCGACGTCGCAGCGAAATGGGCGCGCCCCGATAGCTGAACTCGCGCGTGGCGAATGCATACCGGAGATCGCCGCACATCAGCGCGACGGCTTTCTGCGCGCTCTGACGACGCACCAGAGCCTTGATGCGGGCCACCAGTTCACGCGCATCGAAAGGCTTGACGACGAAATCGTCCGCGCCCGCTGCGAAGCATTCCACCTTGTCCTCGATCGATCCGTGCGCGGTCAGCATCAGTACGGGCACGGTGTCGCCGCGGCGCCGCAGCCGTCCGAGCAGTTCCTTGCCGCTCATCGCGGGCAGGCGCATGTCCAGCAATACGACATCGTAGGTGCATTGATTGAGGATCGACGTGGCGCATTCCGCGTTCGGCACATGATCGACGATGAAAGAATCCGCCTTCAACAGACTCACGATCCAGTGCGCCAGCTCGGCGTTGTCTTCGACGAGCAGCAGCTTCATCGGATGTCCCCGCCGGACCATGCGGGCAGCCTGACCGACACGGACAATCCTGCACGCGCGTAGCCCGCCCCGAGCGTGACGGTGCCGCCGTGGCGCAGCGCGATCTCCCGCACGATCGGCAGCCCGAGCCCGGTGCCATCGGTAAAAGCAGACGCGCGATAGAAGCGCTCGAACACATGCGCGCGTGCCTCGGCGGAAAGCCCCGGACCGTTGTCGACCACCTGCAACAGAACCTGCTCGTGCGAACGCCTGACGATCACGGTGACGCGCCCGCCCGGCTGCGTGTAGCGAATGGCGTTGTCGACGAGGTTCGACACGAGCGCGGACAGCAGCGCCGCGTTGCCCGCCACCATCGTGCCCGGTTCGGTTTCTGCGCCAAGGTCGATATCACGCCGCTGCGCCAGCACGATCAGTTCTTCGAGCACGGACTCGACGACATCCGTCATGTCCGTCATCGTTCGTATGGGTTCGGGCGTGGACTCTGCCTGCGCGAGCATCAGCAGTTGCTTCGTTACGGCTTTCATCTTTTTCATGCTCCGGCCCGCGCTCTTGAGCGCGATCTCGCATGCGCGCTCGCCGCCGCAGTTCAGGCAAGCGTATTGGATCTGAGTGTCGAGAAGCGTGAGCGGCGTGCTGAGCTGATGCGCCGCATCGGACACGAAATCGCGCTGTGTCCGCGCGTGATGCCTGACTTGCGCGATGCATTGATTGAGGGCGTCGACGATCGGCCGGAGTTCGCGTGGCAAAGCTTGCGCGCGCATCGGATCGATTTCCAGCGGCGAGCGCCCGGCGAGGTCGTCCTTGAGGCGCATCAGCGGACGGAGCGCGGCCGCGAGACCGAGCGGAACGAGCGCGGCGACCAGCGCGAGCATCACGCATGCGCGCAGCAACTGCGGGCGCCATAGCTGATCGCGCATGGCATGCCGCGAAGCCCGCGTCTTGGCGACGATGACCCGCGCCGCCACCGCCTTGCCGTCATCGAACAGAAAACGCGGATAAGAGATGGCGCGAACCTTCGTACCCTCGAACTCGGCGTCGAAATAAACGGCATGTGAGCTTTCGCGCTCGGGCATCGGAAGCTCCGGCCTGCCGCCGAGCAATCGGCCGCGTTCGGCGACGACCTTGTAATACACGCGATCCCGATATGGCGACTCGAACATTTCGAGGGCCCCTGGCACGATCTTGACGGTGAGTTCGCGATCGGACCACTCGATGCCATCGCCGATGGTCCGTGCGGAGGCAAGGAGCGCCGCGTCCTCCATCATGTCCGCCGTGCGGCACGCGGAATCGTACGAAGCGATCGATGTAATCAGCACGAAAAGGGCGAGCGGCGCGAGCAGCCAAAGAAGCAGGCGTATGCGCAGGCTCGTCCGTCCGCATCTCGCGAACCGCGCGCACGCCGGCCGCAGCGGACGTTTCAGATTTTCGGCAGACGTGGCTTCGCCGGATTGCCGGTGTCCGTTGATTTCACGCCCGGGCATAGGCACTCGCGCTCGGGCCGTATGAAGCGAAGGATCTGAGTCGCACCCAGGCATCTCCGTCTGTTCGCAGGCGGCGGCTGTCGCAGCCTGTCATCTTTTGTGTGCGGATTGTAGTGGGTCGAATCCTTCGCAGTTCTTTCGCAGATTCCTATTCTTAATACGGAGTTTCCATGAGTCGAAGAAACTCAAACATCGGCCGTTTAGGAATAGTTCTACGCTCTGCAGGATGTGCTTAACCCATAACCCGCAGCGGATCAAAGATTGCGACGAAGATTTTCACGCGTGTGCGCCGCCTCATCGGCAAGCCATTGCGCGAACTGCTGCAACGCGGGCGACGGCGCGGGCCGCTCCGGATACACGAGGTAGTACGCCGCGCCGCTCGGCACGCACAGCGAAAACGGCGCGATGACGCGCCTGGCGCGCAGGTCTTCTTCGATCAGCGAGAGGTCGCCGATCGTCACGCCCAAACCCTGCATCGCCGACGAAATCGCCAGATCGAGCGTGTCGAAATGCTGCGCTTTCGTCGACGGCAGGCCGGCGTAACCGTAAGCGCCGAGCCACAGTAGCCAGTCGCGGCGGTCGCGCGTGGGATGCAGCAGCGTTTTCCCGGCGAGATCGTCGGGTGTTGGCGAGGCGTTCTTCTTAGGCTTCCACAATTCAGGCGCGCAAACCGGCGTCAGCACTTCATCGAAAAGATGATGCACGCTCGCGCCCTTCCCCGACGGCGCCGCGCCGAAGACGATCGCTGCGTCGAACTGCTCCGCGCTGAATTCGACGCCATGCGCCACCGACGCCGTCACTTCCACGACCAGTTCGGGCCGCTCGTTCTGCAGGCGGATCACGCGCGGCAGCACCCAGCGCATCGCGCAGGTCGGGCACTTCACGCGCAGAATGCCGGATTGCGCGCCGCCTTTCGCGAGGGCATCGTCGATCTGTCCGAACGCCTGCTGCAACGGCGCGACCAGCAACGCGCCGTGATGCGTGAGCGCGAGCCCGCGCGCCTGCCGCGTGAAAAGCGCATAACCGAGATGCGCCTCCAGCCCGGCGATCTGACGGCTGACCGCGCCCTGCGTCACGTTCAGCACCTCGGCCGCGCGCGTGAAATTCAGTTTCTGCGCCACCACCAGAAAGGTTTTGAGCACGTCGAGGGAAGGCAGGGGTTTCATCGGGTTTTTGACATGTAGCCATGATCTGCAAGCATGGCTAGTATGACAAAGTTTCGATTGTCCGCGCTTTATTGCTGCGGTTGAATCGACGGCAGATTTTCGTCGAACCGCAATTCCGGAGACATCCGCCGTGCAAAGCGCCTGCATTCCCGAGTCGAAGCTGCCGAACGTCGGCACGACCATTTTTACCGTCATCGGCCAGTTGGCCGACGAGCATCACGCGCTCAACCTGTCGCAAGGCGCGCCGAACTTCGCGTGCGATTCGAAGCTCATCGAAGGCGTCGAGCGAGCCATGCGGGCAGGACATAACCAGTACTCGCCGATGTCCGGCGTGCTCGCGCTTCGCGAAGCAATCGCCGTGAAAACGCAGAAGCTCTACGGCGCAACCTACGATCCGGGCACGGAAGTCACCGTCGTCGCGAGCGCGAGCGAAGGCCTGTACGCGACGATCAGCGCGCTCGTGCATCCCGGCGACGAAGTGATTTACTTCGAACCATCGTTCGACAGTTACGCGCCGATCGTGCAGTTGCAGGGCGCGAAGCCCGTCGCGATCAAGCTCTCGCCGCAGGATTTCCGCATCGACTGGGACGAGGTCGCCGCCGCGATCACGCCGAAGACGCGCATGATCCTCGTCAACACGCCGCACAACCCGACGGGCAGCGCGTTCACATCCGCCGACGTCGAGCGGCTCGCGGCGCTCACGCGCGACACGAAGATCATCGTGCTGTCGGACGAAGTCTACGAGCACGTCGTATTCGACGGCGCGCTGCATCACGGCATGGCGCGTTATCCGGCGCTGGCCGAGCGCAGCGTCATCGTGTCGTCGTTCGGCAAGTCGTATCACGTAACGGGCTGGCGGGTCGGCTACTGTCTCGCGCCCGCCGCGCTGACGGCGGAAATCCGCAAGATTCACCAGTTCATGACCTTCTCCGCCGATACGCCGATGCAAATGGCCTTCGCCGAAGCGCTCGCGGATGAATCGAGCTATCTGAATCTCGGGCCGTTCTATCAGCACAAGCGCGATCTGCTCGCGGAATCGCTGAAAGCATCGCGCTTCGAGTTGTTGCCGAGTGCGGGCAGTTTCTTCATGCTGGCGCGTTACGACGCGATTTCCGATCAAGGCGACAGCGATTTCGTGCTGCGCCTGATTCGCGAGGCGCGCGTCGCGACGATTCCGCTGTCGGCGTTCTATACCGACGGCACCGACAACCGCGTGATCCGTCTTTCGTTCGCGAAGGACGACGACACGCTCATCGAAGGCGCGCGCCGCCTTTGCTCGATCTGACGATTTCCTGGAGACCAACACGATGAAACTGAACCACATCGCCAGCGCGCTGTTCCTCGCATGCACGTTCACGAGCGGCGCCGCGCTTGCCGCCGATACGCTGCGCTTCGGCCTCGAAGCGCAATATCCGCCGTTCGAATCGAAATCGTCGACGGGCGAGTTGCAAGGGCTCGACATCGACGTCGGCAATGCCGTGTGCGCCGCCGCGAAAATGCAGTGCAAATGGGTCGAGACCTCGTTCGACGGCCTGATCCCCGCGCTGCAGGGCCGCAAGTTCGACGCGATCAACTCGGCGATGAACGCGACCGAGCAGCGCCGCCAGGCGATCGATTTCACGACGGTCGTGTATCGCGTGCCGACGCAGCTCATCGCGAAGAAGGGCAGCGGCATCGAGCCGACGTCGGCATCGCTGAAGGGCAAGAGCGTCGGCGTGCTGCAAGGCTCGATTCAGGAGACGTTCGCGAAGGCGCACTGGGAAAACGACGGCGTGAAGGTCGTGCCGTATCAGGATCAGAACCAGGTCTACGCCGATCTGAAGTCCGGCCGTCTCGACGCGACGCTCGTGCTCGCGCCCGCGGGACAGAGCGGCTTCCTGTCGAAGCCGGACGGCGAAGGCTTCGCGTTCGCCGGTGCGCCCGTGCGCGACGACAAAATTCTCGGCAGCGGCATCGCCTATGGCATCCGCAAGGGCGACGATGCGCTCAAGACCAAGCTCAACGCGGCGATCGAGAAGGTCAAGGCGGACGGCACCATCGACAAGTACGCAAAGAAGTATCTGGGCGATATCGATATTTCGGCGAAGTAAGCAGCTTTTTTTGAGCGCAGGCACACTGGCGGCTTGATCTTTTCCGGCCGCCAGCCGCGTCTTGCAAGCTGGCGGCCTCAAGCATGGAAGCCGCATGAGCACGCCGACGACGCCCAAACCCGCCGCCGCACCGTCACCCTCACCGTCCGCGCCGCCGCCGCTCGAAGGCGGCAAGCTCGTTCTCGCCACCTTCGCGGTGGCGCTCGCGACGTTCATGAACGTGCTGGATTCGTCGATCGCCAATGTCGCGATCCCGACGATCTCCGGCAATCTCGGCGTGTCCGTCAACGAGGGCACGTGGGTTATCACCGTGTTCGCGGCGTCGAACGCCGTCTCCATTCCGCTGACCGGCTGGCTCACGCAGCGGCTCGGGCAGGTGCGTCTTTTCGTCGGCGCGATCCTGATGTTCGTGCTGTCGTCGTGGCTGTGCGGGCTCGCGCCGAATCTGCCGGTGCTGCTCTTCGCGCGCGTGTTGCAGGGCGCGGTCGCCGGGCCGCTGATTCCGCTGTCGCAGGCGATCCTGCTCGGCTCGTATCCGAAAGAGAAGGCGTCGATGGCGCTCTCGCTGTGGGCGATGACCGCGACCGTCGGCCCGATCGCCGGTCCCGCGCTCGGCGGCTGGATCACGGACAGCTATTCGTGGTCGTGGATCTTCTATATCAACATTCCGGTGGGCATCTTCGCGGCGGGCGTGACGTGGATCATCTACCGCGACCGCGAATCGCCGACGCGCAAGGCGCCGATCGACGTGATCGGTCTTCTGCTGCTCGTCTCGTGGGTCGCTTCGCTGCAGATCATGCTCGACAAGGGCCGCGATCTCGACTGGTTCTCGTCGCCGCTGATCGTCGTGCTGGCGATCGTCGCGGTGATCGCGTTCGCGTTCTTCGTCGTGTGGGAGCTGACCGACAAGAATCCCGTCGTCGATTTGCGGCTTTTTGCCGGGCGCAATTTCTTCGGCGGCACGGTGGCGATTTCGGTCGCGTACGGCGTGTTCTTCGGCAATCTCGTGTTGCTGCCGCAATGGATGCAGCAGTATCTGAATTACCGGTCGATCGACGCCGGGCTCGTCACCGCGCCGCTCGGCATTTTCGCCGTGATCCTCGCGCCGATCATGGGCAAGGTGCTGCCGCGCAGCGACGCGCGCATCATCGCGACGGCGGCGTTCGTCGGCTTCGCGTTCGTGTTCTGGCTGCGCTCGAAGTACGTGATCGAGATCGATACGTGGCATCTCGTCTTGCCGACGCTGCTGCAAGGCATTCCGATGGCGATGTTCTTCGTGCCGCTCACGGCGATCGTGCTATCGGGCTTGCCGCCGTCGAAGATTCCGGCGGCGGCGGGGCTGTCGAATTTCGCGCGGGTGTTTTGCGGCGCGGTAGGAACGTCGCTCGCGGGCAACGCGTGGGACAACCGCATCGCGCTGCATCACGAGCGGCTCACCGAGCAGGCGAATGTCTACAATCCGGCGTTTTTGCAGTCGCTCGGGCTATCGCAATCGACGCTCGACGTGAGTGAAGCGCAGGCGCGCGGCATGTTCAATTTCACCGTCAACTCGCAAGCCGCGATGATGGGACTCAACGATATCTTTCTGATCTCGGCGGTGATCTTCATTCTGATCATTCCGCTGATCTGGATTACGAAGGTGGCGAAGGGCGGGGGTGGCGGGGCGGCGTCGGGGGCGCATTGAATGATGCTCGCGCCCCGGGTGCTATTCGGGCAGAAAGCCCTCCTCCAGCACTGACGACATCGGCCATGGACAGCTTGCGGGGAACGTATCGAAGTCGATACCTGTCTCCGCTTCGGCCTGAGTCCGCGCTTTCGACCAGACCAAGTCGAGCCACTGAACATCATCGAAGCGTCGCCGCAAGCTCGGTGCTTCATTCAACACGAACAACGCCTCCCTTCGCTGCGTGCGAATGGTACTCGTCCAACTCCGGCTTCGGCGCTCCGGCTGAAATTGCCATTTGAGCAAATGCGCGAGCAGTACCGCCAATCTGCTTCGCAGCTCGCGTGATTCAGTTTTTGCCACGTCCTCGATTTCCTCAGCGATATGCTCGATATCGATGGACGCAAATTTCCCCGCACGCAGCAGCGCCGCCTGTTCCCAGGCCCACGCCACCACGTCCTTCTCATAAGGCGTTCCCATCGGCTGACTCCCGTTCTCTTCATCGTTCCCGGTGTCGCCGATATTAGTTTGCATTCCTTTGTTCATCCAGATCGTCCGTTTGGCCAACGCTCGTCACTTCAGCCCCAGTTCGACGCGCGAACCCGCGCCCTTGTCCTTGATGTCGTCCGCGTTCAACTTCGGCGCGACGACGAAAATCCGTTTGCTGTCGATTTTCCCGTCGAAATATTCCTGCACCGCCTGCGCGCGACGCTGCGCCAGATCGCGCAACGATCCTTCGTCGACCGGTGCGTTCTTCGTGAGCGCGGCTTTCATGTCCTCATCGGGCACCGACTTCGTCATGCCGATGAAGTTCGTCGGCTTCTTGAAATCGGCCGACTTGTACGCCTTCGTCAGATACTTGTCGTAGTCCGCGTCCGTCACCTTGATCGCGTTCCAGTCGACGTTCTCGCCATTGCTCGACATGTCGCGCACCTTCGCGCGCTTCACCTGTTGATCGAGCCACGCGGAACGCAACGCCGGCTCGTCCGTCTTCGGATCGACGCGGCCCGTCACGTCCAAGCGCACCGACGGCTTGTCCGCCAGCGCCTTCGCGATCGTATCGAGCTTCTTCTGCGCGGCATCGTTCAGCGTGGCCGAGCCCGCATCGAATTCGATGTAGTTGAGATCCTCGCCGCCGCCGCCGCCGAACGCATGCGCGAGCAGCGTGAACGGCGCGGTCACCGCCTTCTGCACCAGATTCACGATAGCCTGCCACACGAGCCCACCGATCGAAAACTCGGGATTGTCCAGCGAGCCGGAAATCGGAATATTGACATCGATCTCGCCGCGCGAATTCTTCAGCAGCGACACCGCGAGCCGCACCGGCAGCTTCGTCGCCGTCGGATTGTCGACGTGATCGCCGAACGTCAACTGATCGATGAACAAGTGATTGTTCGCCGTGAGCTTGTTGTCGGCGAGCATGTAATGCAGATCGACGTTGAGCTTGCCCTTCGTGATCGGATAACCCGCGTACTTCGACGAATACGGCGTCAGATTCGTCAGCTCGACGCCATGCGCGCTCGCGGTCAGATCGAGCGCGGGTTTCTCGATGAGCGGATTCACCTGCCCCTTGATCGAGACCGGCCCGTTCGCCGCGAGTTTCGCCGACACGTCGACGGGCGCGGACGTGGTCGAATGCGTGCCGAACGCGCCGATCGTCCCGTTGATCGCAACGAGATTCGCGGTGTAGTTCGGCTTGATGAAGTTATCGGTGTAAGTGACGCGGCCGTCCTGCAGCACGAGCTGGCCGAAGCGCATGTTGACCGGCGGCCCCGACGGCTTCGCCGCCGTCTTCACCGGCACCGTCGCGCTCGCAGCGGCCGGCGCGGACGCGCCCTCTTCCTTCGCACGGTCGCGCGTCACCGATTGCGGGCCGTTGTCGCCGGCCACGACGCTCTTGAGGTTCAACCTGCCCTGCGCGTCGAGCAGCACCCGACCGTAGAACTTGGCGAAGGTCACGCGCGCCGCTTCGACATCGGTGCCGCGCTCGCTGTAGTCCGCCTTCACGTTCGAGAGCGAGAGCAGCTTCCAGCCGGCGAAGCGGTCGGAGGTCGCCTTGTCGAGCATGCGTACGTCCGTCAGCGACACGTCGCCCTTATAGGACGCCGCGAGCGTCTTGCCGCTGCCCGACATCGCGACGTCGCCGTTCGCGTTCAGATACGCGCTCGTCACGTCGATGTTGAGCATGTCGCCGAAATACGGCTCGAACGCGGAGGCGTCGACCTGATCGCCCTTGACGTGCAACGCGAGCTTGAGCGGCGACACCGTGACGTTGCCGCCAATCGCGAGCGCCCCCTTGCCGTTCAGCGTCAGCTTACCGTCGACGGCGAGCGGTTTCGTCAAATCGTCGCCGAACTGCCTGACGTTGAGCGCGAGCGGCGCGACGCGCAGCTTGACCGGCTTCGTCGTGGTTTCATCGGTGATATTCGCCGATGCATCGGCGAGCGCGATCTCGCCGATCCGATACCGCCACGCCGGCCCCGCCGCCTGCGCCTTCTGGATCCTGCGCGTCGCCGACTGCTCGGGCGCGGCTTCGTGCGGCGCGGCGAGCGCGGCCAGATCGATGCTGCCGTCCTTGCGGCGCGTCGCATCGAGCGCGAGGCCGTTCAATTGCACGCTGTCGAGCGTCGCGTTGCGCGCGGACACATCGACCTTGGCGATCTTCGCCGTCGCCGACGCCAGCTTGATCGGCACGCCGCCGCCCGCGTTGGGCGCGAGCGTGAGCGCATCGAGCTTCACATCGCCCGCGCCGATTTGCACGCCGCCATCCGCCTTGCTCCAGTCGACCGACACCGGCAGATTCGCGCCGAGCGTGCCGCTCGTCACGCGCGCGGCCACCATGTTCGCGAGATACGGCTGCAACGGCGGCAGCGCCAACGCGCTCAGCGCGAGCTTTGCGTCCGCCGTTTTCGTGGCGAGCGTCACGTTGCCCGATGCATCGAGCGCGCCGCCCTTGTCGAATGCCGTCTTGAGCGTGTATTTCGCGGGCGTTTTGGCAAGCGTCGAGAAATCGTCGAGCGTCACGGCGAAGCCGGTCAACGCGGCCTCAACACGCTGTTTGAGCAACTGGTCGTCGAGCGCGATCCGGCCGTCTTCAATCGCGAGGTGGCGAATCGCCAGATCGAGCGGCGGCGCTTCCTTCTTGACTTCCTCCGCTGAAGGCTTCGGCGCGGGACCGGCCAGCTTCTGCACGTTCAGTTGACCCGTCGAATCGCGCGCGAGATGGACATCCGGATTCGACAGCGTCACTTCGTCGAGGTGATAGACATCGCGCAGCGGCTCGGCATTCGCGATCTTCACGTGCAGCGCGCGGGCCGCGATGAGCGGCGCGCTCGCCTTGTCCGTCACCGCGAGATCGGCGAGCTCGGCGGTGCCGTCGATGCGGATCGTCGGGGTATCGCCCGAGATCGCGAAGCGCACGTTGAGATCGGTCGAGAGCTTGCCGCTCTTCACCGCGACCGGCACCGACGCCGGCGCGTAAGACGCCATCTGCGGCACGTCGAGGCCGTCGAGCGTGAGCGCGATTTCCGATTCGCGCGACTGCGCAAACGGCTTCGTGCGGCCCTTCACGACGAGCGGCGAGCCGTCGATGCGGGCCTGCAACAGCGGCGTCACGAAGATATCGGTGGCGGACGGCAGCGTCGCGATGAACGGAATGCCGAGCGCGAAACGGTCGACGACGTGCTTCGTTCTCAGAAGCCTGTCATCGAACGTGATCTGGCCGTTTTCGAGCTGAATGTTCGATACCGAGAAGCGCGCAGGCTTGTCCGAAGGCGGCGACGATGGCTTCGCGAACTTCGCGATCAGATCGGAGAAATTGAAATGCTCGCCGTCGAAACGCACGACGCTGATACGCGGCGAATCGATCTTCAGTTCGTTGACGACCGGCGCGAGTTTGAACACCGACGCCCACGACGTACGCACGACGAGCCTCGACACATCGACGAAACCGGCCGCCGCGCCCGGCGCCTTCGCGAGATTCGCGGGCGATTCGCCGATATGGACGTCATCGGCTTCCAAATCGAGCGTGTACGGATTGAGCCAAATACGCCTGATGCTGACGGGCCGGTCGAGCTGCTTTGCGAGCTGTTGCTCGGCGATATGTCGGATAACCGGCGGCGCGACGAAGAACCCGAGCACGCCGATAACGAGTATCGCGATCAGCAAGCCGATGAAAAAGCGCCGCGTGCGCCGCGCGTGAACGACGCCGCGCAGCGTCTGCCCGGCGGAGGCGAGAGAAGACTTCGTGATGCTCGACATTCGATGCGCGACGACGAGCCGCCGTCCCCGGAAAGATGATGTTCGAGTATACGACGATGCGACCCGCAAACGTTCGCCAAAGCGTGCGTCAAACGCATGAAGGCCGCGAAAAAATCGCGGCCTTCATGTTCGATTCAACTGTTTGCGCGCAGCGGAATCACTGCCGTTCGACTGACGGCGGCGCCCACGAGCCGTCGCTCGCCTGCGGCTTGGGCGCATAAAGACGCATCGTGAGCTGGAACTGGCCTTCGGGCGCGGGCAGCCAATTCGCTGTCTGCGCGCGGCCCGGCGACTTCGCCGACACGATCACGTCGATGGAGCCATCGCGATTCTTCTTCAGCCGGTCGCGATCGGAAAGCGAGAGCCGCGGCAGTTTCGCATCCGAGAGCGCCCCGTCCTTCGTGTAGGCGGTCAGGGTCCAGAAGCCGCGCACCGGCGGCAGTTGCTCGGGCTCGAAGTGCAGCGTGTACGCGTTCGCGCCGTCGAGTGCGTGGCCTTCGCTGTCCACGTGCGTCACCGGCTTCACTTCGCCTTCCTTCGTGCTCGTCGCGGTCTGCCGGCGCGCAAGATAGGCGCGCAACGTGTAATCCGTACCGTAGACGCCGACGCCATCGCCGAACCAGGTCCAACCGTTCTTCGTGATCGCGTTGGGCGGCGTCGTCTCGAGCCGCTCGCGTGCATCGGCGAGACCGGAATCGAGCAGCGGTGCGTCGGTCTTCTTGAACTGCACCGGCTCGCCCGGCTTCACGCCGAGATCGGCGAGCTGGCTGATCGCGTGACTGTCGTCGGTGGCGGCGGGATTGTCGTCGAGCGAGCGGGCGAGGCGCGCGAAGAACGCGTTCGCATCGAGCGCTTCGGCCTGCGCGCCCGGCGCGATCGTCGCCAGCGCGGATGGCAGCGGCGGCACTGCGGGTTGCTTCGCGCCGTTCGCGGGCCACGCGCCGGAGACGACCGGCGTCGGATCGGCGGCGGAGCCTTTCGCGGGCGTCAGCGTGTCGATTCGCATCGCGGTCTGCAGCTTGCGCGCTTCGCGCACGTCGCGCGCGCCGTTCACGCGCACGCGCACCGAAAGCCACACGTAACGTGTGCGCGTTTCGACGCGCGTCGCGTTCGCGGGCAGCGTGCCGGTCCAGCCAGCGGGCACGAACGCGATGAGCTGCATCTTCGGATAGGGCGTCGTGTCGGCGCTGGAATAGAGTGCGTTGGTCCACGCATCGAACGCGCGGGCGTCGAGATAGCGGCCGCGCGGCGCGGCGGGCAGCGTGACGATCACCGGATCGGCGGACACATCGAGCCATGCCGACGATTCGAGCGTGTCGACGCTCGCCCAGCCCGGCGCGCCGGCGGGCGGCAGCGCGCTCGCGTGACGGAAGGTGTTGAGCGGCGTCTGGCCGGGCTGCCCGGCGCGGCCGCTGGCGCGTTCGCGCGCGATATCCGACGCGACGAGCGGAAAGCCGAAGGTATAGGCATCGGCGACCTGATTCTTCACCCAGCCCGTGCTGGTCGCCTTGGCTTCGGGCTGCTTGGTCGCACAGCCCGAAAGGACCGCCATGCCGGCGAGACTCACGCTCATCCAGATTGCGGTGTTGAGCGGAAACGTCCAGCGTCGCTTGTTCTTCATTCGAATGGAAATCCAGTTCTTCTTTCGATTTGGGTTCTCGCACGCATCTTCGTAGGAGCGATGCGCGGCACGCTCGGAAGCGTATCGGCGCCGCTGCCACTCCCCGCGCGGCGCGCCACGAGCGTTATCTCGAAATTCGGGTTTTAACTTATCCGCTGACGATAGGCAAGATTAAGTCAGCAAAAGCGCTGCGGCATGCCGAAGAATGCACCAGATGCCGGTCAAAAGCACTGAATGGCGCGCTTTTCGTCCTTCGAATACGGTCTTCTCGCAGCATTTTTCGCTCCCGCGCGGCGGGACTCGACATTGCACGACGCGCTTCATTCAGGCCTTGACCTTCCAGTCATTGGAAGGTCGATACTGTTCCTTATGTGGGATCTTCGCGATCCCGGCCAGAACGGAGCGTTTCGATATGTCCACAGCAGCATCCGACCATCCGCGGACCGCTGAGTTGTCCGTCAGCGGGATGACGTGCGCGTCGTGCGTCGCGCGCGTCGAGAAAGTGCTTAAACGCGTGCCGGGCGTCGAAAGCGTCGCGGTCAATCTCGCGACCGAGAAGGCGACCGTGCACGCGAGCGCCGCCGTCACCGACGATCAGCTCGTCGCCGCCGTCGCCAAAGCCGGCTACGAGGCCGCGCCGATCCTGCCCGACGCCGCGCCGGAGCTCGCCGTTTCCTCCGGATTCGATCGCGAGCTCGCGGCTGTGCTCGCGTCCGCCGTGCTCACCGTGCCGCTGCTCGCGCCGATGTTCGGCCTCACGCTCGACCCGTGGCTGCAACTCGCGCTCGCGAGCGTCGTGCAGTTCGGCTTCGGCGCGCGTTTCTATGCGGGCGGCTATCGCGCGGTGCGGGCGTTCGCGGGCAACATGGATCTGCTCGTCGCGCTCGGCACGTCGGCGGCGTGGGGCTTGTCCGTCTGGCAGATGTTCGCGCACGGCGGCATGACGGAGCATCTGTTCTTCGAGGCGTCGGCGGTCGTCATCACGCTGGTGCGCTTCGGCAAATGGCTGGAAGCGCGCGCCAAGCGCCAGACCGCCGACGCGATCCGCGCGCTCAACGCGCTGCGGCCCGACAAGGCCCGCGTGCGCGACCGCGACGATCCGGCGCGCGAACGCGAAGTGCCGCTCGCTCACGTGCGTATCGGCGATATCGCCATCGTGCGGCCGGGCGAGCGCGTGCCGGTGGACGGCATCGTGCGCGAGGGCCGCACGCACATCGACGAATCGCTGATTACCGGCGAAAGCCTGCCGGTCGCGAAGGAACCCGGCGCGCGCACGACCGGCGGCTCGATCAACGGCGAAGGCGCGATCGCGATCGAAACCACGGCGATCGGCGCGGAAACGACGCTCGCGCGCATCATCCGGATGGTCGAATCGGCGCAGGCGGAGAAGGCGCCGATCCAGCGGCTCGTCGATCGCGTATCGGCGGTGTTCGTGCCGGCAATTCTCGCGATCGCGCTCGTCACGCTCATCGGCTGGCTGCTGCACGGCGCCGATGCAGAAACGGCGCTGCTGAACGCGGTCGCGGTGCTCGTGATCGCGTGCCCGTGCGCGCTCGGCCTCGCGACGCCGACCGCGATCATGGCCGGGACCGGCGTCGCGGCGCGTCAGGGCATTCTCATCAAGGACGCGCAGGCGCTCGAACAGGCGCACGCGATCAAGATCGTCGCATTCGACAAGACCGGCACGCTGACGGTCGGCAAGCCGGGCCTCGTCGCGTTCGATGCCGCGCCGGGGCAGGATCGGAGCGCAGCGCTCGGACTCGCCGCCGCCGTGCAGCGCATGAGCGAGCATCCGCTGGCGAAGGCCGTCGCCGCCGCCGCGAGCCACGCACCGCGCTTCGAGGCGAGCGCGGCGCGCGCGGTCGCCGGACGGGGCGTGGAGGCGAACGTCGGCGCGCGGCGCATCGCGATCGGCAGTGCGCGCTGGGTCGCGGAACTGGGTTTTGACGTGCCGCCGACGCTCGCCGCTCGCGCTCGCGAACTCGAAGCGCAAGGGAACACGATCTCGTGGCTGATCGATCTCGACGGAGAAGTCCTCGCGCTGCTCGCGTTCGGCGATACCGTCAAGCCGACCGCGCGCGATGCAATCGAACGTCTTGCGCGCATGGGCGTGAAGAGCGCGCTCGTCACCGGCGACAACGAAGGCAGCGCGCAAGCCGTCGCGCGCGCGTTGGGTATCGCGCCGGAACGCGTGTTCGCGCAGACCTTGCCCGACGACAAGGCGCGCGTCGTCGCGCAACTCAAGGCGTCGAACGAAGGCATCGTGGCGATGGCCGGCGACGGCATCAACGATGCGCCCGCGCTCGCCGCCGCCGATATCGGCATCGCGATGGCGAGCGGCACCGACGTCGCGATCGAGGCGGCCGGCATCACGCTGATGCGCGGCGATCCGGCGCTCGTCGCGGACGCGATCGATATTTCGCGGCGCACGTATCGCAAGATTCAGCAGAATCTGTTCTGGGCGTTCGTCTACAACCTGATCGGCATTCCGCTCGCGGCGTTCGGCCTGCTCGATCCGATGTTCGCGGGCGCGGCGATGGCGTTTTCGAGCGTGAGCGTCGTCACGAACGCGCTCTTGCTGCGGACGTGGCGCGCTCAGGCCGGCGCGGCCGCTGACGAAGCGCGCGCCGGCAAGCCGATCACGCGGCCCGCGTAACGCGCGTCCTTCGGCGCGACCGCAGGTTCGGCGGCGATGCGCGCGGCGATGTCATCATCGAACGATGCGGATTTCGGCGCGCCGCTCGAATCGATGTGCATCAGCATCTGCTCGCACGCGCAAACGGCTTCCGTCGCGTCGCCTTCGAACATCTCCATATAGAGATGCACGCGCTTTTTGTCATGCGCGATCACGCGCCACTCGACGCGCACCGGCGCGCCCTCCTTGATCTCGCGCAGATACGTGACATGCGCTTCGAGCGTGTAGAGCGTGCGCTGGCGTGCGCGGCGGCCCGCGTCGTCGAGACCGATGCGGTCCATGAAGGCATCGGTCGCGAGGCTGTAGATCAGCATGTAGAACGCGTCGCGCAGATGGCCGTTGTAGTCGACCCATTCGGGTTTGACGGTGTCGCGATAGGTCATCGTGGTGCCTTGCGGTTCCGTTAGTCTTCGATCCCGTGACGCGCTTTCGCCTGCGCGATCGCCTCGATCACGCTCGCGATGCAGTCGTCGCGATAACGCTCCAGTTCCTTGATGCCGCGTCCGTTCGTCTGATTCGACGTACCGTCGACGACGCGGTCGATGAGTTCGTCGGTCAGTTTCGGCGCGACGAGTTTCGTCCACGGCAATTCGAGCGCGGGGCCGAACTGCTGCATGAAGTGTCGCATGCCCGCTTCGCCGCCCGCCAGCGTGTAGGTCAGGAACGTGCCCATGAACGACCAGCGGATGCCCGCGCCGTAGCGGATGGCGTCGTCGATTTCGCCGGTTGTCGCGACGCCGTCGTTGACGAGATGCAGCGCCTCGCGCCAGAGCGCTTCGAGCAGCCGGTCCGCGATGAAGCCGGGCACTTCCTTCCTCACGCGCAAGGGCCGCATGCCGATGGACGCGTAGAAGCGCATCGCGGCATCGATCGCTTCGCCGGATGTCGCTTCGCCGCCGAGCACTTCGACGAGCGGCAGCAGATACACCGGATTGAACGGATGCCCGACGACGCAGCGCTGCGGATTCACGGCGCGCGCGTAGAAGTCGGTCGGCAGAAGGCCGGACGTCGACGACGCGATGATCGCATCGGGCTTCGCCGCGCGGCTCGCGCGTTCGTGCAGCGCGAGCTTGAGTTCCTCGCGTTCGGGCGCGCTTTCCTGGATGAAGTCGGCATGGGCGACGCATTCCTCGACGGTATCGACGAAGCGCAATCGTTGTTGCGACGCGCCCGGCGCCAGTCCGACGCGCTCGAGCGCCGGCCACGCGTTCGCGACGTTCGCGCGCAGTTGCGCTTCGGCGCCGGGCGCGGGATCCCACGCGGTGACGTCGAGTCCTGCTCCGAGGGCGCGCGCCACCCAGCCGCTGCCGATCACACCCGCGCCGAGCGCGGCGAATTGCTTGACTTGCATGTCTTCGTGTCCTTGTCGGTTCAGGCGAATTGTTCCGCGATGCGTTTTTCCAGCAGGCGTTCGCCGCGCGCCGGGAGGCCGAGCTTCTTGCGGCCTTCCGCGGGCGTGAGCGCGCGTGCGCCGAGCCGCTCGATGATTTCCACCGCGCGCTGGACGAGCGCGCCGTTGGTCGCGTGCACGCCGCGATCGAGCCACAGGTTGTCTTCGAGACCGACGCGCACGTGTCCGCCGAGGAGCATCGCTTGCGCGACCATCGGCATCTGCATGCGGCCGATGCCGAAGCCGGCCCAATGCGCGCCGGGCGGGAGGTTATCGACCATGGCTTTCATCGTGCCGGTGTCGGGCGGTGCGCCCCACGGAATACCCATGCACAGTTGAAAGAGCGGCGGGTTGTCGAGCAGGCCTTCTTTCAGAAGTTGATTGGCGAACCACAGATGGCCCGTGTCGAAAATTTCCAGTTCGGGCTTCACGCCGAGTTCCTGGATGCGTTTGGCGCCGGCGCGCAGTTGCGCGGGCGTCGATACGTAGATGTAGTCGCCGTCGCCGAAATTGAGCGTGCCGCAGTCGAGCGTGCAGATTTCGGGCAGCAGTTCTTCGACGTGCGCGAGGCGCGTGAGGCCGCCGACGAGGTCGGTGCCTTTGCCGAAGCGCATCGGGTCTTCGCCGGCGCCGATTTCCAGGTCGCCGCCCATGCCTGCGGTGAGGTTGATGATCACGTCCGTGTCCGATGAGCGGATGCGGTCTACCACTTCGCGGTATAGCGCGGGGTCGCGGCTGCCTCTTCCTGTCTTCGGGTCGCGAACGTGGCAGTGGGCGACGGTGGCGCCCGCGCGGGCCGCTTCTATCGCTGCTTCGGCTATTTGCTTCGGCGTGACTGGGATGGAAGGGTGCTTGCCGGTCGTGTCGCCAGCGCCGGTTACTGCGCAGGTCACTATCACTTCGTAGTTCATTTTCGATGTCCTTTAGGGTTCCTGTATTTTTTCTTCGGCTTTCGTTAAGTCCTGATTTCGCGTCGGTCTATTAGCACTGCCCCTGTGCGGGGCGGCACTCACTTTCTTTGCTGCTGCAAAGAAAGTAAGCAAAG
>NZ_JALQDN010000042.1:0-13275 GCF_023631205.1 Caballeronia sp. NCF2 | reverse complement strand
CTTTGCTTACTTTCTTTGCAGCAGCAAAGAAAGTGAGTGCCGCCCCGCACAGGGGCAACGCTAATAGACCGACGCGATAACGGGATCCGGCAACAACAACGAGACCCGGCAACAACAACAACAAAAAAAAACCTCAAAGCCCAAGGTATTGCCGAACCGCCGGCAGCCCATCCCTACCATCAAGAGTCTTCACGCCTGCGAGCCAGGCATCCAGCACCTGGGGGTTCTGCTTGAGATAGGCCTTGGCCGCCTCCTGAGGCCGCTCCTTGTTCATCACCGGCTGCATGAGCCGATTCTCGAGATCCGTCGTAAAGCGCAAATTGGAAACGAACTTCCCCGCATTGGGACAACGCGTCAGAAAATCCGTATTCGTCAGCGTATAAACGCGCGCTTCTCCGTAGTTCGGCCCGAACACGTCATCCCCGCCGGAGAGGTAATTGATCTTCATCTGGATGTTCATCGGATGCGGCTCCCAGCCAAGAAACACCACCGGCTTCTTCTCGCGGATCGCCCGCTCGACCGTCACCAGCATCCCCGCCTCGCTCGACTGCACGAGCTTGAACCCGCCCAACCCGAACTGATTCGTGTCGATCATCTTCTGAATCTTCGCGTTCGCACTGCTGCCAGGCTCGATGCCGTATATCGTGCCGCCCAGTTCGTCGCGATGCTTCGCGATATCCGCGAACGTCTTGATGCCCGCGTCATACGCATAGCTCGGCACGGCGAGCGTCGCCTTCGCGCCCGACAGATTCGGCGGCTCCAGCTTCTCGATGCTCTTCGCCTCCAGAAACGGCTCGACCGCCTTCTGCTGCACCGGCCACCAGTAGCCAAGCGACACGTCGATCTGCCTGCTCTTCAACCCCGCGAGCGAAATCGGCACCGACGCGACCGTCGTCCGCGGCGCATAACCGAGCCCCTCGAATACGACCGACGCAAGCGCCGTCGTCGACGTGATATCGGTCCAGCCGATATCGACGAAGCGCACCGTGCGGCAACTCGCGTCCTCCGCGCGCGCACTCTGAGCGACGGCGAACGCCGCGCACGCGCCGGCGAAAAACAGTGTGGGAATCAGGCGTTGTCTCATTGCGAGGCTTCCGTTGAGGGTTGAACCGATGCGCCAGTTCGAATGCCGGCGTGCATACAAAGTACCGCCGCATAAAAGCGCCCGAACGCCCGCGTGCGACCGCGAGTTGACTGCTTGCGACCTGCGTCGCTTGCCGCTTCGCGCACGCGCCTTCGCATCCGCGTCTCGGCAACATTGAAAGCAAATTGAAATCATGACTTCCTGCTCATATTCGAAAACTTCGCACCATGGCGTAAACACGCATTGGAATGAAAAAACGTCGCGAATTCAGTAGTTTTTCCGCTGTTCGGTATCCGAAGCATGGCCGTCGCCGTTGCGCAAGATCAATCTTTGCCGAAACGCCACGGTCTCTGTGGTTGGTCGCACATAGCGCCGACTTCCGGCCGGGTAATGTGCGGGAAAGAGATAGCTTGTCTCGGCAGTGACGCGGCTTCAGGAAATGCGATGGAGTTAGCCGCGAAGCTCGCCGATTACATAGCCGTTCGACACACGTCGCCCAAAACCAAGGTGCCTGGATAATGGACCGTCAAGACGCCATCCGAGAGAGCGCGCGGCTCTACGCGCGCGAACCGCTTTACCTGCCTTCCGCCGAACAGATATCCGCATCGCGCATGACGGCCTTCACGCAGGCCCTCGAAAAGGCAACCGGCGAGCGCTTCGCCGATTATTCGGAATTGCATGCTTACTCAGTGCGCGAATATCGCCAATTCTGGAAATGCTTTCTCGAATCGGCGCGCGGGCTCGAATGGTCGGGATCCGATGAACCGGTCTGCATCGGCAACCAATGCGAAACGGCACGGTTCTTTCCCAACATCGAACTGAATTACGCAGAAAATCTGCTCGGCAAACGCATCGCGCCCGACGACGCTCCCGCGATCACCTCCTGCTTCGCCGACGGACGCCGCATAAGCTATACGCGCGGCGAGTTGCGCGAGCGCGTCGTGCGCCTCGCGCAGACGCTCTCCGAACTCGGCCTGAAGGAAGGCGATCGCGTGGTGGCGATCATGCGCAACGACTGCGACGCGATCACCGCCGCGCTCGCCGTGACCGCGCTCGGCGCAACGCTTTCGACAGCCGCGCCGGAAAACGGCGTGCAGGCGATTCTCGACCGCTTCGCCCCGCTCGATCCGAAGTTCATGTTCGCGCACACGATGCAGCGTCCGTTCGACACCGGCGGCTCGCTCTCGGGCCACGTCGCGGCGGTGGCCGCGCAACTGCCGACGCTCACGGACATCGTCTGTCTCGAAGATACCGAACTGCCCAGCACGGTGACGCAGCGTCAGCACGAGTTGCGCTCGCTGATCGCGCGCGGCGACGCGATGCGTTTCGACTGGAAGCGCTTCCCGTTCAACCATCCGCTCTTCATCATGTTTTCGTCGGGCACGACCGGCAAGCCGAAATGCATCGTGCACGGCGCGGGCGGCACGCTGCTCGAACACGTGAAGGAGCATCGCCTGCACAGCGATTTCGGTCCCGGCGACAAGCTCTTTTTCCACACGAGCTGCTCGTGGATGATGTGGAACTGGCAGATGTCGGTGCTCGCGTCGGGCGTGGAGATCGTCACTTACGATGGTCCCGTCGCCGCCGTCGACACGCTCTGGCGTCTCGTCGCGAACGAGCGCGTGACGGTCTTCGGGACGAGTCCCGCCTATCTGAAGATGAGCGAGGATGCGGGCATCGAGCCGGCCGGACAGTTCGATCTCTCGGCACTACGCGCGATGATGTCCACCGGCGCCGTGCTCTACGACTCGCAGTTCGAATGGGTGTACCAGCACGTCAAGCAGTTGCAGTTGCAATCGATTTCAGGCGGCACGGACATCATCGGCTGCTTCGTGCTCGGCAACCCGAATCTGCCCGTCTATGCGGGCGAAGCACAATGCCGGAGCCTCGGCCTCGACGTGCAGGCGTTCGATCAGGGCGCGAGCACGATCATGCCGGGCGAGCTCGTCTGCACGAATCCGTTTCCGTCGCGACCGCTCGGCTTCTTCGGCGACGACGACGGCTCGCGCTTTCACAAGGCGTATTTCGCGGCGAACGAAGGCGTGTGGACGCACGGCGACGTCATCGAGTTCTCGCCGCAAGGCTCGGCGCGTCTGCACGGGCGCAGCGACGGCGTGCTCAACGTGCGCGGCATCAACGTGAGTCCGGGCGAAATCTACCGCATCCTGAGCGAGATCCACGAGATCCGTCATGCGATGGTCGTCGCCCAGACCGGCGCGAACGCGGGCGATGCGGGCCAGCGCATCGTGCTCTTGCTCGTGCTGCGGCCGGGTGCGCAACTGAATGCGGCGCTCGCCGCGCGCGTGCGCCGCGATCTCACGCGACAAGGCTCCGCCGCGCTCGTGCCCGATGTGATCGTGCAGGTCGACGGCTTGCCCGTCACGCACAACAACAAGCCGTCGGAAGCGGCCGCGCGCGATGCCGTCAACGGCCTGCCCGCGCGCAACGTGTCGTCGCTCGCCAATCCCGAGTGTCTCGATCAGATTCGCGAGCATCCGTCGCTTACGCGCGTGAAGCGCGATCTGCCCGCGCCGGGCGATTCGATCGGATCCATCGAGGCGTATCTGTGCGCGCTCTGGGAACAGCATTTCAGCTTCTCGCCGATCGGCCGCGACGACAACTTCTTCGAGCTCGGCGGCCACTCGCTGCTCGCCGCGCGGATGCTCGCCGACGTGCAGCGCGCGACCGGCCGTGCATTGCCGCTATCGACGATGATCGTCGCGCCGACCGTCGCGCGCCTCGCCGCCGTCCTCGCCTCCGAACCGGGCGCGCGCACCGCGGACTCGACGCTCGTGCAGATGCGCGCGGGCGTCGGCCGGCCGATCTTCATGGTGCACAGCATCACCGGCTCGGTGATGGAGTGCCTGACGCTCGCGGGCATGGTGCAGAACGAGCGGCCCGTGTACGGCCTGCAGGCGCTCGGCCTCGACGGCGATGAAGCGCCGCAGCACAGCGTCGAAGAGATGGCGCGCGGCTACGTGCTGCGCATCCGCGAAGTGCAGCCGAGCGGTCCTTATGCGCTCGTCGGCTATTCGTTCGGCGGGCTGGTCGCGTTCGAGATCGCGCAACAGCTCGTCGCGGCGGGCGAGAAGATCGAGATGCTCTGCCTGCTCGACACGTACATTCACACACATTGTCTGCCCTTCACGCTGTGGACGCGGTATCAGGCGGGCGTGCTCGTCGAACGTCTGCGCGAGTTGCGCTCGCTCAACGCCGGCGCGCGCCTCGGCTTCGTGCGCGGCAAGGCGGCGGCGATGACCAACCGCGTGCGCGGGCGCATGGGCAGGCCGACGACGCACCGGCAATCCGACGACGTCGCCGATCTTCCGCCTGTGCTGCGGCGCGTGCGCGAATCGATGAGCGCCGCGATGGCGACCTACAAGCCGCGACGTTATGACGGCGGCCCGATCGTCTACGTGCGCGCGACGATGCTCGACGACTCGCGCAGCGATCCGCTGCCGGTCTGGCAACGCGTCGCGAAGCACGGCGTGCGCGTGATGCCGGTCCTCGGCAGGCACACCGATCTCGTGGTGGAGCCGCACCTGAGCACGGTCGCCGCGACGCTCACGAACGCGCTCGCGAGCGCCTGAACCGCATCTTCGAGCAGTGCAATCCGGCCGCCCTTCGGGGCACGCCGGATTGCGCGCGTTTTTTGCGCGCGCTAGGGTGGACGGCTTCTCTCATCGACGAGCCTTGCCAATCGATCCGATGTCCGCGCCCCACGATTTCCATTTCCTGCTGCTGCCCGAGTTCTCGTCGATCGGATTCATGTCCGCGATCGAGCCGCTGCGCGTCGCCAATCGCTTCGCGGGCGATCTGTATCGCTGGCACATTCTCAGCTTGGACGGCGGTCCGGTCGCCGCGAGCAACGGCATCACGCTCAACGCCGAAAGCGCGTTCGATCAGGTGAACGACGCGCGCACCGTGTTCGTCGTGTCGGGATTCGAGCCGCTCTCGCGCTACACGCGCGCGATCGGCGACTGGCTGCGGCGCCTCGATCGCGCGGGCGCGACGCTCGGCGGCATCGACACCGGCAGCTTCATCCTGGCGGAAGCCGGGCTGCTCGGGGGCACGCGCGCGACGCTGCACTGGGAAGCGGCCGCTGCATTCACCGAGCGTTATCCGGCGATCGCGACGAGTCAGGAGCTGTTCGAGATCGACACGCGGCGCATCACATGCGCGGGCGGCACGGCATCGATCGATCTGATGCTCGACGTGATCGCGCGCGAACACGGCGCGGAGTTGGCGGCGCAAGTGTCGGAGCAGTTCGTGCTCGGGCGCATCCGGCAGCGCTCGGATCATCAGCGGATGCAGATCGCCGCGCGTTACGGCATCCACAATCGCAAGCTGATTCAGGTGATCGAGCTGATGGAGCAGCATATGGAAGAGCCGCTGTCGCCCGATGCGCTCGCCGAATCCATCGGCGTGACGCGGCGTCAGCTGGAGCGGCTCTTCTGTGCATCGCTGAAGGACACGCCGACGCACTTCTATCTCGGCCTGCGTCTCGTGCGTGCGCGCGAGCTGCTTCACCAGACCGACATGTCGATTCTCGCGGTGTGCGTCGCGTGCGGCTTCGAATCGCCGTCGCATTTTTCGCGCACGTATCGCGCGCGCTTTCAGACGAGCCCGCGGCAGGATCGAAGCGCATTGCGCGCCGTCCCGTCCGCGCGGCTCGCGGCGGCTTAGAACGAGTGACGCATGCCTACGCGCACGTCGGCCTGCGTATTCGACGACGACGGCGTGAAGCTGTAGCCGATGACTGCATCGATGGGACCGGACGCGCGCAGATAGTCGCCCGAGATATACACGTCGGTACGTTTCGAAAGCAGATAGTGCAGCCCGAGCGAGCCCTGATTCCAGTGATTGCCTTCGAAGCGCGTGTGCTGATAGCCGCCGTAGAGATTCAGGTCCGGCCTGAAGCTGTATGACGCGCCGCCTTCGTACACCTGCATGTGCGAGGTCTGGCCGAGGCCCTTGATCGTCGTGTAGGTGAAGTTGCCCGATAACATCAGGTTGCCGATGGTCCATGCCGCGCCCACGGCGAACGCGCCTTGCTTGTCGACGGGAAACGAGGTCGAGCTATAGAGATCGGTGACGGCCCCCGTCGCCGGATCGACCGATACCGTCGGCTGGCCGAGGAAGGTGCGCGCGCCGATCATCGCGTACGGATCGAACGCGTAGATGCCGTTCGGATTGTTGAGTTGCGTATAGGCCGCGCCGACGTTGAACGTGTTCGCCGCATAGTGCGCGCCGACGCTCCACGCGCTGTTGCGATGGAAGTCGCCCGCCTGATTGCCGAACGAATACATGCCGCCGAAGGTGAAGCCGCCGATGTCGTTCGACAGGAACTTGATCGAGTTCGGCAGACGGTCGCCGTTCATGCGGTCGAAGTCGCCCTGGTGAATGGCGTAGCCGCTCGCCCACGCCGAGATGTTGTAGAGGTAGACGAACTCTTCGGTCATATCGAGCTGATTGCCGAGCGAGACGGTGCCCCACTGGTTCTTGAGGCCTACGTAGGCTTGCCGTCCGAATTGCGCGCCGCCGAAGCCGAGCTGGCCATTGCCGAGATGAAAGCCCGATTCGAGCACGAAGACCGCCTGCAATCCGCCGCCGAGATCTTCGGTGCCGCGAAATCCGATGCGGTTGCCATAGGAGATGCCGTCATCGAACTTCACGACATGCGAGCCGCCCGTGTTGCTGACCCAGGTGACGCCCGCATCGAGAATACCGTAGAGCGTCACGCTGCTTTGCGCGTGCGCCGTCATCGGCATGTTCGCCGCGCCCGCTGCGAACGCGAGGCCTGCGATCCTTGCGGCATGTCTTTTTCTCATGTGCTGGTCCTTTGCTCGTCTCGATGTGTATTGCGTTGGAATAGGCGATGAAGCATCGCGTCGACGTCGTAAAAATAAAGGTCCATATATGCGCCGGCTCGACCCGGTGCGACGCAAATCTGTCTAGTTGCGACTACTGCAACATCGTGTTTCGCGTCAATAGAACGAATTCGTTTTCGGACATGCCCGATATGCGCGGCACGGCTCGGCTCGCATACTTCGGAATCTGTAAAAAACCCGCATTACTCAAGCCTTGTTTCGGATTCGAACGACATGACTACCCGCTGCCTGAGCATCCATCAGACCGACGCACCCGAAGTCCTGACCAATCACAAGCACTACGCCGCCCGCATGGGCTACGAGCACGCGAGCATTTCGATGGCGGGCATGCCGTGCCCGTCCCAGCGTTTGTTGCTCAAGTACGAAGCGATCCTGCATCACTTGCGCCGGATGCCCGAGATGGCGCTGCTCGTCTGCATGAGCGAAGACTGCATCGTGCTCAACATGCTCCCGGTCGAGCCCATCGCAGAAGGCAGGCAGCACGCGCTCATGGCGGTTTCCGGCAACGACGACGGACGTCAGACGGCCGTGCAGATCTGGCGTAATACGGTCGAGGTGCGCAACCTCATCGTGTGGTGCATCGGGGAATGCAAGATCGGCAAAGCGCCGCAAAACGAAATCGCGATGCTTGCAGGGCTCGACTACATCGAGCCGCACGGTGAACGCGGCGGCATCATGGCTACGATGCACTGCGGTCCGCGCTACGATCCCATCTGGACGCAGTACCCCAACCTCTGGACCATCGTGCTCGGCGAGGAAGCGATCTACGGTTTCATCCCGGCGAGCTTTCGCAACGCGCTCGCCGAACACATCAACGACTGTCAGCAGAAGGGCGTGCCGCTGTTCCAGCTTCCGGCGCAAAGCGAAACGCCGCATGAAGAGTTCAGCGTCTATAACCCCGGCAAGTCCATCGCCTTCATCACGTACTACACGCCCAACGTGCGTGCGTACGGCGCGATCGCCGAGCAGAACATGCGGCGCTATTGCGAGCGCCACGGCTATACGCTTTACGTCTATCGGCAGACGCCCGCCGAAGGCGTGCCCGGCGCGACCGGCACCTGGCTCAAGCCGTGGTTCCTGCGCAAGCATCTGCCGCATCACGACTGGGCGATCTGGGTCGATGCCGACATCCTCTTCTTCGATCAGCGCAAGCCGATCGATCCGCTGCTGGACGGGCGCGACATTCTCGCGGCGCACGATATCGGGCCGTGGATCATCAATGCCGGCGTGCTCGGCTTTCGCCGCAAGCCCGCGGTCCTCGCGTTCGTCGACGAAATCCACGAGCATGTCAGCGCCGCGCCCGACAAATCGAGCACCTATGCGAACGGCGGCGATCAGACCATCATCGCGAATCTGCTGACGGACCGTCTCGGCTGGAAGCTCGAACACGGCCTCGACTGCCTGAGCATCAATACGCCGTGGTACTTGCACCAGGCGGACAGCCTGATGCTCCACTTCATGGCGATCCAGACGCCGATGCGCGCCGTCGTGATGGCCGCACAGGAACGCGCGAGCATTCAGCTCGGCTGATCCCTCACTTCACGCCGAGCGCGGTCTGAACGGCTTCCAGGCCGTTTCCGCCGCTCGCCGTGGTCACGCCGTCCAACCACGATTTCAGCAGCTCCGGATGACGCTTCAGCGCATCCGTGGCCGCTGCATCGACATTCGTTTTCTTCTCCAGCACATCCGTGATGACGCCGTTCTCCAGATCGACGTTGAACGCCATCTGTTTGAACAGCCTGCTCACGTTGGGGCATTGCTGCTCGTAGCCGCTGCGCGCCACGGTGTTCACCGTCGCGCCGCCATAGTTGGGGCCGAAGTATTTGTCGCCGCCATCGAGATAGGCGAGCTTGAACTTCGTGTTCATCAGATGCGGCTCCCACGCGAGAAACACGATCCACTTCTTGTCGCGCACCGCCCGCTCCACTTGCGTGAGCATCGCGGTTTCGCTCGATTCGACCAGCTTCCAGTCGCCGAGACCGAAGGCCTTGTCATCGACCATGCGCTTGATGTTCTGATTCGCCGGCGCGCCCGGTTCGATGCCGTAGATGCGGTTATCGAACTTGTCGGCGTTCTTCGCGAGGTCCGCGAACGAATGCACGCCCGCCGCCGCCACATAGTCCGGCACCGCGAGCGTGAACTTCGCATTGGAGAGATTCGGACGCACGACGTCGATCGATTTCTCTTCGAAGAACGGCTTCACGAGCGGCGCCTGCGCGGGCATCCAGTTGCCTAGAAACACGTCGATCTGCCCTTTCTTCATGCCCTGATACGTGATCGGCACCGACAGGTTCGCGACGTTCTGCCGATAGCCGAGCGCCTTGAGCACGATGCCGCTCATCGCGTTGGTCGCGTCGATATCGGTCCAGCCCGGCCCCGCCATGCGGACCTGCGTGCAGGACTGCGGCTCGGCGGCAAACGCATGCGAAGCCACGCAAGCCAGCGCGGCGGCGAAGAGCGCGTGGATGAAGCCCTTTTTCATGGTGCATTCCTGTCGTGTGTTGTGGGGATGCGATCGATGCGTCAGTGCTCGACGGCGGGAAAACGCGCCATCGCTTCGAGATCGTCCAGATCGATGTGATTGCGCATGTAGCGCTGGCTCGCATCGACGTGAGGCTGCCAGTCCCATGACTGAATCGTGCCCTGCGTCGTCGCCGCGAAATGGAAATGGCGGCGGCGCTGACTCTTCAGCACGTCCTGATGCAGCGCATCGAGATTCCAGCGGCGCGCGATCTCCGCGCGGAATTCGGCCACGCGCGCGGCGTGACGCTCATCGCTTGCGAGATTCTCGCGCTCGAACGGATCGGCTTCTACATCGTAAAGCTGATCCGGATCCACGCTCGAATGAATGAACTTGAAGCGCCCGCGCCGGATCATCACGATGGGCGCAATCGCGCCTTCCGCGAGATATTCGCCGATGGCTTCGTCGTGCCCGCCGGTCTCGCGCAAGTGCGGCACGAGGCTTTGACCGTCGATGCTGTCGGGCCACGCTTGCGGCGCTTGTCCGCGCGCGAATTCGACGAGCGTCGGCAGCACATCGAGATGCGAGACCGAATCCTTCACGCGATGCGCGCCAAACCGCTTCGGCGCGTGCACGATGAGCGGCACGCGGCAGCCGCCTTCGAAGAACGTCATCTTGTACCAGAGGCCGCGCTCGCCGAGCATCTCCCCGTGATCCGACGTGACGACGATGATCGTATCGTCGGCGAGACCGGCCTCGTCGAGCGCTTCGAGGATCGATGCGAACTGGTCGTCGACATACGACACCGCGCCGTAGTACGCGCGCCGCGCATTGCGGATTTGCCGGTCCGTCGGCGGCGTGCGATCCGCTTCGTACACATGGCGCAGGCGCTTCGAATGCGGATCGCAGGCATCGAGCGAATCGCGATACGAAGGCATGTCGATGTCTTCATCGCGATACGCGTCCCAGTACTTGCGCGGAATCGCATACGGATCGTGCGGATGCGTGAGCGATGCGACCATCATGAACGGACGCGCGTCCTTGCCCGCGTTGCGCTCGCGCGCGATGTCGAAGAGCTTTTGACGCGTGGTGAAGGTCACTTCGTCGTCGAAGTCGAGTTGATTGGTACGCACGCATGGGCCCGCGTCTATCACGGAGCTCATGTTGTGATACCACGTCGGGCGCGCATCGGCGTTCTGCCAGTCGGGCGTCCAGCCGAAATCGGCGGGATAGATATCGGTCGTGAGACGTTCCTCGAAGCCGTGCAACTGATCCGCGCCGCAGAAATGCATCTTGCCGGAGAGAATCGTGCGATAGCCTTCGGCGCGCAGATAGTGCGCGAAGGTCAGCGTTTCGGACGGGAATTCGGCGGCATTGTCGTATGCGCCGATGTTCGAAGGCAGCTTGCCCGCGAGAAGCGAAAAACGCGAAGGCGCGCACAGCGGACTCGCGCAATACGCGGATTCGAACACGACGCCTTCGCGCGCGAGCGCATCGATGCGCGGCGTCTTCGTCACGCGATTGCCGTATGCGGCGAGTGCGAAGGGCGTGAGCTGATCGGCCATCAGTACAAGGATATTTTGTTTCGTCTCAAGCATGACTGCGTGCCTCGAATAGAATCGTTGATTGAGCGTTGGGTGTCACTATTGCCGTTCAAATCGCGGCTGTGAAGACAGCAAAACGTTATGCGTTCATAAGGGGGAGTTATGCCGCGGCCGGACCGCCTGCCACCGATGCAGGCGTTACTGATGTTCGAATCCGCCGCGCGGCACGCGAGCTTCACGGCTGCCGCGCGCGAACTCGGCTCGACGCAGCCCGCGGTGAGCCAGCGCGTCGTGCAGTTGGAGGAATCGCTCGGGGCGGCGCTGTTCGAGCGCGGGCATCGCGGGGTCACGCTCACGGACGACGGCGCGCGTCTTTTCGATGCGGTGCGTCGGGGACTCGACGTGATTCGCGCGGCGACGTCGGACATCCGCTCGCGTCACGCGCAACGCACGCTCACGCTGTCGACGGATTTCGGCTTCGCCACATACTGGCTGATGCCGCGCCTGCCGCAATTCAAGGCGCTGATGCCCGATGTCGACGTGAAGATCATCACGTCGCAGAGCTTGCCGAGCGCATCCGGCGATCATGCCGATGTGGTCATCGTCTTCGGCGACACGCATGCCGAATGGAGCGGTCAGAGCGCCGTGAAGCTCTTCGCCGAACGCGTGATGCCGGTGTGCAGCCCGGCGCTGATCGCGGGAAGAAGCGCGCCCGTATCGCCCGCCGATCTATCCGGGCTGCCGCTCTTGCATCTCGAACCGACGCTGCCCGAGCGCTGGCTTTCATGGAGCGCGTGGTTCGAAGCGCACGGCCTTGCCGCGCCGCCGACGCAGGGCGGCTTCACGTTCAACAGCTACGCGCTCGTCGCGCACGCCGCGGTGATGGGCCAGGGCGTCGCGCTCGGCTGGGCGCCGCTCATCGACGAACTGATCGCGACGGGCCAGCTCGTCGCGCTCTGCGATGCGCCGCTCGTCACCGATCGGGGCTACGTGCTCGTGACGCCGCGCGAGCCGTCGGCGGCGGTGCGGGCGTTCAGCGAGTGGCTGCTGGACGAATGCGACGTCGTCGGCTGACGCTTTCGTACTATTTGCGCGGCGGTTCGCTTCTATCCGGAAGGCGCGCGCGTTTGCTCTACTAGCGCGTACGCTCGCCGCATTTCGCGGCGCTGCAACCATTCGAATGTGGAGCACGCATGGCAGCCGATTCCCGCTTTGATCAACTCGTGCTTACCGTTTCGTGCCCGAGCGCGGCGGGGCAGGTCGCCGCGATCGTCGGCTTTCTGGAGCGGCATCACGGCTATATCGACGAACTCACCGTCTTCGATGACGATCTCTCCGAGCGCTTTTTCGTGCGTTGCGTGTTTCATGGCGCGCGTCCCGAGGAGGCGCTCGATCTCGCGATGCTGAAGCGCGAATTCGAGCCTATCGCCGAGCGCTTTGCGATGTCGTGGGCGATGCACGATCTCGCCGTGCGGCCGAAGGTGCTGCTGATGGTGTCGAAGCTCGAGCACTGTCTTGCGGATTTGCTGTTCCGCTGGCGCATGGGCGAGTTGAAGATGGATATCGTCGGCATCGGGTCGAATCATACGGATCTGGCGCATCTGGCGGAGCAGCATGGCTTGCCGTTCCATCATCTGCCGATTACCGCCGATACCAAGCCGCAGCAGGAAGCGCGCTTGCTCGATCTGTTCGATACGTCAGACGCGGAGTTGATGGTGCTTGCGCGGTATATGCAGATTCTTTCAGGCGAGACGAGCCGCAAGCTGGCGGGGCGTGCGATCAATATCCATCACTCGTTCTTGCCTGGGTTCAAGGGGGCGAAGCCTTATCACCAGGCGCATGCGCGTGGGGTCAAGCTGATTGGCGCGACCGCGCATTTCGTCACCGACGATCTCGATGAAGGACCGATCATCGAGCAGGAAGTCGAGCGCGTCGATCATTCTTATGGGCCGGAGCGGTTGTTGGCGACAGGGCGGGATGTGGAGTGCCTTGCGCTTGCACGCGCGGTTAAAGCGTTTATTGAGCGGCGGGTTTTTATTAATGGCGAGCGGACTGTGGTTTTGCGGTGAGGTTTTTGCGCTCCGGGTTAGCTTGCTTTGCTGTTTTCGCTGGATTCCATATTCGCTTGGCTAGGGTTTCGCCGGATCCCGTTATCGCGTCGGTCTATTAGCGTTGCCCCTGTGCGGGGCGGCACTCACTTTCTTTGCTGCTGCAAAGAAAGTAACCAAAGAAAGCAGCTCGTCACCGCCCGCGGTCACACGCAGTTTGGGTAGTTCTCTCGTTCCAGGTGGCACT
>NZ_JALQDN010000041.1:0-13446 GCF_023631205.1 Caballeronia sp. NCF2 | reverse complement strand
CTTTGCTTACTTTCTTTGCAGCAGCAAAGAAAGTGAGTGCCGCCCCGCACAGGGGCAGTGCTAATAGACCGACACGAATACGGGATCCGGGATCCGGCGGAAACAAAAGCCAAAAGCCAAAAGCAAAACCCCAAAAAAAAAGCGCCGCAGGCATAACCCACGACGCTCAGCGTTTGCCCAAACGCCCAAAGACCCAAAAACCCAACGAAAAAAATTACTTAGTCCAGGACTCCACCCGATCCCCATGCGCGCTGATCCACGCATCCGCCGCCGCCTGCGGCTTCTCTCCATTTTGCGTCGCCAGCATCACGCTATCGATCTCACCCGGCTTCCACTGAAACTTCTTGAGGAATGCCACCACCTGCGGCGCCTTCTTCTCCAGCTCCGGATTGATCACGTTATCGACGTGCTCCGACTCACCGAACACCTTCTTCGGATCCTCGAGGAACTTGAGCTTGTACTTCGCGAACATCCAGTGCGGCTTCCAGCCCGTCACGATGATCGGCTTATTGGCCGCTTCGGAACGCGCCAGTTCCGCCGTCATCGCCGAACCCGAACTCGGCAGCAGCTTGTAGTCGAGGTTATAAGCCTTGATCGCTTCGCTCGTCTTCTGCATCACGCCCGCGCCCGCATCGATGCCCACGATGCGCGAATCGAATTCCGCCTTCTTCGCCTCGAGATCGCTCAAGCTGTTGACGTCGACGTTCTCCGGCACGATCAAGCCGATTTTCGCGTCCTGAAAGTTCGGACCGAGATTCACGACCTTCGACTTGAAGTTGTTCCAGTATGCGCCATGCGTGACCGGCAGCCACGCCGACAGCGTCGCGTCGAGATCGCCGCGCGCCACGCCCTGCCACATCACGCCCGCGGCCACCGGCACCAGTTGCACCGGATAACCCAGCTTCTTCTCGATCACGCGCGCCGCCACGTTCGACGTCGCCACGCTATCGTCCCAGCCCTCGACATAACCGATTTTGATCGTCGGCTTATCCGCGGCGTTTGCCATCAGGCTCGATGCGAGGGCGGCGCTCATCGCCCCCAAAACGAGCATTCTTCTCATCGGTTTCATTTGGTTTCCCCTTAGCGGCCCCACGCCGTGTAGCGAACAGAATCACCAGCCAGAATTGACGCGTAGCGCACTTTTCCGACACTCAGTTGTCAAGAAACGACGCGCCCCTCAGGGCTTACTTGTCGACGACGAGATCGCTCATAGGCTTGCTGCAGCACAGCAGCACCATGCCCTGATCGATCTCGCGCTGACGTATGCCGCCCGCATGCTTCATGCTCACTTCGCCCGACACGAGCTTGACCTTGCACGTCCCGCACATGCCCTGCGTACACGACGATGGCAAGCGCACGCCCGCCTTCTTCGCCGCATCGAGCACATGTTCGTTGCTGCCGCATTCGATGTCGCGCCGGCTCTTCGCGAAGCTCACCTTGAACTTCGTATCGACGACGGGCGCGGCTTCAACAGGCGCTTTGATGATCTCGACGGGCTCTGTCGGCGCGGGCGCAAAGCCGACCGCCTCCTCGCGCGCTTCGACGAAATCCGTCTGCGTCGCAAGGGCCTCGGCGACATGCGCCGTCGTCAGTTCAGCCGCGACTTCCTCGACGACGCCGAACGAGAAGCTCTCCTCGTGATAATGCTTGCGATCGAAACCACCTGCATCGAGCAGATCGCGCACCGCCTTCATATACGGCGCCGGGCCGCACGTGAAGACTTCGCGCTCGAGAAAGTCCGGCGCGATCAGCTTCAGGAGCGGCAGCGTGAGAAAGCCCGTCACGCCCGGCCAGTTCGTGCGCGTGCCGACCCGCTCGCACACGAACGCCGTGCGGAAGTTCTTGTGATTCGACGCGATGAGATCGAGCTCGCGCGCAAAGATGATGTCATCCGGCGTGCGCGCGCTATGCACGAACACGATGTCGGCATCGTCGCCGAGTTCGTGATGCGCGCGGCTCATCGACATGAGCGGCGTAATGCCCGAACCCGCCGACAAGAACAAATACTTGCGCGCCGGATGACGCGCGCACGTGAATTCGCCCGATGGCCCGAGCACGCGCACCGTCGATCCCGCGACGAGGTTATCGTGCAGCCAGTTCGACACCGGTCCGCCCGGCACGCGCTTCACCGTGATGGAGATCGTGTGCGGGCGCGTCGGCGCGGACGAGATCGTATAGCAGCGATTGATCTGCTCGCCGTTGATCTCGAGCTCCAGCGTGATGAACTGCCCCGGCTCGAAGACGAACGTGCGCTCACCCGGCGCCTTGAAAAAAAAGCTCTTGACGTCGTGCGTTTCCTGCCGGACGTGACAGCAGACGAGCGTCTCGTCCGTGTCGCAATTCCAGCGCACGGGCAGCGTCCCCCAGAACTTCGGCTGGGTCACGCGGCTGTCGGTCGGCTCGAAAGTAGCCTGATCGCGCATCATGTTCTACTCCTGCTACGAGGCTGTCAGCGCATGAAGGAAACGACTTTCTCACCGAGCGACGCATCGACGCCGTGCTCGGGCGTATCGGCGTAATCGGCAAGACGTCCGATGTACCACTCGCAAAACTTCTCGACGAGACCTTCCGTGAACGGCGAGTACGGACCCGGTTCGTAGGCGTTGCTCGCGACGCCGAGTTGCGAGTACTCGACGAGCGTGCGGTCCTGATCGTTCGTCGCGCGCCACACGGCGGTGAGATTGTCGACGTCGTAATCGATGCCTTCGCGCGCGTCCTTGTGCACGAGCCACTTCGTGCGGACGAGCGTTTCCCCCGATGCAAGCGGAATCACGCAGAACGTCACGATGTGATCGCTCATGAAGTGATGCCACGAGTTCGGCTGCGTCCAGAACGACAAGCCGCCCAGGTCCGCGCGCTCGAAGCCGCCGAGCAGTTTCTTCGATGCGACTTTCGCATCGAGCGTCTGCGATTCGCCATCGCGATCGAGCGGCAAACGTTGCGTGCGAAAGCCCGTCACGAGATCGGCGAGGCGTTCGATTTCCGCGGACGGCAGGCACATCGCTTCCCATTGCTTCGTGCGCTCTTCGACGGTCTTCTCGAACGCCGCCATGCCTTCTTCGTTCGCGGGCGAGCGCTGATAGCCGAAGCCGTATTCGTAAAGCGAAATGGTCAGCTCTGGATGATTCGCGACGCAGTGATAGCACTCGCGATTGTTCTCCATCGTGAGCTTCCAGTTGCCCTTCTCGACGATATCGATGCTCGCCGCGATCTTGCAATCCTTCAGACCGTGCGGCGCGAGATACGGCTCCATCGCTTCGCGCATCACGGCGAAATCGGCGGGCGGTTCATCGGCGAGACAGACGAAGATGAGGCCCGCGAGATTCTGGACATGCACCTTCTTCAGGCTGTGCTTGCAGCGGTCGAACTGGTCGCCCATGTGCTCGGCGAACATCAGATCGCCGGAGAGGTTGTAGGTCCAGCTGTGATACGGGCACACGATATTGCCGAGCGAGCCCTTCTCCTGATTGCACAGGCGCGCGCCGCGATGCCGGCACACGTTGTAGAAGGCGCGTATTTCCATATCGTCGTCGCGCACGATCAGGATCGAATCGTTGCCGATCTCGATCGTCGTGTAATCGCCCGGCTCGGGAATGTCCGGCTCGACGGCGACCTGAATCCAGGTCTTGCGGAAGATGGCATCGAGGTCGAGCGCGTGAATCTCTTCGCTCGTGTAGAACGGCGCCTCGAGCGTGTGGCCCTTTTTGCGGCGTTCGATCATTGCGCGAACGTCTGCCGAAACTTTCATCGTGTGCACCTGTATGTGGGTCGATGTGGGTCGAGAAATCAGTAATCGACGAGTTGATGCTCGCGCAAATACGCCAGAATCACTTGTGCTTTTTCGACGGAACTCCCTTCAATTACGACGCTTCCGCCGCGGCTTTCGGTCGTCGTCGCGCCGAGCATGCGCGCGTGGCCCGAGCGCTTTTCCGGCGCGGCGAGTTTCTTGGGCTTGGCCGTCATCGGGCCGATGCGCCACGCCGTGCTTTCCTTGTCGACGGGCGCGCTCGCGGCGACCGGCGCGACGTGGCCTTCGCGCATGCGCGCATAGGCGTAGCGCGGCGCGGCGTTGGCCAATGGATGCACGGCGACGAGCGCGGGCAGCGGCGCGCGCACGCGTCGGCGCAAGCCCTTCGGCATGAACTGGCGCACTTCGACGCCTTCCTTCGTCACGCTGACATCGACCGCCGCGCCGACGAGCGGAACGTTCAGCGCATCCGCGAGCTTGTACGGCAGCGTGCCGCTGTCGTAAGCGCCTTCGGCGCGCGTGCCGGTGAACACGAGCTCGTAACCCGCAAGCCTTTGCGCGAGGGCCGCACACGCATCGCCTTGCGTGTTGAGCACTTCGACTTTCGACGCGCCGAGCGCGAGATATTCCTGCAACGCCGGATTAGCCGGATCGCCCGCGTGCAACACGTCGAGTTGCGCGCCGTGCGTCTTCGCGATGCCGATGGCGATGGTCAGCGCGGCGGCGTCGTTGCGGCTGTAGCGCGCCGCGCCGCTGACGGGATGACGTCCGGTGGAGACGAGAACGGCGATCTTCATGCAGCGACTCCTTCGGCGATGTGCGCGGTCTGCGCGATCGATCCGCCGCTGGCACGCGCGGCGCGTGCGGCGGCGGCGGCATCGGTCAGTGCCTTGATCGTTTCCTGCGTGTCCGCGACGATCGTCAGATTCGCGCGCTTCGCGATCGGCGCGCTGGCGTCGAGATTCACGGCGATGACGTGGCGGCAATCCTTGATGCCCTGCAAGTGCTGAACCGCGCCCGAAATGCCGAACGCGATATACACGCTCGCCTCGACGGTCTTGCCGGTCGCGCCGATCTGCTTGTCGCGCGTGAACTTGCCATCGTCGACGGCGACGCGGCTCGCGCCGATCGCCGCGCCCAGCGTGCCCGCGAGCGCTTCGAACGCGGCGATGTCCGACACGCCGTTGCCCGCCGACACGATGAAGTCCGCTTCCTCCAGCGCGACCTGCGCCGCGTCCATCTCTTCGATGCCGAGGTCGACGTAAGCGCTCGCTTTCGCCGCCGGCACGATGCCTTGCGGATTCATCGCCTCGCCCGCGCCGACGAAGGGCAGCTTCGCATCGACGGCATGAGCTGCAAGCAAAACCATATCGGGCAATGCACGCGATGCAAGCGCGCGACCCGCCTGTGCATACGACGCGACATGCGCTGCATCGATTTCGACGACCTGCGTCGCGATGGACGCATCGGCGCGTGCGGCGTAGCGGCGGCCGAGATCGCCGTCGCCGGTTGCGTTGTCGGGCATGAAGATATGCGCCGGTCGGAACGCAGCGACGCAGGCGGTCAACGCGCGCACTTCTTCGTCGGGCGCGTAGTTGCGGCGATCGAACTCCGGCAGCGCGACGTAGCGATCCGCGCCGAGCACGGCGGCATCGTCCTTGAACTCGCCGAACGCGATCAGCACGACTTCGGTCTGATCGTCCGCGAGCAAGGCGGCGGCCGCGAGCGCCTGGCGCGCGTGATCGTCGAGCGCGCCGCGATCCGTGTGCGCCGCGACGAGCAGCGAACGCGTCGCGGGCTTCGTCGTGCGGCGCGGCTTCGTCGCTTCCTTGTGGCCGCCGTGCGTGAAGTTCAGCACGACGCCATTGCCGATTTCGCCGAGCGTGATGCGCTTCAGTCCATCGGCCGTGATGACGAAGGGACGGCGCGGATCGATTCGTTTGATGTCGTTGTTCATCGCTTCACTCCAAGGCCGCAGCGACGAGTTCCGCCACGTCGAGCACTTCGGGACGAGGACCGACCACGCCTTCCAGCATCGCGGTGCATTGCGGGCAACCGACCGCGACGACTTCCGCGCCGACCGACTTCGCATCCGCGATGCGGATATCGGGAATGCGCTGCTTGCCGGGGATATCCGTCAGCGGCGCACCGCCGCCACCGCCGCAGCAACGCGCGCGCATGCCATGACGCTCCATCTCGACGACCTTGATGCCAATGGTCTTCAGCAACTTGCGCGGCGCTTCCGTCTCGCCGTTGTAGCGGCCGAGATAGCACGGATCGTGGTACGTGATTTTCTTGTCCGCGAGCACGGCGGCGGCCTTCGGCGTGAGCTTGCCGCTCGCGACGAGCTCCGCCATGAACGCCGTGTGATGCTGCACTTCGTAGTAGCCGCCAAGCGCGCGATATTCGTTGCGCAAGCTATGCAGCACATGCGGATCGGCCGTGACGATGCGACGGAACTGGTATTGCGACAGCGTGTTCATCAGCTTCGATGCGCATTGCTGGAACGTGGCTTCGTCGCCGAGACGCCGCGCCGTGTCGCCCGTATCCGTTTCGACGCCGCCGAGCACCGCGTAATCGACGCCCGCCTTGTTCATCACTTTGGCGAGCGCGCGCAGCGTGCGCTGATAGCGCATGTCGAATGCGCCTTCGCCGGCGATCAGCAGAACATCGACAGGGCGTCCCGGCTGCGCGACCTGCACTTGCAAATCCACCGACCAGTCGTAGCGCGCGCCGATATCGAAACCGTTCTGACTGCCGGTCTCGCGCAGGTTCGCGAGCGTGATCGGGCCTTTGCCGGGCACATTGCCTTCGACGAGCGTTTGATTGCGGCGCATGTCGACGATCGCATCGACGTGCTCGATCAGCATCGGGCACTCCTGCACGCACGCGCGGCACGTCGTACACGACCAGATCGTGTCCGCTTCGATCATCTGCGAGATGAGCGGCTTGGTCGGACCGCCGGAATGCCTGCCGACGGGAATGCCGGGTGTCGGGCTACCCGCGTATTGCGAGTCCGATCCGCCGACCATGCCGACGACCAGATCCTGAATCAGCTTCTTCGGATTCAACGGCTGACCCGATGCGAACGCGGGACACGCGGCCTCGCACTTGCCGCACTGCACGCAGGCATCGAAGCTCAGCAACTGATTCCAGCGAAACTCGACCGGCTTGCCGACGCCATATTCCTTCGCATCGAGCACGGGCTTCTTGAGCGCCGTCGGCGGCACGACTTCGCGTTCGTTCTCGTCCTTCGCGTGAAAACGCTCCTGACGCGGATGAAACGCGAGATGCAGCAGACCCGCCATCGCGTGCTTCATCGGGCCGCCTTGCGCCGCGCCGAAGGTCATCGTGTACGCGCCCGCCGCGATCAGCAACGCGACGATGATCGCGAGCGCGCCGGACATCCACGATGCAGGCAGCAGCATGAACAACGCGAGACCGAGCGCGAACGAACCGAGCAGCAACGGCAGGCTGTCCCACGGTCCATGCGACAGACGCGCGGGCACGTCCTTCGCGCGACGCCGCTTGTACACGAACATCGCACCGACGAACATGATGATCGCCGCGAGGAAGATCGCGCGGTCGAGCCACACCGAATAGATCGCGAGACCGTAGTTGACGAAGACGAGCGCCATCGCGAGGATCGCGCCACCCGCGGTCGCGACGTGCGTCTTCGCGATATACGGATCGCGCGCCACGACATGATGCAGATCGACGAAATAGCGCTTCGGAATGGTCAGCAGATTCGCCCATCCATAGGCGCCGGCCGTCGTCGCGCGGCCTTCGCGCCAGTACGCTGCGCGCTTGAGCAAGGCGAACGCGAGGCCCGCCATCGAAAGCCACAACAGCGCGGTGATGACAAACACGGGGTTCATCGTCGAATACCTCGTCAGAAGTCTTTGCAGAGGCGCAGCGAATCGTAGATCGCGCTGTGGATGTTGTGCATCGAGATGCAGTCGCCGACGCGGAACAACAGGAAGCGTCCGTTGCCGAGCTCTTCGCTCAACGACGGCTGCGGTAGCGATGCGAACAGCGTGTGCACGTCGATCTGTCCGCGATTGAGCGACTCGGGCTTGAGCTTCCAGTAGAGCGCGTCGTTCGGCGTGATGCCGTTCTCGATCACGACCTGATCCACCGCGCGCTCTTCCTGCTCTTCCGTGTACTCGTTGCGGATCACGGCGATCTTCTTGCCGTTTTCCTCGTAGACCTTGTCGAGCCAGTAGTTAGGCGTATGAATGACGCCTTGCGCATAGAGACGGCGATAGAAGATCGGGAACGTGGTGCCGCCGGTGTCGTCGGCGACTTTGACATCGGGCGTGACGATCTCGACGTTATTCCCGCGCGACGCGATGAAGTCCGCTACGCCCGCGCCCGCATGAGTCGATACGCCGTCGTAGACGAGCACGTTCTTGCCCGGCTCGACCTTGCCCGAAAGAATGTCCCACGAACTCACGGCGAGACCTTCTTCGACGCCCCACGCAGGGACCTGATCGGTGAACGACGAACCGCCCGTCGCGAGCACGACGATGTCCGGCTTCTCTGCCATGATCATCTTCTCGTCGGCGGCGACACCGAGACGGCGATCGACGCCGAGGCGCTTCGTTTCCATGTCGAACCAGCGCACGATGCCGGCCATTTGCTCGCGCTGCGGCGCTTTCGCGGCGAGCATGACCTGACCGCCGACATAATCGTTCTTCTCGAACAGCACGACATCATGACCACGCGAACGCGCGACGCGCGCCGCTTCGAGACCGGCAGGCCCCGCGCCGACCACGACAACCTTGCGCTTCGGGCCACGCGTCTTTTCGATGACGTGCGGCATCGTCTGTTCGCGCGACGTCGCGGCGTTCTGCACGCACAAAACGTCGAGACCGTTGTACTGGCGATCGATGCAATAGTTCGCGCCGACGCACTGCTTGATTTCGTCTTCGCGGCCATCGCGAATCTTGATGACCATATGCGGATCGGCGATCTGCGCGCGCGTCATGCCAACGAGATCGACCATGCCGTTTGCAAGCAGACGCTCGGCCTGTCCTGCATCGCGAATGCTTTGCGCATGCATGATCGGCAGCTTCACGACCGACTTGATGCCCGCGGCGAGATGCACGAACGGCTCGGGCGGCAGCGCCATCGGCGGCATGCAGTTGGCGAGCGTGTTGTGCGTATCCGCGCCCGAACCGATCACGCCGACATAATCGATGAGGCCGCTTTCGGACATCGCCTGCGCGATCTCCTTGAGGTTCTCGTGCGAGAGACCGTCTTCATGAAATTCGTCGCCGCACATGCGCAGGCCGACGCAGAAATCCGCGCCCACTTCTTCACGCACGGCCTTCAGCACTTCCATCCCGAAGCGCAGACGATTCTCCAACGAACCGCCCCATTCATCGGTACGGAAGTTGGTGCGCGGGCTCCAGAACTGATCGATCAAATGCTGATGCGCCGCCGAGATCTCGATGCCGTCCATGCCTGCATCCTTCACGCGCTTCGCGGCCGCCGCGAAGTCCTGGATGATGCGCTTGATCTCTTCCACTTCGATGATCTTCGCGTTGCCGCGATGCACCGGCTCGCGCACGCCCGACGGCGACATCAGATGCGGCCAGTGCTCGCCGTGCCATGCGGAGCGGCGGCCCATGTGCGTCGCCTGAATCATGATGAACGCGCCATGACGATGCATGGCTTCGGCGAGACGCGAGAGCGGATCGATGACCTTGTCGGTCGCGAGGTTCACCGACTTCCACCAGCCTTGCGGACTGTCGATCGACACCGGGCTCGAACCGCCGCACACGGCGAGGCCGACGCCGCCCTTCGCTTTCTCCTCGTAATAGCGGATATAGCGGTCGCCGGGCAGACCGCCCGGTTCGGCATAGACCTCCGCGTGCGCGGTGCTGACGATGCGGTTGCGCAACGTGAGCTTGTTGAGCTGAAGAGGCTTGAAAAGGTTCGGGTAACGCATCGCGATCGACCTCGGAGTTGAGCTTTGCTTACAGCGGCGACACTTCAAATACGCAATGCGAATGGCCTTCCGCCGCGCATTGGGTTTCGATCGACTTCGAGCGCGGACCTTTCTTCGTACTGTCGGGAGCCGTGTCGTTCACCCAGTCCATCGCGCCCGCGAACCAGCCCGCGAACATGTAGCAGAGCTTGCCCTCTTTGCCCGGCTGCGCGAGCACGAACGACGAGTTATGCAGATGAATGCGCGCATGCGATGTCGCAGGATCGGCTTCGACGATCGTGAAGAGTCCCCATCCACGTTGCGACAGGCGCTTCAGGTAATGCTCGAAGCACGCCATGCCGCTGATGCCGTGCTTCTCGGCTTCCTTGTCGCACCAGTGATACGCGGACTTGTAGCCGGCCTTGTAGAGAATCTCGGCATACGTATCGCGGCCGAGCGCTTCTTCGACGGCGACGTGATTGTTCGTGAAGAAGTGGCGCGGCACGTAGAGCATCGGCAGCGCGTCGGTGGTCCAGACGCCGGTTTGCGGATCGACATCGATAGGCAGTTGCGGTTGCATCGCGGGGTTCCTGTTTATTTGTCGTTGACGGTCAGACGTTCCAGACTTCGCCGAAGAAGCGCATCCAGTTTTCGCCCATCACTTTCTTGATGCGCGATTCGCTCCAGCCGGCCTTTTCCATTGCAGCGGTGAGGTTCGGGAATTCGCCGATCGTGCGAATGCCTTCCGGATTCACGACCTTGCCGAAGTTCGTCAGGCGGCGATAACGGCCCTTGTCGTGCGTGATCCAGTCGAAGAATTCGGTGCTATAGCCTTGCGTGAAGTCCGTGCCGATACCGACGTTGTCTTCGCCGATGACATCGATGGTGTATCCGATCGCTTCGAGATAGTCATCGACCGTTGCATCCGGGCCTTTCTTGAGGAACGGCGAGAACATCGTCACGCCGACGAAGCCGCCCGCATCGACGATCTCGCGCAGTTGATCGTCGCTCTTGTTGCGCGGATGATCCTTGAGTCCCGACGGACAGCAGTGCGAGTACGTGACGGGCTTCTTCGAGCAGGCGATCGCATCGGAAGACGTCTTTGCGCCGACGTGCGAGAGATCGACCATGATGCCGACGCGATTCATCTCGTGAATCACTTCCTTGCCATAACCCGACAGACCGCCGTCCGGTTCATAGCAACCCGTGCCGACGAGGTTCTGTGTGTTGTAGCAAAGCTGGACCACGTTCACGCCCAGCTCCTTGAACACTTCGATATAGCCGAGGTTGTCCTCGAACGCATACGAGTTCTGGAAGCCGAAGATGATGCCGGTCTTGTTTTCCTTCTTTGCGCGCAGGATGTCGTCGGTCGTGCGGACGAGCGTGAGAATTTCGCTGTATTCGCGGATCTGCTGCTTCATTTCCGCGATGTTGTCGATGGTCTTCTGGAAGTCTTCCCACACCGACACGGTGCAGTTCACGGCGGTGACGCCGCCCTTTCTCATGTCTTCGAACACGGAGCGCTCGAACTTCGAGATGTTCAGTCCGTCGATGATGATGCTGTCGTTGTGGAGGGTGCTCATCGTGGTGTGCTCCGTGTCGCCTGAGAGGTGGGGGTCGTTCGACGTCGCTTTCGTCGTTGCGTCTATTCTTGACTTTCGCCGTGCCGGTCAATTTACGAATTCAGACGTGTTCTTTACCTTTTCCGACATGCGCGTCTGTTTTCGACAAGTGGCGAATTCCTTTTCGGTGTAGCGAATTTTTTGTGTGGGCTGTTGCACTGCATCGGAACGATCGTGCGCTGCTGCAGTGCATGTCTTGCGGCGCCTGGCCCCGCGTCAGTGCGAGCGCGCAGCGGAGCATGCGCGATGCCCTTCATCGATCAGGGTTTAGCCTGATGGCATGGTAGTTGCACTCGCAACCAAAATTGCAAGCGTGGTAAGCGCCGCGCATGACGGCGCCACTCAATAGATTCCAAGGAATCAGTTCTCACATGTCCTCCGATCGCACGGCGTCGCTGTCACACTTCGCGCTCATGCCGCTTCCCAACTTCACGATGATCGCGTTCACCAATGCGATCGAAGTCCTGCGCATGGCGAACTACTTGACGGGGCAGCCGTTGTATCGCTGGTCGATCGTGAGTCCGGAGGGCGGGCCGGTGACGGCGAGCAACGGGCTTTCCGTCGATACCGGTCCGGTGGAATGCGTGGGGCAGCCCGACATCGTGTTCGTGGTCGGCGGCATCGACGTGCAGCGTGCGACTACGCCCGCGCATCTTTCTGCCTTGCGCCGTTTCGCGCGCACGGGCAGCGTGCTCGGCTCGCTTTGCACCGGCACGTATGCATTGGCGCGCGCGGGCTTGCTCGCCGGCTATGCGTGCGCGATTCACTGGGAAAACATGTCGGCGCTTAAAGAAGAGTTTCCCGACACGCGCTTTCTCAAAGAGCTGTTCGTGGTCGATCGCGATCGCGTGACGTGTACGGGCGGCGTCGCGCCGCTCGACATGATGCTGAACTTGATCGCGGCACGCGTCGGCACCGCGCGGGTGACGCAGATCGCGGAGCAGTTCATCGTCGAGCATGTGCGCGATACGAGCGCGCAGCAGCGGATGCCGCTCGTCGCGCGTCTGGGGTCCGCGAACAAGTCGCTTTTCGAAGTCATCTCGCTGATGGAGAACAACATCGAAGAGCCGTTGTCGCGCGAGGAACTGGCGCGGCTCGCGGGCATGTCGCAACGGCAACTGCAGCGGCTATTCCGCGAACATCTGGGCATGACGCCGACGCATTACTATCTGACGTTGCGCTTGCGGCGCGCGCGTGAATTGCTGCTGCAGACCGACATGTCGATCATGCACATCACGATGGCGTGCGGTTTTCAGTCGGCGTGTCATTTCTCGAAGAGCTATCGCGATGCGTTCGGCACGGCGCCGACGCGCGAGCGGCGCAAGCAGGTGCCGCCGCTGGCTGCCGTTCCCGCGATGGTGGCCTGAGCGTTCAGATCGCCATGTGAAGGCGCGTTTCGCAGACTTCGCATCCGCCGAGTCTTTCGGTGCGGAACACGCCGTCCAGTGCAAAGCCGAGCGCCTTGTAGAAGCGCAGGCCGTGCACGTTTTCTTCGAGCGCCCAGAGCGTCATTTCCCGATAGCCTTCGCTTGCCGCGGCGTTGATCGCTTCATCGATCAGCATTCTTCCCGCGCCCTGGCGCCAGTGTGCCGGGTCGATATAGATGGCTTCGATTTCGGCATCCGTTCTGCCTTTGTCGTTATCGCGTGACGGGCCCCATGCGATCCATCCGAGCATGATGTCGTCGCGTTCGGCGAGCATTATGCGGGGCATGCCGCGCGCGATCAGCTCGGACCAGAGGGCACGGCGTTTCGGAATGGAAAGCGAATTGAGGTATTCGGCGGGGAAGATGGAACGATAGGCGGCCTGCCAGGCCTTCACGTGGATGCGCGCGATTTCCGCAGCATCGGAGGGGGCCGCCAGGCGGAAGGAAAGCGCGGTTCGGAGGTAATCGGCCTTCATGCGTCCAAGTATGACGCGGTTTTCTTGCTTTTTGCCTTGTGGTTTTCGCTTGGTTCGGGTTTTGCCGGATGCCGGTTTCTTCCGGGAGCCGGTTTGGCTTGGCGTGGGTTTCGCCGGAGCCCGGGTTGGGTTGGCTTGGCTTGGTTTCGCCGGATCCCGTTTTCGCGTCGGTCTATTAGCACTGCCCCTGTGCGGGGCGGCACTCACTTTCTTTGCTGCTGCAAAGAAAGTAAGCAAAG
>NZ_JALQDN010000040.1:0-17125 GCF_023631205.1 Caballeronia sp. NCF2 | reverse complement strand
GCCGAATGTATATATGCAATCCAGCACCTGCTCGCCGTAGAACAGATTGTTTGGCAAACGGGACGAGGCCATGTATAAGCGTGCGACTTTACCTACCAGCCAACGTGACAGAACCGCTTGCAATCCGGGAGGCGTCCACATAAGCGTTGCCTGAGTCCTGAGGCGGTGGGTCTGGCGGGGTGCGCGGCGCACGAGGTTGTGCTTACCTCGAAAGGCCGTCCGGTGCCCGGGAATTAGCACTGTAAGCTCGCAAGGGCGGTCCCTTCACGAGCTTGCAGATAGTAGGGGTGCGGTAAGGCGCAATGAAGAAAGCTGACACAAAGGTGAGGCGGAGCTGCAGTAGTAGGTGTTGGCGTCTCCGATTGAATATGGCGTGCTCAGTCAGTAGCGGGTGCGAAATTCATCCAGTAGCCGGGACGACTGGCCTGCTCCTGATACGTTTCAACGCTGTCGGCCGCGCGCCCAAGTATATCGTTGACAGACTCACCTCGAGCGCAGAGATAATCATCCAGCTCGGAAATTGCCCTGCTCAGTGCGGCGTACCCGTCTGTCAGCACGACCGACGTCATCTCTGTGGCGCAGGCGCCGGCAAGAAGGAATCGAGCGACATCGAGTCCATTGCGCGCGCCATTAGTCGCAAGCAGTGGAAAGTCGACACCCAATCGACGGCGCGCGAGCGAAATCCAGCGAGCGGTAAGCGGCAAGGCCCAGCCGCCCCCGACTGCCGCGTTGGTTCCCAACACCGGGCGTTGTGTTTCGAGGTCAGGCAAAAATCCCATGAAACGGCCCATGAGGATGACTGCGTCAGCGCCGCCCGCTTGTGCGGCGGCGGCGATCCCGGTGACATCCTCGCTCTGGCCCGTCAGTTTGATCCATAAGGGCAATCGCGTACTCGCGCGCAACCGCGCAACAATCCTGGTAATGCGATCCGCGTCTCGCTCTAGTCGGATCGCCCCTTGCGCTGCTTCTTCGCCGTGCGGAGCACCGATGTTGACCTCAAGCACACGGAGTCCCGCTTGTTCCACCTGCGCCGCATAGCGCGCGCACTGTTCCAGATCGCTAAGAATCAGGCTGGGAACAACAAAGCTGTCACTCGTGCGCGCTTCAGAGTCGAGCAACGTGAGTTCGTCTATCCATTCGTCGAAGTCGCGCTGCACGAGGCCCGAGCGACAGAAAAGAGTAGCGTCTACCGACTGCCTTTGATGCCATGGGACAGCGTTCCACTTGCTATCAAGCAGCGCGTAATCCGTTCGGTCCAGCTGGTCTTTGGCGGCCGACGATTCGTTGGTCGACTTAGCGACCACGGCGCCGGCCCCGTGCCGTAGCGCGGCCCGAATTGCCGCGCTCGTCATTGTGTGTTCGCCCGCGCCGCAGATGACAGGGTTTTTCAATGTGAGCGCGCCAATGCGGCTCTCAAGTCGGTTTGTTTGCATGAGTCCGATCAAGCCTTTTTCTTGCGACGGACGGCCAGCGTGCGTTCATACGCATCACCATTCAAGCGTGCGCTAAGCGCGGCCGCCGCGCTTTGAATATGTTCCAGCATCGTCGGATCGGGAGGCGAGACGACCTCGCCACTCGATCCGACTACGCCGATTGTCCCGAGGACCGCGTTGCCGTGGCCAAAGATCGGGCAGCACAGTGCGTTAATGCCAAAGGTCACTTCGCCGTCTGCATCGTCGTACAGACGCGCTCGAATCAGTTCGAGCCGGGCCGCAAGTTCGACGGGATCCGTCATGGTGCGGGCCGTGAGCGGTTGCATCTTGCGGCGCATAACACGTTGCTGCGTCGCCTCGTCAGCGAACGCCAATACGATGCGCCCTTGCGCGGAACAGTACGGCTGTACGCGGTTACCGGGCTTCACCGAGATGCAGACATTTGCCTTCGACTCGACGGTGGCGACCACCAGAGCCGTATCATTAGTCGCCACCGACAATAGCGCCGTCTGACCGGTCGCGTCGCGGATCTGTGTCAGGTACGGATCGGCCAGTGTGCGCAGATCGAACTGCTCGCTTGCCGCTGCGCCGTAGATCACGAGACGGGCGCCGAGGCGGTATTTCTCACTGACGATATCCTGCTCGACCACGCCGAGCTGACGAAGCGACGCAAGGTGCCGGTAGACGCGGGGTTTCGGTTCCTCGACGATCTGTGCCAGTTCCGTGACACCCATCGGCCGACGTGCTGACGACAGCTCATCGAGCAGCCTGAACACGATTCCGACCGACTCCAGCACCGCCGGGCCTTCGCCATGTGTCTGCACCCGCGCCTTTTGCGTTGCCATGTCTCTCTTCTCTCCGGTGTGGGCCCGGCGCGGTTCAGATACCCATCAGCCGAGCGGCGTTGCCCGACGTCATTTTACGGATATCTGTCTCGCTGTACCCAATGTCAAGTGCCGTGCGGATTACGCTGCGGAATCCGTCGCCGATCGTCGGATTGCCCTTCTGGCCAAGATCCGAACCGAGGATGGTCAGATCGACGGTACCAGCTTCGATAACCTGGCCGAGGAACTCCGGGTCGTAAAACTTGAATTTGGAGCCGGGCACCCACATACACATCGAATGCTCCATGAATACGCCCTCGCTCGCGAGCTGGCGCATGTGATCGAGCGTCGCGTCCACGACATAGGTCGGATGATTGACAAGCAGCTTTTTGATGCCCCGCTTGCGGGCTTCCTCGAAGAGCGGAAAGATTTCGTCGATATGGAGGTGACCGCCCGACAGCACGACGCCGGCCTCTGCGATAAGGTCGAGGATCGCAAGCACTTCGTTTTTCAGCTTTCCGTCGTCATTGAGCACGGTGAGCGGAATCGGTTCGAGCATGGCCTGCGTGGTCTGCGGGAATTTCTGATTGAACTCCTTGTCCTGATGATGATGGGCAATGTGATTGGCCGACGAGAACGTTGGCATCCACACCAGGTTTGCGCCGAGCTTGAGGCCATGCTCCACGGCGTGGACGTTTAGTCCGCCGACGGCGTTGTTCAGCGGCACCCCGGAGAGCACCTGGACGCCCAGATCTTCGAAGTGTTTGTTGAGCAAATACGAAACAGGCGTGCACGAGTAATAGTGATCCTTCAGCAGCACGGCTTTGAGACCGGAGGCGGACGCTTCGCGGATAGCTTCTACGTGATCCAGGTAGCGCGCCATCACCGATGGTCCGCTGTGGCAATGCAAATCGATCGCACCTTTCATGAGTCGGTCGACCAGCGCGTCTTGTTCGGTGGTATCAAGTTCAAGGGTAATGTCGTTCATGGAAAATCCTTTAATGTTCGGCATGCACGCTCTGCACGGCCTGAAGCCAGCCGGCACGCATCATGGACTGATCCGAGCCGATGACAAAAAATGAGGCACCGGCTGCGCGCCATGAAGGCACACTCGCCGTTTCGCCGAGAAACAAGCCTCCTGCCTTGCGGGCGCTCACCGCGGCCTTCAAAGTAGCGCGCGTGGCACGTTCGACAGCGGCGTCCTCGATATCGAACGTGCGCATGGACACCGAAAGATCCGCGCGCCCGACGAAAAGGCAATCGACACCGTCTACTGCCGCGATTGAATCGAGTTGTTCGATCGCGTCTTCATCCTCAATCTGGCAGATGACCGTTGCCATGGCGTCCTGACGGGCGATGTGCTCGCGCATTGGCACAACGCCATACTGACCAGCACGTGCGGAATTCGAGAAGCCGCGCACGCCTCGCGCGTAGCGCGTGCAGGCGACAATCTCAGCCGCCTGAGCGGCGCTTCGCACATGCGGCGCAAGAATGCCGTCCGCGCCCATGTCGAGTACCTGAAGCAGGGTCGCCGCGGATGTGTCTGGCACTCGCACGAGACCGACGACGTTCGCCGCGCGACACGCCAGCAGACACGCATCTATCGCATCAGCCGAAAAGGGCGCGTGTTCGGCGTCGATCACCACCGCGTCAAGTCCGGCTGCGCCCGCAATCTCGACAGGCTGGTAGTGGCCCGTCTTTACGAACGAGCTGACGAGTGGCGTGCCCGCGAGCAGGCGGCTGCGAAAGCTATCCGCGTTCACGCCGTGGTTCCGGTTGGTGAGGAATCGCGCTTGCTCACGTCGTTGAATTCGCTCGCCTGATATTCCACCAGATGGCGATAGTCTTCTCGTAACGGCGCGAACACATCAAGATTAAGCACAACCTCATCGCCGAGCGGCTCCGCATAGTGAACAACGTGCGGTGGAATGCGGATCATCGTGCCCGGGCCGCCTTCGATCACATCGTCGCCAAGGTGGAAGCGCACGCGCCCCTGCACGATCAACACGAGCTGTTCGAACGTGTGGCTGTGCGGGGACACCTGCATGCCAGGGGTGAGCCAGTTCATCACGCACATCACGTCGTCGCCGCGAAAGCCAACACGCTCTACGCCGCGGCGCACCACTTCACGCGGCAGATCATTCCAGTTGTGAAGAAGCTTCTGGTAACTCATCGCAATTCGTCTCCTGTGGGTTGGGCGCGGCCGCGGCCGATTCCGTTGCTTCCGACGTTTCCTTCCAAAAGAACGTCGTTTCGATGAGGAGAATACTACCCTCATCAACGCAGAGGTCAAGCGTATCTAGTTGAAAAGACGTCGGGGTTTGCACGGGGGTAGCAAGTCCTTGACACGCTTTGAAAATCGCCTCTAGCATGTGTCACTGACAAGAACGTCGTTTCGATTAACGAAACGGAAACGATAAATTTCCACGGTCGAACACCGTGTAACCGGAATGCAAGATGACGTTACATACCCCTTTGCTAATCGATGGTGAATGGCGCGCCGGCACGCATGAACAGCGCGCGGTTGTGCGTAACCCCAGCACTGGCGCGTCGCTCGGCGAACTCACGCTTGCCAGTGAACAAGACATGGCGCTCGCGTTAGAGGCGGCGCAGCGCGGTTTCGAGACGTGGCGCAAAACGTCAGCTTACGAGCGGGCGAAGATCCTGGGCCGCGCGGCGGATCTGCTTCGCGAACGCGCAGAATCGATCGCGCAACTGATCACCCTCGAGCAGGGCAAGCCGCTCGCCGAGGCGCGCATGGAAGCAGGCGGTGCGGGTGACCATGTCGACTGGTACGCGGAAGAAGCGCGACGCGCATATGGCCGGCTGATTCCCGCACGTCAGCGCGGCGCGCGCCAGATCGTGCAGCGTGAACCGGTGGGTCCGGTCGCCGCGTTCAGCCCATGGAATTTTCCGGTTTCGCAGCTTGTGCGCAAAATTGCGGGTGCACTGGCAGCCGGCTGCTCCATTATCGCGAAAGGGCCTGAAGAGACGCCGTCGTCTTGCATAGAAATGTGCCGGGCGTTTCAGGACGCAGGTCTGCCGAGCGGCGTCTTGAACCTGCTGTTTGGGGTGCCGGCAGAGGTGTCATCGTACTTGATTCGCTCGGACGTCATCCGTAAGGTCTCGTTCACCGGCTCTGTGCCCGTCGGACGAGCGCTCGGCGCGATGGCGGCGCAGCATCTCAAGCGTTGCACCCTGGAATTGGGCGGCCACGCGCCGTTTATCGTTTCTGAGGATGCCGATGTCAGCGCGGCCGCTGCGCTAGGCGCGGGCCTGAAGTTTCGTAACGCGGGCCAAGTGTGCGCATCTCCCACGCGCTTCTTTGTGCAGTCGTCCGTCTACGATGCCTTCACCGATGCTTTCGCCAGCCACGCCGCGCGCCTTAAGGTCGGGGCGGGCGATGCAAGCGACACTCAAATGGGCCCCGTTGCACACGCCCGCCGCCTCGATGCCATGGCGTCATTTGTGGCCGACGCGCGGGAGTGCGGTGCGACGGTGCGTGTGGGCGGCGAGCGCGTCCCGGGCACGGATGGCTACTTTTTCCAACCGACTGTTCTCACGGATGTGCCCGACAGCGCACGCGTGATGCATGACGAACCGTTCGGCCCTATTGCGAGCGTCCTGCGTTTCGATACGCTCGATGAAGTCATCGGACGCGCCAACGCGCTGCCATACGGACTGGCCGCCTTCGCGTTCACGCGCTCGATCGCGACCGCGACGCGCCTCGCTGACGATCTCGAATGCGGCATGGTGTCGATAAATCACTTTGGGCTCGCCGCCCCGGAAACGCCCTTCGGTGGCTGGAAAGACAGCGGCTACGGCAGCGAAGGCGGCAGCGAAGGGCTCGACGCGTATCTCCAGCCGAAGTTCGTCAGCCAGGTCGGCGTGTGAGGGAAGCGACGATGCGAACTTACGACTACATCGTTGCAGGCGGCGGCTCGGGCGGATGTACCGTCGCTGCGCGGCTAGTTGAGGCGGGACGCTCTGTGTTGCTGCTAGAAGCAGGGCCGCGCGACAATCATCCATTCATTCATATTCCCGGGACGTTCATCCGAGTACATGGAACGCGCCGCACGTGGATGTATCGCACTGATGCGCAGGAGCACGTGAATGGCCGTGAGGTGTATATCCCGCAAGGACGCACGCTCGGCGGCGGCTCGTCCGTCAATGCGATGATCTACATTCGCGGCCAGCAGCAGGACTACGACGACTGGGCTGAGGCAGGTGCCACCGGCTGGAGTTTCGGTGAGGTGCTACCTTACTTTCTCCGCGCCGAAGGCAACGAGCGCCTCGGCGCGCCGCTTCATGGCAGGGATGGTCCGCTCAAGGTGAGTGACGGTACGCATCGGCATCCGTTGAGCGATGCGTTCGTGCAGGCGGCGGTCGAGGCGGGCGTGCCCTACACGGAGGATTTCAACGGGGCGAGTCAGGAAGGCGCGGGCTACTATCAGACGACGACCGACAAGGGGCGCCGCTGCAGCTCGGCAGTTGCGTATTTGAAGCGAGTGCGGGGGCATCGCAATCTGACGGTTCTGACGGGCTACGAAGCAGAGCGGCTTGTGTTCGACGGACGCCGCGCTGTCGGCGTGATCGCGCGCACCAGCGACGGCACCCGTCATGAGTTCCGTTGCCGCGCGGAAGTTGTGCTTAGCGCGGGCGCGCTCGCCACGCCGCGTATCCTGATGCTATCCGGTGTCGGCGACGGCGTACATCTGCGCGATTTGGGCATCGGGGTGCTGCACGATCTTCCGGGCGTCGGGCGCAACTTCCAGGACCATCTTTCGGCATCGGTGTATGCGCGCACGCGCGAGCCGATGAGTCTGCTGGGCCACGATCGCGGCGTGAAAGCGCTGCGTCATGGGTTGCAATATGTGGCTGCTCGACGCGGGCTTCTGACCTCGAACGTCATCGAAAGCGGCGCTTTCGTAGATGCCACGGGCTGCGGCCGACCCGACGTGCAATTCCACGTTGTGCCCACACTAGTTGGTGATGTCGATCGCGCTGCTCCCTCGGGCCATGGCATCTCGGTTAACCCGTGCGCGCTGCGGCCGAAATCCAGAGGCGTGCTGCGGCTGCGCAGCGCCGACCCCGACGATGGCTTCTCGCTGGACGCAGGTTTCCTCTCCGATCAACGCGATCTCGACACGATGGTTGCGGGCGTGCGCTTCGCGCGGCGTATCATGCGATCCCCAGCGCTTGCGTCGTTGCTCGACGGCATGCTCGTGCTACCGGATGTCGCCGACGATGCAATTCCGCAGCAGGTGTACGAGGACTATGTCCGCTCGGTTGCGAAAACCGTCTTCCATCCGGTAGGCACGTGCAGGATGGGAACGGACCAACTCGCGGTCGTTAGTCCTGATCTGCGTGTGCACGGCGTCGAGGGACTCCGTGTCGCAGACGCGTCGGTAATGCCGCTGATCGTAAGCGGCAACACCAACGCACCGACCATCATGATCGGCGAGCGCTGCGCCGAGTTCATGCTGACCCAGAGCGGATCCAACGTTCGACGGGCGGCCTGAGCTCAAAGACCAATACAACAGGCGCACGGCGACGTGCGTGCGACATGCAGTACAGGAGACAACATGAACCTTTTATCACGCTCGACCTTCGAGTCCTCACGCGACTGGGTGCTCTATAACCGCGTCGCGCGCCGCATTCTGCCTTTCCTGTTTTTTCTTTACATCATCTCGTTTCTGGATCGCGTCAACGTCGGCTTTGCGAAGCTGCAAATGGCGGCCGACATCGGGCTTAGCGACACCGCATTTGGTTTCGGCGCAGGGGTGTTTTTTATCGGCTACTGCATGTGTGAGATTCCCAGCAATTTGATGCTGCAGAGAATCGGCGCTAAGATCTGGATTGCACGAATCATGGTGGTGTGGGGCATCGTGTCTTGCTGCATGATGTTCACCCATTCGCCAACCTCGTTTTATATCCTGCGCTTCTTGCTCGGCATTTCCGAAGCAGGTTTCTATCCGGGCATCGTGCTGTATTTAACCTACTGGTTTCCTGGCTTCGCGCGCTCGCAGGCGATGGCCTATTTCAATCTTGGCATTGCGCTCGCGGGTGTGCTGGGCAGTCCGCTCTCGGGCTGGATCATGCAGACTTTCGCGGGCGTGTGGGGTTTGGCGGGCTGGCAGTGGCTGTTTTTGCTCGAGGGCTCGCCCGCGATTATTTTCGGCATTGTTACGTATTTCTACCTCGATGATGGCCCTGGCAAGGTGCGCTGGTTGAGCCAGGAGGACAACGCGCGTCTTAGCTCGCAGCTCAACGCCGAGCGCAGCGTGCATGAAAGTAACGGCGCGCAACATAACTTCCGCGCGGCGTTTTCTAACAAGGGCATCTGGTGTCTGATTGTGACGAACTTCACGCTGTTATGCGGCACGTATGGCGTCTCGTTCTGGATGCCGCAGATCGTCAAGAACCTCGGCGTCCGTAATCTCCTTACCACCGGGTTGCTTGCCGCGGTGCCGTTTGCGGTCGCTGCAGTCGTCATGATCATAGTCAGCAAGCATTCCGATCGCACGAAGGAACGGCGCTGGCACGGCACCGTCGCAACGGCACTCTCGGCATGCGGGCTGTTGATTAGCGCCTACTTCCACAGCCAGCCGTGGCTCTCGTTGTTTGGCCTAAGCCTAGCGATGGCAGGCGGCTTGTCCGCGTTTTGCGTGTTGTGGGCTTTGCCCGGCGTACTGCTTACTGGACAGGCTGCAGCCGCCGCAATCGCACTCATGGCAATGATTGGCAATCTTGGCGGATATGCGGCTCCGTTCATGATCGGCTGGATGCGCGACCGCACGGGACACCTTGAAAGCGGCCTATATGCGCTGGCGATTGCCGCCTTTGTGGGAGCGTTGACGATGGCCTGTGTACCGCAGCTGCGCCGAGCGAAAATCACGCGTGAAACAGTACCAAGCGACACCCCCGCTTGAGCCTCCACGGCAGGAGCAACGTGAGGCGAGGATGCGCCACGGGGTGCTTTCGCATGCGTAAGACGATGCAACGAAAGCGCCTTAGTCAAACGGGCGATAGAGCTTCTGTAGAGAAGGGTTAAATGGCAACGCAGAAGCATTCAGACCTCTCGCAGCAAGATCTGCCGCGTTTGGCGATTGGGCATAACCCGTGACCAATTCGCGAAACGGATTAGCGTCTGGTCTCATCGACTTCGTTCGGCCAGATCGGAAAGCGTAGCCTACGGTTTGTCTTTGCGGCGCTCATATGACGAGGCGGCAAAGCGGGACGTCGGTAATCCTCGGCTGCTCGCGTTACCCCAATTGCCGTGTGACCCGACTCTATCCGGCTTGCTAAGTCGTCCGGTGAGGTTCTACGGGAACAGCAGCAGCACTGCCCGAGATGCTCATCGCATCTTTACACCAAAACTTTTCCGACACTAAACAGGTATTAGAAAGTTAAGCGCTGTAACCTCGGTCGCCACCGTATTTTCAGTCCGGATTGTGACCGTCCGTCACACGTGAGCGGTCGACGCACGGTCAATCGATCGATGTCTATTCCCCTCCTACTTGGCCTTGCCCCCCAGCATCGCAAGCCAATCCATTTCGGGATCGCAGCACTCTGCCGAATGGCCTTAAGCGGACTTCGTTTAGGAGAGTGCACCGGAGCGCGAGGACTCGTCAACGTCTGGGCTTTTGCCGTCCGATTTCTCCGCAAAGGCCGTTAATCCTGGGCGCTGCTTGGTCGGCGGGGTCGCGACTACCGCGACCGGTAAGCGGGTCGCGCACTAACCGATCTTGTTCAGCGTTTTTTGTCGGGCTAGCGTTAGCCAGTTTTTCGGAGGCATAAAGCATGAACGTCCCAGACATATTTCACTTCCTGATTCTTCCGGGGTTTTCAGCGCTAGGATTCATGTCGGCAATTGAGCCACTGAGAGTAGCCAATCGTTTCCGGAAAGGCGTGTACCAATGGGTCATCGTTAGCTCTGACGGAAACGCGGTGCCGGCGAGCAATGGAATCATGGTCCAAGCTGACGTGTCGATGTCGGAAGTTACCGATGCGAAGACCGTATTCGTGGTGTCAGGATTCGAGCCTCTCGTCGCCTACACACCCACGCTCGGCGCCTGGCTTCGTCAACTCTCAATGCAAGGCGCGGTTCTCGGAGGCATCGATACGGGCGTCTTTACGCTTGCCGAAGCAAACCTTATCGGCAGCGAACGAGTCACGCTGCACTGGGAGGCCGCGTCAAGTTTCAACGAACGCTATCCATCCATCACGTACGTCACGGAACTATTTGAATTGTGCGACCAGAGAATCACGTGCGCAGGAGGAACGGCGACCATAGACCTTATGCTTGACATCATCCTCCGGCGGCATGGCGCTGAACTAGCCTTTTCGATTTCCGAGCAGTTCGTACTTGGTGGTGTTCGCGAGCGGTCAGACCATCAACGCATGCAGGTCACCGCCAGATACAACATTCACAACGCGAAACTGGTGCTGGCAATTGAATTAATGGAGCACCACATGGAGGAGCCGCTCGCAACGGACGAGATTGCAAAGCAGGTTGGCATCACACGAAGGCAGCTAGAGCGCCTCTTTTGCCATGAACTTGCGGATACACCGGCCCGTTTCTATACGGGGCTGCGGCTTACGCGTGCGCGACAGATGTTGCAAAATTCGACTTTGTCTATCATGGAAGTTTGCATAGCATGCGGTTTTGAATCACCCTCCCATTTTTCTCGAGCCTATCGCGCGAAATATAGCCTAGCGCCGCGGAACGACCGCTCGACGCCTCCACATACTTCCGTTGCGTAAATGCATCGCAGAGTACCCAAGCTCGTGGAAGCTCACCCCGCAAACATTTGCGATTAACGACTGACGCGTTTTTTTCTAGCCGAAAGCTGCAAACTCGGCCTCGTCGTCGCACGCGACACATTTGCGGTCGCTAGCAGGCTACTTGTTCATTTTTTCACTGCTTAATCTCCATTCACGCTGGCGTACCGCCAAACGCTACGGTTAGCTCCGGTAACCATACTACGTGGAGACCCCATGAAGTCGAGCAGCTTCAAATCAGGCCGCACCATCTTGCCCCTCATCGTGCCCCTGCTGATGGCAAGCATTACGAATTGTGCGCTAGCGAAAGACCCTGAAACCTGCCAGCGAGTGCGCTTAGCGGATACCGGATGGACCGACTTGGCGGTCACTAACGCAGTCGCCACGACTTTGCTTAGCGCGCTCGGCTACAAGCCTGAGCTGATGCGCGTATCGGTTCCCATTTCGTTCGTCGGTCTCAGCAAAAAGCAGATCGACGTTTCGCTCGGTTACTGGCGGCCAAACCAGGACGAAGCTCTTGCGCCCTACGTCAAGGACAAGTCCGTGACTGTCCTTCAGCCCGCGAACCTTACTGGTGCGAAGTCATCGCTCGCCGTGCCAACCTACGAGTACGAAGCCGGGCTGAAGAACTTGAAGGATCTTCCCAAGTATTACAAAGAGTTGGACGGGAAGATTTACGGGATTGAGGCTGGAAGCAGCGCAAATAAGGTGCTGCAGAAGATGATTGCGAGCAATGCCTACGGACTCGGAAAGTTCACGCTGGTCGAATCCAGTGAGTCTGCAATGCTGGTCGCGGTCAAGCGCGCCATCCAGGCGAAGCGGTGGGTCGTCTTCTGGGGGTGGGAGCCGCATCCTATGAACGACGAGATTCAGATGACCTATCTGAACAGCGACGAAGCGAGCGCTCATGGCGCGACCGTGTACACATTGACCTCGGAAGGGTATGCCGACCGTTGCCCCAACGTCGGGAAGTTGGTCTCCAACCTTCACTTTGATTTGAAGATGGAGAACCAACTAATGGCGCCTGTTCTCAAGGGGGAGCGAGCGCCCGATGTAGTGAAGGCATATCTCAAGAAACACCCAGAACTCGTTAGTAGATGGATCGATGGTGTTTCCACCTTCGATGGTGGCGATGCCCAGCAGGCGGTCTCTGCAACTCTCGCGAACTAAGTCGAAGAAACACACGGTGCGATTCCACGTTGGGTAACGTCTTACGCGTTACCCGAGGGCAACGTATGCGACCCTGCGGGTTCCTAAATATGGAACCCCGAATCTACCTACCTTGGTGTCTCAGATGAGATCAAAAAAATACGTCTTGGGTGCATCCCTCGCCGCCATTTGCCTCTCCGCGAATGCTCAAAGCTCGGTGACGATCTACGGCATCATCGACAACACGCTACAGTACACACGACATACTGGAACCGCAAACTCGCAGCTCAAGCTCCAGTCCGGTCAATTCTCTGCAAGTCAATGGGGTCTGCGCGGGACCGAAGACCTAGGGGGTGGCAACCAGGCACTTTTCAATTTGCAGAACGGCTTCAACGTGAACACAGGAGCGATGAGCGGCGGCCTGATTTTCGGTAGGCGCGCGTATGTTGGTCTGTCCAACAAGACGTACGGAACGGTAACTGCCGGCAGGCAAATTGATACCCTCCAGGACCTTGTCCTCCCGGTTCAAGGCAACTACTACATGGAGTATTTCACAGCTCCCGGTGACGTTGACAATGCCGACGGAACGATCCGAGTGAGCAATGCAGTTAAGTGGACAAGTCCGACGTGGGGAGGGCTGACGATGGCTCTCATGTACGGCTTTGGGGGCACTGCTGGCTCCGTTGCGTCGGGGCAGGCCTATAACGGCGCCGTCAACTATAGAAGCGGCGCACTTACGCTCGCCGCTGGCTATTCTCACTCCGACTACGGCAACGCGAGTCTAGTCACACGCGGCACGAGCGCAGCGGCAGGCATATACTCAACTGCCGTGAACGCGGCCTACACGACGGCGAAGGCGGTCAACATCGCACGGGCAGGTAGTACCTACGTTCTTGGACCTGTCACCTTGGGCGGGTATTACAGCTATTCTGAATACATCCCCGACGGCAACTCCACTTTCCGGAGCGCGGAGCGTTTCAATAACGTCTCGTTATTCGGATACTGGAAAATCGCGCCCGATACGTTCTTCGAGGCCGGATACGACTTCATGAAATCGCATGGGGATTCTTCCGCGACTTACCATCAGTTCACGATTGCGGGTGACTACCTGTTAAGCAAACGCACCGACCTTTACGCTTCCGCCTCTTACGGGCATGCTACTGGGCAGAATGGGCAGGGAACTGCCAAAGCGGTCATTGCTGACACGTATGCTAGCGCTGGTACGGGATCCCAACAAATTGTATTTATTGGCATTCGTCACCGTTTCTGATTTGGTTGGCGCGGCGGATGGGCTATGCTGTTCGGCCCATCCTCTTCGGTCCGTTCTTTAGTAAGCGCCGTACACCATCCCACTGACTTTTGGGGCTGCAGGAAAACGGCTTGCCAGCAGCCTTCTCATTTCCTCAAAACGTCGAGTTTCTTCAACTTCGCCGAACAGATTCCAGTGCTCACCAGGGTCTTTGTCAAGGAAGAATAGTTCACCCCAATTCGGCATGTTCGGATAGACCGTGCAGCGCCACGATTTGGTTATGACGCTCTGGTTGTATACTGCGTCGTCAGCCCGTGGGTGATACTCAGCGAAGAGATGCTCTCGCACGTCGGTCCGTTTCCCATTAAGGATATCGACGAGGCTGACCCCATCGTTAGCAGGGGATGTCATTTCGTAAAGGTCGCAGAATGTCGACAGCAAGTCCAGATGGCTTGTAAGTGCGTCGGACCTGACGCCGCCCTTGATTTCTGGTCCACACATCAGAAACGGGACCTGGAGAAGTTGGCGATACGGGGGCGGCCCTTTTCGGAGCAACCCATGCTCGCCGAGAAATTCACCGTGGTCGGCCGTGAACACGATGTAGGTGTCGTCCATTAAACCGTCGCGCTCCAACGTCTCCAATACTCGCCCGACCGCGTCGTCAATCATGCGCACGCTGCCATACGTATGCGCAATCACGGTTCTAATCGTTTCTTCCGCTATGCGGTCGGTGTGTAGCATGAAGCCTTGCTCACGGACCTTGCTCCCCGGTGGGATGTATGCGTCCTGCATGGGATCATCTCCGTCGGCCATGTACTCAGGCATGCGGTCCAGCTCTCCCGGGACCACGAGCGGCAGCGCTACGTCCGAGGGGCTAAACAGGTCACAGTACGGCCGAGGTGGCGTGAAAGGATGATGTGGGTCCGGAAAGGACATGAACACGCAGAACGGCGACTTGTCTTTGGCGCAGTCTTCCACTATTTCGATGGTACGGTCCGCAATCCAGTTCGTGTAGTGTTGGTCGGCGGGAACGCCGCTCTTCCACACCTCTTTCAGGTCCCTTGCCTGCTCGTCATTGGCGCCTGGATTGAAGAGTTCAGGACTGGAAGGATGATTAGCTTTTAACCAGGTAGCATAGTGGCCAGCCTTCGTGGACTCGTTTGCTTCCCCGAGCACGAGCTCGACGTTGCCGAAACCGTAAAAAGGTCCGTGCCAGCTCGGCGCTTCGGGATTGGCCCAAAACGCCAAGGACTCCGGCATCTTGTGTTCGGACGATGCGAGCAGCGGCTGATAGTGCAGTTTGCCGACAGCGTGAGTCTGCAGTCGTTTAGTGCGAAGAATTTGCCAGAGCGTAGGAACGTCCTCGGGTAGAGCCATTCCGTTTCGACATAGCCCGTGATGGCGAGGGTATAGTCCTGTTGCCATCGTCGCCCTGCTGGGAGAGCAGATTTGATTAGGAGTGTAGTGCCGGTCGAATGCGATGCCTCTCCTCGCGATTCGGTCGAGGTTCGGCGTTAGGTTGACTGTGTTCCCGTTACACGAAAGTGCGTCATATCGCATCTGGTCAACACAAATGAAAAGCAGATTAGCCATCGAGTCCGCCATCAGTGAAAGAGCGACCAGCTCGAAGCTCGAAACGAGCTCGCCGAACGACACTTTGCCGCGAGCGCTGGTCTTACCGTATCCTACGGCGTCAGAAAGCATTCGGTAGCGCACTAGCGACCAAATATGTGCGAATTGCGACGAGCCACTTGGAGCTCGGGCTGGCGAAAGAGAGCGTTCCGCAAGCCCGCCACCACCTTGCAACTCTGCTGCAAGTCCAGGGGTGGCCGGTCTCGACTGTCTCTTTCGGTAGGAACGGGCAAGCCGCTAGACGGCAACGCCGCGAGGTCAGCGGCGATAAGTCGCGCTGACTGCATCTACGCTCGATTGGCAAAGGAGAGGGCGCGATCCTTCCTGCACGGAGCCGGCGTTTGATCCATTTTAGCTGCTTCTTCACAGCCAAGGAGCTCTTGTTGAGACTATTCGCGATTTGCTCTGCCGGCAGCCTTGATTGAGCAACTCCATCACGGCGCGCTGCTTTCGTCGGATTTCTATTGGACATCGGTTCGTGGCTTGGACTGCACGGCTAATGGAACGCCTATGAGCTTACCAATAACCCCGCAAAATCGAGTCAACTGCGGCTGGCCCATGACTGCGCTGACGCGGCGTGCGCAAACTGCAACAGGACGATGTAACGTCGGTCGAATCACGCCGCATGGGCGAGTGCAGCCCATAGACGGTTACTACGACGGTTCCGGCCCGGTCACACGCTGGACAGGACGCTTCAGCAAGAAGCACTCGCGCATACTCCGAAGCGCAAATATCGCCGTTGTCGTCGGCGCGACCAAGGACGACGGATTTGCACGCCGCGCCTCTTTAATAAACGCGGAACGGGCGCCCGCCGATACGAACGCAACGTCCGCAACGATTCGCACTGTAATATCGTCGACCTCGCCGATTTCGACGCCTTCATCAGACACGATCGTCGCAGTCGCGTTGATGCCACGGCGGGTTTCTACGGACACTATGGACGAGGGGTCGATACGAAACGCCATCCAGTTTCTCCATCGGTAGCTGCCGAGCAAGACACTCGGCTCCCTACTTAGGATATCGACTCGACAGTATTGTCAAGGCAGCTGCGTATTTCGGCGAACGTGACCGCCGATTTCGGGAACGTGACCGATTCGGCAAGGTCGGGCGTTGCGCGGTTTCGATTGTAGATTTCCTCGCTAGTTTTGGTCGAGTTCTGGTTCGAGCCCGCTGGGTTGCGGAGATGGTTTTCTGAGCGATTCGCCCGTCAGTTTGATGCGGTGATGACGCTGCATAAGGCGATCTAGCATTGCGTCGGCGATCGTCTCATCGCCTATCCAGCCATGCCAGTGTTCGATTGGTAGCTGGCTGGTCACGATCGTGGCTTTGCCAGCAGATCGGTCGTCAATCATCTCGAGCAAATCGTTTCGGACCATCGCATCGAGCGGAGCCATTCCCCAATCGTCCAGCAGAAGAACATCAACGCGAGCAACCTGCAGCAGCCATTTGGTGAAGCCGCCGTTGCCGTGGAGGACGCGCAGTTCCTCGCCGAGGCGCGGCACACGTAGGTACAACGCGGAGTGCCCGCGTCGGCAGGCATACTGCGCGAGGGCGCAAGCAAGCCATGATTTACCGGCGCCGGTTGGGCCGCTAATGAGCAGGCTGTATCCCGATTCGACCCAGTCGCCGAGAGCGAGGCTCGTGAGCGAACGCGGGTCCACGCCTCGACCAGCGCGCGTGTCGAGATCTTCGATGGCGGCCTGGGGATACTTCAGGCGCGCTTGCTTGAGCAGTCGGGTGCGGCGACGATCATCGCGCCAACTTGCTTCCCGGTCGACCAGCAACGACAGGCGTTCCTCGAAGCTCAGAGCCGCCGTGCCGGGCTGCGTCAGTTGCTCTTCCAATCCGTCAGCGAACCCATCCAGCTTCAGGGTGCGTAGTTGCGTCAAGGTTTGTTGCATCATCATGGCGGGTTCTCCTTATTGGTAGTAGCTGGGGCCGCGCACATGCGCGTGACTTGGACTGACCCATTCGACCGGCGTGGTCGCTGCCGCGCGGTCGCGGTTGTTGATGAGGATGTCGCGCACGTGGCGGTAACGATGTACACCCAATTC
>NZ_JALQDN010000039.1:0-2475 GCF_023631205.1 Caballeronia sp. NCF2 | reverse complement strand
GGTGATACCGAACAGACGATCCTTGCCGCCTGAGGAGTGCTGGCGTGGCGTCAAACCCAGCCAGGCCGCGAACTGCCCCGGACGGTCAGTTGAAACTCCCCCAGTTTTGGTCGCGTAAAATCCCCCACCGGGTGAAGCAGGACGAGGTCGAGTTTTATTCCTCTTTCGTTTTCTGTGCAAGGGCCTCGGCGGCTTCCTTGAGGCGGTAGCTCCGGCCGTTAAATTCGAGCTGGTGGCAGTGATGCATGAGGCGATCGAGGATCGTGGTGCTCATCGTGTTATCGCCCAGATACGTCCCCCAGTCCTGTACGACGCGATTGGAGGTGACGATGATGCTTCGGCGCAGTTTGTAGCGCTGATGGACCAGTGTCTGTAATAGCGCGCCGGCCTCGTCCGGTATCGAGCGGGCCAGGAACAGGTCATCGAGCACCAGCAGGTCAGCCTCGAGTATCGCGCGCAGTCGCGTCTGTCGCTGCTCCGCCGCGCTGAGCGCGTAGCGGTTAAAGAAGTCGTCGGTTTCGAGATACTGTACCTTGTGGCCTTGCAGAACCGCCTGATACGCGACGGCCTTGGCAACGTGCGACTTCCCCGTGCCAGGTTTGCCGATGATCAATCCGTTCTCGCCGGCGGCGATGAACTTCAGCGCGTTGAGCTGGAAGCAAGCCTGACGCGGGATTTTCGGATTGAACGACCAGTCAAACTCGGCGAGCGTGAGCTTCTCCTCGAGTCCGGACTGCTGATAACGCCGCTCGATGAGCCGCGACTGACGCCGGTCGAGTTCGTCCTGCAGGATGAGGGCGAAGGTCTCGAGGAACGGCTGCTGAATGCCCTGTGCCTGCAACACGCGGGTTTCGAGTGTGTCGCGTACGCCTGACAGGCGCAGCAGCCTGAGCGCCCGCTCGATGTCGGGTAGCGTGGTGTTCATGCTGTTTCTCCACTTGTTGATGGATGAGAGCCGGCGCTGTGTTGCGCGCCGACGTTGAAGAACTCGCCGTATTCGTCACCTGGACGGATCAGGGGGTGTTCCTGTGTGAGCGGCAAGGCCAGCTGTGGCGCGCGATCGAGACGCTCAACTGCCTGCTCGAACAGCCGCTCGACGACGGCACGTACCTGCCGGTATCGATAGAGGTGGTGACGCAGGGCGTGATCGCAGGCCTGCTCGACGAGCCACGCGGGATACTTCTTCGCGAGCGCGACAATGCCCCACATGCCGCGGTGGCCGACGCGACCTTCGGCGTCGAACAAGTGCTGGCACAGTGCCTTCGTTTGTGGACCGATGTCGGTGGCGCTGGCCAGCGCGAGACTGGTCTGGCGCGATGGATTGAACGGGCGCTCGCTGTCGGGCAGTTCGAGGGAGCCGGGCTGCATGTGGCGTGGATGGGTGCGCAGCAGCTCCTGCGAGCGGCGATCACGGATCTCGATCGTGGTGTCGTAGATTCGTACGCACACGAGACTCCCGATGGGCGCGGGCCGCGCCGCATAGTTGCTCCGATCAATGCTCACCGTGGTGTCGTCCCAGACGGTGCGCACGACCTCGGTGAAGTAGCGGAATGCCGTGGCCGGCAATGGCTTCAGGTGCGGCTTTTCCTCCTGGAACATCGCTTCAACCTGTCGCCGTGCACGGCCATGGATGCGTTTGGCGGCCCAGTTCTCTTCCCAGTGCATCAGGAATTCATTCTGGGCCTCGAGCGACTCGAAGCGCCGGCCGGTGAGCGCGGTGTTCTGCGTATGCTGGATTGCGTTTTCAACAGCACCCTTGCGATTCGGATCGCGTACGCGGGCCGGGTCGGCGACGACGCCGTAATGTTCAAGCATCGCGGCGTAAAGGCGGTTGATCTCAGGTTCATACAAGTCGGGCGTGATCACGCCCTCCCGTAAATTATCGAGGACGACGTAGCTCGCGCTGCCACCGAAGTACCGAAAGGCTTCTTCGTGAAGCTGTGCCCAGACCTGTTTGCTGGACTTCCAGACTACGCGCCGGAAGCTGCGCCGCGAATACCTCAACGTCATGACGAACAGGCGTGGCCGGCGATAGCGGCCCGTCTTCGGATCGCGGGTCGGCGCGCCTTCGCCGTAATCGACTTGGGCCTCTTCGCCGGCGGTGAACTCCAGACGGTCGAACTGTTCCGGATCGACGTGCCGCAGCGCCCGGACGAAACGCTTGACGCTCTCGTAACTGGCTCTAAAGCCATGCTGGTCAACGAGGTCCTGGTAGATCGCCTGGGCGTTGCGCTTCAAACGCACCTGCTGTTCGATCCATTCCCGGTGGGGCTCACTGGCCGAACGGGCGAAGTTGAAGGAACTAACCGGCACTCCGCCTGGAGCCGGCGGTCGCGGGAGTGGAGGATTTTGCGCGACCACCGGATCGCCGGAGCCGGTGGTCGCGGCGGTGGAGGAGTTTGCGCCATCCGCCCGCCGCGCCTCATACAGCGCTTGATAGCGGCGAATCGTCTTGCGATCGATACCCGTGAGCTC
>NZ_JALQDN010000038.1:0-2313 GCF_023631205.1 Caballeronia sp. NCF2 | reverse complement strand
TGTCAACGTCGGACTTAGTTTCCCCAAAACTGTCGGAGTAAAATTCCCCACCCTGTATCTGCGTGGTGATCAGCCGTTTTCGGGATCGGGTGAGCTCCTCCGGGGGCGTCCTGGGCGCCGGCGCGGCGTTTCGGCAGATGCCGGGTGTAGAGATGATGGACGGTTGCGTAGATGGTCGGGGAGTAAATCGGCATGCTCGCGCAGACGGTAAGAAGAGCCCTCAATCTGCACCACGATCGCGTGATGCAGCAACCTGTCGAGCAGGGCTGCTGCAACGACACTGTCGCCGAATACCTCGCCCCACTCACCGAAGCTGCGATTGGAAGTCAAGATAATCGCGCACCGCTCATAGCAGGCGTTGATCAGTTGGAAGAACAGGTTGCCGCCGTTTGAGCCGATGGGGAGATATCCGATCTCGTCGACAATAAGCAGGCTGTTGCGCGCGAGGAAGCGCACGCGTTGCGGCAGATTGCCTTCGCGCTCGGCCTTCGCCATCGAGCTGACGATTTCGGCGAGCGAGCCGAAGTACACGCTCTTGCCGGCGCGGACCGCTTCGACACCCAACGCGATGGAAAGGTGTGATTTACCGGTTCCAGGCGGCCCGAGGAAATGAACCGCCTGTCGCCGCTCGATGAAATCCAGTTGCGCCAGCGTCATGATCCGATCACGATCGAGGCTCGGCTGGAAACTGAAGTCATATCCGGCGAGCGTCTTGATTGTGCCCAATCTTGCTGTCTGTAGTGCCATCCGAATACGCCGTGTCTCGCGCGTAGTGAATTCCTCGCCCAGCAGCGTCTCGAGCACTTCCAGCATTGAGCTGTCGCCCTGCTCAAAGCGCTTCAGAGTGGCATCTAGAGCTTCGAGAGCGCGTGGCATGCGCAAGCCAACGAGGTAACGCTGTATCCGCTCGACAGTCGAGCTTGGAACGCTGTTCATGCATGCCTCCCAACGTCAGCTAGGCGTTTCGCGACCTGATCATAGAACGTTAGGGGCCGGCGTGCGACGCCTGCATTTGAAGGCGGCAGCGCGCGTCCGGTTTGCGGCTTGCGCTTACCGGAGCGCCTGTGGCCAGGCAGCAGTGACGTTCGTCGTCGGCCTTCCAGCACGGGGTGCACTGCCAGCAGTTCGCCCTGCTCGTAAATCCGGATTTCGTGAGCCAGACTGTGAACTTCGAGGGTGCGTTTGCGCGTTCGGTCGGGCACGCTATAGTAGTTTCCGCCGACTGAGACGAGTCCTTCGTGACTCACACGCCGCTCGAGTCGGATCACGCCATTGAACAAACCGGCGGGAAGCGCTTGCAACGTCGGGCGCTCCTCAAGAAAATGCTCCGCGACAACTCGGTGCGTCGTGCCATGCACACGAACATTGGCTACTGAGTCAAGCCACTCACGCAACTGGCGATTCATGTCGGCAAGATTCTGAAATCGTCGAGCGAGGAAGAAGTCCTGACGGATGTATCGAAATGGGCGTTCGACCTTCCCCTTAGTCTTTGCGCGATATGCCTTGCATGCGCGCGGCGCAAAGCCATAGTGCTGCGCGAATGCGACGAGCTTTGCGTTGTAGACGATGTGCTTCTCGACTTCGCCCAGCACGGCCGCCTTCATGCGGTCGTAAAGCACCTCTCGAGGAACACCGCCGATGTGCTCAAACGCTTCCATGTGACAGCGCAAAACCGTTTGAAGGTCTTGGTGCTCAACGAAGCGGCCCCACAAATAACGGCTGTGTCCAAGCACGAGCGAGAACAACCAGATCGAGCGCCGCTGTCCAGGGACGTCATCAAATTCGACATTGAAGTGAGCAAAGTCCACTTGAGCTTGAGCTCCAGCCGGCGTCTCGAAGCGCACCTCGAAGCCACGCTGCTTGGGCGGACGAACTTCTCGGACCAAGTCACCCAAAGCTGTGCGACCGCCGACGTAGCCCATCGCCTGAACCTCCCGAAGAAGTCGTTCAATGCTCAGCTCGGGGTACTCACGCACACGCTCGGTCACGTAATGGACAAACGAATCGACGACGCAAGGACGCGGCGCACGCGGACCATAACGAGGCGCCTGCACACCATTCTTAATGTATTTGCGAACGGTCTTGCGATCCATATTTAGTCGAACGGCGATAGCCGAGATGCTCAGCCCCTGCCGATGCAATTCCAGAATCGTCATAACCTCTCCCAGCTCGACCACCGGTAGCTCCCCGACGAATGCGAAGGCCTATATGGTCGGTGATCGACGGGGCGCCACCGCTTACGCGGCGGCGCCAAACAAAAAACTGGGGAAATTTACTTCGACGAAAATGAGGAGTATCTATCCGACGCTGACA